>JBJMPM010000319.1:0-5079 GCA_045803205.1 Longimicrobiaceae bacterium
TGAATGGATGGATCTCACACGGAGACGCGGAGACGCGGGAGAGGCCGGGTGGGTCTCTCCGTGTCTCCGCGTCTCTGCGTGAGGCGATCCGGTGCTACTCTTCCACCGGGGAGACGTTCTCGGCGCGGGGGCCCTTGGGGTCCTGCACCAGGTCGAACTCCACGCGCTGCCCCTGCGCGAGCGACTTGAAGCCGCTCCCGTTGATGGCGGAGTGGTGCACGAACACGTCCTTCCCGCCGCTGTCCGGCTTGATGAAGCCGAACCCCTTCTCGTCCATGAACCGTTCCACGGTTCCCGTCTCGCGTGCCATGCTCGGTCCTCGCTGTTCAGGTGAGATCGTCCACCCTGCGCGAGTGCATGGCGCACGGGTGATTCCTTCGCCGTCCCGACCTGTCCAACGTTAGCCGAGGGTTTGGCGCCGGTCCGGCTTATTCCCCCTTGCATGAGCCGCGCCGCGTCCGCCGCGGCGGAGGGTGCAGCCGGCCCGCCGGGAGCGTATGTTCATGGCTCGAACGAGCGGAATGCGCGGCCGGGCACACGGGCCCGGGCCCCGCGGCAGGCCACCGTACCGGGAGGAGGAAGCATGGCGAGGCGCCCCAACTACGGCTTCGAGAAGCGGCAGAAGGAGATGGAGAAGCAGCGGAAGAAGGACGCGAAGGCCGAGAAGAAGGAGCAGCGCCGCCGCGACGCCGCCGGCGAGGACGGCGCGGAAGGCGGCGACGAGGACGCGGCGCCGGAGGACGATGCCGGTGAGTGACGGCGCCGGCGTCGCGGCGGAGATCGAGGCGATCGCCGCCAGCATCGGCCAGGGCGTCGCGCCCGACGAGCTGGAGGGGCGGATGCGCCGGGTGCACGACGCGGTGCTGGCGCTCGGCCGCGAGGCCAACCAGGGGCGCGCCACCTCCATCGCCCTGCTGGTCGCCGCCCTGCGCGCGGGCGCGCCGCCGCACCCGGGGATGGCGCAGAAGCTCCTCGAGGTGGCCGCGGACCTCCGCCAGGCCGCGGCGCGCGAACCCGCCTGACCCACCCCGCGCCGCTCCCCTTCCCTCCATGGCCGACACCATCCGCACGATCGCGCTCGCCGTCTGCCACGACGGCCGCGGGCGCATCCTGGTGGAGCGCGGGTACGACCACGCGCGCGGCGAGCACTTCCTGCGGGCGATCGGCGGAGGCGTGGAGTTCGGCGAGCGCGCGGTGGACGCCCTGGCGCGCGAGTGGCGCGAGGAGCTCGGGGTGTCGCTGGAGTCGCCCCGGCTGCTGGGGGTGATCGAGAACCTGTTCACCTCCAACGGCCGCGCCGGGCACGAGGTGGCGTTCGTCTTCGCCGCGCGGGTGGCGGACGCCTGGGCGTACGAACGCGAGGAGATCACCTCCACCGAGCCGGACGGGATGCGCCACGAGGCGCTCTGGGTGCCGCTGGAGGAGCTGCGCCGCGGCCCCGTGCCCTTCAAGCCGGCCGGGCTCCTCGACCTGGTGCCACCCATCCCCCCATCCCTGGACGGAGGCTGAAGCCTTGGGCCGCACCCGCAGCATCCTCGGCATCGTGGCGGGCGTGTTGATGCTCGCGAGCGCCGCCGCGCACTCGCTCCTCGGCTGGCCGCAGCTCCGCGCGAAGCTGGCGGAGTCGAACGTGCCCGGCGACCTGGCGCAGGGGCTCGCCGTCGGCTGGCACTTCGGCGGCGCGGCGATGGTGGCCTTCGCCGCCATCGTGCTGTGGACCTTCGTCCGCCGGCTCAGGGGCGAGGCCGCGCCGCTGGTGCCGCCGGCGATCGTCGCCGCCACCTACCTCGCGTTCGGCGCCGGCGCGCTGGCAATCACCGGGGACCCGTTCTTCCTCGTCTTCATCGTCCCCGGCCTGATGCTCGCCGCCGCCTCGTTCCCGCGCCGCGGCTGACTCGTCTCACCCGGAGGCACGGAGAATCGGAGATGGAGGGAATCGTCGAGGCGGTGAGCCGCAGCGAGGCGTACACGTTCAGCAAGCCGAACGCGGACGCCATCCGCCTTCTCGCCGGCCTGGGGGTGGAGGGCGACGCGCACCTGGGCGTGACGGTGAAGCACCGCTCGCGCGTGGCGCGCGACCCCTCGCAGCCCAACCTGCGCCAGGTGCACCTGATCCACGCCGAGCTGCACGACGAGCTGCGCGCCGCCGGCTTCACCGTCTCGGCCGGGGAGATGGGCGAGAACGTCACCACGCGCGGCATCGACCTGCTCGCCCTCCCCGCGGGCACGCGCCTCCGCCTGGGCGGCGACGCGGTGGTCGAGGTCACCGGGCTGCGCAACCCCTGCGCGCAGCTCGACCGCTTCCAGCCCGGCCTGCTGGCGGCGGTGCTGGACCGAGACGAGCACGGCGGGCTCGTCCGCAAGGCCGGGGTGATGGGCATCGTGCTCTCCGGCGGCGACCTGCGCCCGGGCGACCCGGTGCGCGTGGAGCTCCCGCCCGGGCCGCATCGCCCGCTGGAGCCAGTGTAATCAGCCGGAACTCGGGCAGGACCGGGCGAATGAATTCGCAGCAACAACGGCCCAAAGTCCGCCTTCGCGGACTCCCGACCGCGGTTTCGGCGCGCGCAGGGAGAGAGTGCCGTTCCTGCCGCGGATCGAGCCGTTGCAGGGGGTGCGCGACCAAGCCGAGTGGGCGAGTCCGCGCAGGCGGACTTCGGGCAGTTGTTGCTGCGGTTTCAACCGCCTGCTCCCCGCGGCGCCGTCATCACGACTCTGGCGCGCTCGTACCGGAAAGATGAACATTTCCGGTACGCCCGTCCCTTCCCCCTCTCCGAGCCAGAGAGATCCCATGCGCCGCCTCGCCCTGCTGGCCCTCGCCTGCGCGCTGCTCCTCCCGCTGCGCGCCGCCGCGCAGAACCCCACCACCCCGCCCACGCCGGGCCAGCTCGCCGCCGCGCGCGAGCTGCTGGAGCTGATGCGCCTGCAGGAGGTGTCGGCGGTGGGAGTGAAGGTGGCGATGGACGAGCAGATCCGCACCAACCCGATGCTGGAACCCTACCGGGCGGCAATGACCGAGTGGGCCGCGGGCCTCTTCGCCGGCGAAGAGGCCAAGTCCGCGTTCGCCAACCTCTACGCGAACACCTTCTCCGAGGCGGACCTGCGGGCGCTGGTCGCCTTCTACCGCACCCCGCTGGGCCAGCGGCTGGCGAACAGCCAGGCGGCGCTGACGGAGAAAGGCGCGCAGATCGGGCAGCAGCTGGCGACCGCCCACCAGGCGGAGCTGATGGAGCGCATCCAGCGCATCACTCCCAAGCCCTGAGGCGCGCGGGTCGCCCGGACGCAACGGTTTGGCACATTCCCCCGCCCCGCCCTTGTGCACGGGGCGGCGGAGGCCGCATTCTCCCCGACCGCAGGAGAGCCGTCCACCCGCGCCGCCCTGGAACGCATGGCCGAGCCGCAACCGACCGCGAGGGAGTACCTGGAGGAGGCCCGCGAGCTGGTGTGGGAGGCCATTCAGAAGCTGGAAGAGGCGCAGCGGGTGCTGTTCCGCGCGGGTGACCACTACGTGGGCCAGGTGTGGGGCGACGGGGTGCGCGCCGTGATCGAGCTCACCGAGCGGATGGCCGACCTCTCCGGCGACGTGACGGCCACGCACATCGAGATCGGCCGCCTGGACAAGCGCGACGCGAGCCGGGGATGAGCGACGGCGCGCTGCGCGAGCACCTGCGGAAGCTCCTGGCCTGGGGCGACGCGCACGTCGACTTCGACCGCGCGGTGGCGGGGCTCGCGCCGGAGCTGCGCGGTGTGCGGCCGGAGGGGCTGCCCTACTCGTCCTGGGAGCTGCTGGAGCACCTGCGCATCACCCAGCACGACATCCTCGAATTCTCGCGCAACCCCGAGTACGCGGAGCTGAGCTGGCCGGAGGACTACTGGCCCGACTCCCCCGCCCCGCCCGACGCCGGCGCCTGGGACCGCAGCGTCGCCGCCTTCCGGGCCGACCGCGAGGCGCTGCAGGCGATGGCTGCCGACGCGCAGACCGACCTCTTCGCCCGCATCCCGCACGGCCAGGGGCAGACCTACCTGCGCGAGATCCTCCTCGCCGCGGACCACGCGGCCTACCACGTCGGCCAGCTCGTCCTCGTCCGCCGCCTCCTCGGCGCCTGGGACTGAGGGTCTCACGCAAAGACGCGGAGGCACGGAGAGAGGCTGTGGTGCTCTCTCCGTGCCTCCACGTCTATGCGTGAGGCCGCAGTTATGAGCCGCGCAGGCGGCGCACGCCCCAGGCGAGGAGCGCCAGCGCCCCGCTGATGCAGATGATGGCGGGACCCGTGGGGAGGTCGAAGGGGACCGAGAGGGTGAAGCCGATCACCGCCGCCACCACCGCCGACGCCACCGACCAGAAGAACACGCCCCCCATCCCCCGCGCCAGCAGCAGCCCCGTGACCGCCGGGAGCACCAGGAAGTTGAACACCAGCATCACCCCCGCGAACTGCATGGCGAAGGCGATCACCAGCCCCAGGGTGAGGTAGAGGAGGAGGTTCCAGGCGCCCACCCGGTACCCCAGCGTGCGCGCCGTCTCGCGGTCGAACGAGACGAAGAGGAACTCCTTGTAGAAGAGGAGGTGCGCCAGCAGCACCGGCACCGACACCGCCAGCAGCACCAGCGTGTCCTTGAGCGTGATGGAGAGGATGTTCCCCTGCAGGAAGATGTCGTGCGCCTCGCCCGTCTTCGCCTTGGCGATCAGCAGGATCCCCGCGGCCGCCGCCACCGCGTAGGCCACGCCGATGGTGGCGTCCGGCGGCACCGGGCCGCGCGACCCGCCCTCGGCGCCGAAGAAGAGCGCCCCGGCCAGCGTCACCACCAGCGCCATGGCGATCGGGTGCCCCGTGAGCCCCGCCGCCACCCCGATCCCGGAGAGGAACATCGCCAGCGCGATCCCGGCCGAGGAGAGCTGCGCCAGCGCGGCGCCGACGAACACGATCCGCCGCAGCACCACGTACACCCCCAGCACCGAGCAGGCGACCGCGATCACCAGCGCCCCGTAGAGCGCGTCGCGGAAGAGCAGGACGGCGTCAAACATCCGCGAACGCCTCCTGGTCCGGCCGCCGCGCGACCACGATGCGGTGGCCGTTCATCCGG
>JBJMPM010000331.1:0-61828 GCA_045803205.1 Longimicrobiaceae bacterium
GGCCGGCTCGGCGGCCTCGGCCTCGGTCACGGGCGCGGCGGGCGCGGGCTCGGCCGCGGGGGGCGCGGCCGGCGGCTCGGCGGCGTCGACCACCACGGTCACGCCGGTGGGCTCGCGCCCGCCCTCGGTCACCAGCTCGGCGCCGCGGTCGGCGGCGGCCTCGGCGGCTTCGCCGGCCAGCGCGTCGGCGGCGTCGGCCGCGGCCGAGGCGGTGCTGTCGGCCGCGGCGGCGGGGGCCTCGGCCTCGAGCTCCGCGCTCTCGGGGAGGTCTTCCTTCTTGCGGCGGCGGCGGCGCGGCGCGCTGGCGGCGTCGCCGATGGCGGCCTCCACGGCCTCGCCCACGTCGCGGTGCCCCAGCCGGCGCTCGCGCTCCAGCCAGGTCCGCACCCGCGCCACGTGCTCGTCGGAGATGTCCGACATGTGGCTGCGGACGGGGATGTCCATCTCCCGGAGGAGCTGCACCAGGGCCTCCGCGGGCACGCTCAGCTCCTTGGCGACTTCGAAGACACGCATCAGTGCTGCAATCCTCCGTTACGAATCAGACGACCCCTCGGGGCCCTGGAGCGCGGCCGCCAGCTCCAGGGCGCGCCGCGCGAAGTTCCGGTCCTTGATTCCCAGCGCCGAGACGGGGCCCTGCCCCATGCTCGCGCCGATCACCGCACGCGTAAGGCACGCGGCGTAGGGTACGCCGCGCGCCTCCAGGAGCGGGACCAGCTTCTTGGTCTGCGTGGGGGATGAGTCGGCGGCGAGGAGCACCCCGGCGATTTCACCGTCGCGGACGCCCTGGCGCGTGGCGCCGGTGCCGTGGACCACCGCCCGCGCCCGCGCGGCCAGCCCCAGGAGGTCCGCGAGCGCGCGCTCCGGCGCGGGACGGGCGGCGCCGCTCTCCATGCCTGGATCAGTCCGAGGACGCCAAGTTCTCTGCGGCGCCCTCACGTGTCAACCCCTCGCCGCCATCCTCCGCGCCCACTCCCGCGGCGTCCGCCGGTGCCTCGGCCGCCCCGGCCGCCCCGGCGTCCTCCTCCTCCACCGTCATCTCCTCGATGAGCTGCGCGATGCGCTCCGCGTCGGCCGCGCCGATCGCCGGGATGCGCAGCAGGTCCTCGCGCTCCAGGTCGATGATGTCGTAGAAGGTGTTGTACCCCGCCGCCTGCAGCGCGGCCAGCGTGGCCGGCGGCAGCTCCAGGTCGCCGATGGGGAAGTCGGCCGAGTCGTACTCGCCCTCGTCGCCCCCGCCGAAGAGCTCGCGCTCGGCGCCGTGCTCCAGCCAGTCGCGCGAGCCGTACAGGTCGAGCTGCCAGCCGATCAGCTGGCTGGCCAGGCGCACGTTCTGCCCGTTGCGGCCGATGGCCAGCGAGAGCTGGTCCTCGTCGACGATGGCGGTCATGGTACGCCGCTCGTAGTCGCTGATCACCTTGGCCACCCGCGCCGGCGCCAGCGCGCGCTTGGCGAAGACCTCGGGGTCCGGGTGCCAGGGCACGATGTCGATGCGCTCGCCCCCCAGCTCCTGCACCACGGCGCGCACGCGCGAGCCCTTGAGCCCCACGCAGGCGCCCACCGGGTCGATGCTCTCGTCGCGGCTGGAGACCGCCAGCTTGGTGCGCCCGCCCACCTCGCGCGAGACCGCGCGGATGTCCACGATCCCCTGGTTGATCTCGGGGACCTCGAGCTTGAAGAGCGCGGCCACGAAGAGCGGGTCGGCGCGGGAGAGGATGAGCCGCGGGCCCTTGGGCGTCTCCTCCACCTTCTTCAGCACGGCGCGGATGGTCTCGCCCTGGCGGAAGCGCTCGCGCGGGTTCTGCTCCTTCCACGGCATGATGGCGTCGGCCTCGCGCGCGCGGTTGAGCAGGACGACCAGCTTGCCGCGCTCCACCTGCTGCACCTCGCCGGAGAGGAGCTCGCCCACGCGGTGCTCGTACTCGTCGCGGATCTTCTGCCGCTCGCCCTCGCGCACGCGCTGCAGGATGCGCTGCTTGGCGGCCATCACGGCGTTGCGGCCGAACTGCGCGAACTCGACCGGCACCTCCATCACGTCGCCGACCTCGAAGTCGGGGTCGTCCCAGCGCGCCTCCTCGAGCGCGATCTGGCGCGAGGAGTCCTCCACCTCGGCCACCACCTCGCGCAGCACGGTGATGTTGATGGCGCCGGTGGCCTCGTCGATCTCGATCTCGGCCTCCACGTTGGGGCCGTAGCGCTTGGCCAGGGCGGCCAGGATCCCGTCCTTGATCAGGTCGTGGAGCTCGTCGCGCGAGATCGCCTTGTTGGCGGTCATCTCGCGGAATGCCGCGAGGATCTGCGTCGCGTTGTTCATGGCCTCAGTCGGTTCGTTGATCCGCGCCGGCGCGGGGCCTGCCGGCTCCCCCGCCGCCCCACCGGTACACCAGGTGCGCCTTCTCCACCTCGGCCAGCGGGAAGCGCGCCTCCTCGCCGCCGGGGAGCCGCAGCGCCACCGTCTCCTCCCCGCCCTCGCCCTCCTCCAGCCCCAGCAGCTCGCCCTGCAGCCGCCGCGCCTTCCCCGCCAGCGTGCCGCGGCCGCGCACCGACACCTCCTGCCCGGCGAAGCGGCGCCAGTCGCGCGGGCGCACCAGCGGGCGCTCGATGCCGGGCGAGCCGACCTCCAGCACGTAGCGCTCGGAGAGGCCCTCGCGGGCGTCGAGCATGGGCTCCAGCGCGCGGGAGACGGCGGTGCAGTCCTCCACCGAGATGGCGGGGGTGCCGGGCACCGAGTCCGGGCGGTCGATGGAGACGCGCAGGATGGGCCGGGCGCGGCTCCCCGCCACCTCCAGCTCCACCAGCTCGTACCCCAGCGCCTCCACGCCGCGCTCGATGTCGGCGGCGAGCCCGCTCCCGGTCTCCTCAGGCATCGGCGGCTGCGTACCTGCGCTACGAAAACAAAAAAAGCGGGGGCGACCGCTCCCCACTTCAGATGGACGGCCCGCCCGAAAGCGCCCGCCAACCTCGATCGAGGCTTAAATATAGGCCCCGTTACGCCGGGGTGCAACCCTGCGGCGGTGCGGGTCGCGCTCAGACGCGGGGATCGAGCAGAGGGACCACGGGGGAGACGTCGAGGTGAGGCAAGCGTGCGACCCAACTCGCGGCGGCAGCGACGAGATCTGCCGCGAGCGCTTCGGCTTCCATCCGGGCCTCGCACTCCGGGGGAAGATCGACCTCGTAGTCGGCCTTCTGCCTGAGCGTGTACATTCGCTGGAGCTCACGACCCAGGCTACGCACCTGTTCACCGGCCCGCGGGCTCTGGAGGTGTGTGTCCACTCCGCCTCCCCGCCAGACTCCCGCGGCGGGGCGGAAGAAGATCGGTCGCGCAAACGCGGGGACGCGGAGGAGCCGGGCGGCTCGCCGCGTCTCCGCGTCGCTCAGGACACCGTTGGGGCCAGGCGCGGTCAGGCGCGGCGCACCGGCGCGGCCACGATCCCGGGCGCGGCGTACGCCGCCAGCGCCATGATGGTGAGCTGCAGGTTGATGACGATGGAGGCGGGGATCACGCTCGCGTCGGTGATCCACAGGTTCTCCACCCCGTGCACGCGCAGGTCCGGCCCCACCACCCCGCGCTTGGAGTCGCGGTTGATGACGTTGCCCCCCTGCAGGTGCGCCGTCTCCACGTTGTAGAAGTCGGTGGGCCCCACGTTCTGGAAGTAGCCCTCCACCTCGTCGACGCTCTTGAGGGTCTTCGCGTCGAAGCGCGAGGTGAACACCTCCCGGGCGCCGGCGCGGAAGAGCGACCGGGCCGTGAACGCCATCACCCGCCCCAGGCGCCGCCAGTCCTCGTCGTCCATCCGGTAGTCGATCACGAAGCCGCCCAGGCGGTAGTCGATTGCCCAGTCCTCGAAGAAGAGGGCCCCGCGGTTGATCTGGCCGTACCCCAGCGCCCCGATCACCGGGACGGCACTGGCGAAGTTCGGCACGTCCTTCACGGCCTCCATGAAGCGGTTGCCCCACTGCGGCGCCATCATCCCCACCACCGTGGGCGGGGCGAACGCCGTCTCCACCACCGCGCGCTCGTGGGGGATCTCCACCACGTAGCCGATCTGCTGCGCCTTCCAGCCGTCCTGGCGGGTGTCCATCCGCCCGAAGATGGGGGTGCCGAAGTTCCCGGTGAAGCGCTTCCCCACCGTGCGCACCCCCGGGTGCATCCCCTCGAACCCGCTCTTCCAGAGCAGCTTCGACGAGGCGTACGCACCCGGGGCGAGCACGAACTTGTCGGCCTCCACCTCGATGCGCTCCGTGCGCTCGGGCTCGGCCCCCAGCGGCGCGCCGGGCGCGCGCGGGCTGAAGCGCACCGCCACCGACTTCACCCGCCGGCTGTCGCCCTCGCCCTCCCAGTTGATGCGCTCCACGTGGGCGTCCGGGACCAGGTACCCGCCGAGCCGCACGAACTCGGGGATGGCCGTCACCAGCATGGAGCGCTTGGCGTCGTACTGACACCCCGCGTTGCAGCGCCCGCAGCCGATGCAGTGGTCCATGTTGGCGGGCACCACGTCGCCCTTGAACTGCGGGTACTCGTCATGGAAGCCCCCGTGCACCGTCTTGGCCGACTGCGAGATGATGCGGTCGTCCAGCGGCGCCACGTTCAGGAAGTCGGACACCGCGCCGTAGGCATCATCCAGCCGCGCCCAGTCCAGCCCCGCCCCGCACTCCTCCCAGCGCATGCGCAGGTCGTCGCCCAGCGGCCCTTGCCGGCGGATGGAGACGCCGTTGTTGACGGCGGTGGAGCCGCCCACGCAGCGCCCCTGCCGGAAGAGGGTCCACTGGTCGCGCGCGAGGGTGATCCCCGCATTCATGTAGAGGTGGGCGGTGGCCTCCAGGATCCGGAGCGGGAACTCGTCGTTCGCCGCCAGCGGGCCGGCCTCCAGCAGCACCACGCGGGCGCCGGCGTCGTGCCTGAGGATCTCCAGCGCGGCCATGGCGCCACCCGCGCCGGAGCCGATCACGCAGTAGTTGTTGCGCCCCTCCTGCCGCCGCGCGATGGCGCGCAGGTTGGTGACGGCCTGCTCCTTCAGGAAGATGCTGTTCGCGGTGCGCGGGGGCAGGACCACCTTCGGGCCGCTGGGTGGCACAATGGGCGGCGGCACGATGGGGCGCTTGGGATCGGGGTAGGGAGAGTATCCCAGCCCCTTCCAGGTGCTCTCCAGCTCCATCCAGGCGCCGGAGAGCACCCCCTTCACCTGGCGCAGCACCACGATCGTCTTCACGAAGTCGTCTTCCTGCTCCTGCGTCTGCGCGGCCAGCGCCCCGAAGAGCCGGTCCAGGTGCGCGGCCCGCTCCTCCCGCGACATGCGGCGGAAGCGGCCGCGCGCGAACTGGCTGCGGACCACCAGCCAGACCTTCTGGAAGACGCGGCCGAGGTCGCTCCCGGCCGGCGGCCGCGGGATGGCCACCGGCATGGCGAAGAGGGCGAGGATGAACTGCGCGCGCGCGTTCGGCGGCATCTGGCGCCACACGAACTTCTCCACGTGCTCCACGATGGCGCCCCCGTCCGTCGGCACGTGCTTGTCGGGGTCCTGCTCATCGTCCCTGCCGATCAGCGCCTCGGCGAAGGCGCGGAGGAAGGGCCGGTTCCAGGTCCAGTACAGCCGGCGGAACCCGTTCAGCACCGCGCCGAAGACGCTGCCGATGGAGGCCCGCAGCCACTTGTGCGGCGGGCGCGGGGCGCTCTTCCCAGCCCCGGGGGCGGGCGGACGGGCGACGACGATCCCTTCGATCTTCGCCGGCGGGCTCTGGGGCGGGGTGATGACGTTGGACATCGGAGGCAACGCGGGGAGGAGGGAGCCACACGGTTTCGCGGGGTCCGCGCGGGCGGGCGGGGTTCCCGCGCGGTCGGGGTCGTGTGGCGGGACCGGACTCGGACGCCGGCACGCAAGCGGGATCGGCCACAACGTATGGAGGGACGCGTCCCGGCAGTTCCGGCGTGGAGACGCAGGGAAGGGACGGGTCCCTTGAGTCAGCAGCTTATCCGACGGGCGGACTCGGCATCCGCGGGTGAGGAGGAGCGGGAGGTGCGTACGCTGATTTCTCCGGAGACACTGCGGAGCGGAGTCGAGCGAGAGGGTACCGCAATGGCCGGGTGGAGCGCAGAGGCCGCGGCCGCATGCCGGACCCGGCGGCGCCGGGACCGAACGGCCCTTTTGTGAGCTTGACCAAGATGGGGGATCGGTCCGCGAAAGGCAAGGAGAACGCTTGTCGTCGCGGCGGGGCCCGGTGAGGGCGCAGCGCCGGGGTGCCCCGGCTCCCATCCGTTTTCCCGGCTTGCCCGCGTCCCGGACGCCGTTCATCCGCCTTCGCCGGACTCGGCGTGGCGGATGCCGGGATCGGCGGAGTCGCCGCGGCGGCCGGAGGGGGAGTAGTAGCGCCGGAGCTGCGCGGCCACGCCGTCGAGGTCGGGAAAGAGCTTGCGCTCGTCCAGGGCGCAGAGGTCGAGCTGGTCGCGCACGTAGTTCACCCGCTCCTTCGGGATCAGGTAGCGGGTGAGGGCGTGCGAGAGCCCCTCCTCGCGCAGGATCCGCTCGAACGACTGCGTCTTGTCGGTGCTGATGGTGAAGGTGGCCGACTGCGCGATGATGCGGTCGTCCAGCGCGGGCGGGTCGAGCATGCAGACGAAGCGGGCGCCGCCGAGGTGCGGGCGCGCCATCAGCTCGCCCAGCGAGGCGATGCCGCGCGCCTGCAGCATGGCGTCGAGGTCCTGCACCAGGAAGGCGACAGGCGGCAGCTCGAAGTGCTCGTGCACCACCCGCCAGTTGAGCCGCCACACCACCTTGTCGGTGTCGGGCGGCCCCGCGAGGGTGGCGAAGTGCGCGGCGATCAACGGCGAGTAGCTCCAGTCCAGCAGCCGCGTGGGGACGCCGTGGTGCTGCGCCGCGACCAGCAGCTCCCACTCGTGGCCCGGCTGCGAGGGGAGGAAGGGGCGGGAGTAGCGGATGAAGTTGCGGAGGACGTGCTCCTCCAGGTGCGCCTTGGCGTGCGGGGGATGCGCGCCGCCCAGCCGGTCCAGGCTGGTGAGCAGCGGCCACTCCGGCGAGCCGGAGCCGCGGTACACCGAGGTGTCGCGGATGCGGCCGCTCACGGGGTCGTGCTCCCGCGGCGTCACCCGGTCCAGCAGCTCGCCCAGGCTCTCGACGCGCTCCTCCTCGATCCCCTCGAACCCGCTCGTCGCCATCCCTCCGCTCCGGCTCCGCGTGGAGCTCCCGCGCGGTTGGAAGATCCGTTCCGCGCGAGCCGCAGCGGCGGCCTCCCGCACGCCGGCGCGGCGCGGCCGGCAAGCGTTAACTGCAGCCGTCGCAAGCGGATTCGCCGCCGCCATCCTTGACGCGCCATCCCCTTTCGCAGAGATTCACCCCTTCCTGCGCCCGGGACCGGGCCGAGCCACCCATCACCTCCCGGCAGCCTCCCGCCACGCCGCAATGACCCCCGACACCGTGGTCGTCGCCAACCCTGACGCTATGACGTCGAGCGTCGGCGTCGAGACCGTGATCCTGCACTTCACCGCCGGCACCTACTTCGGGCTGGACGAGGTGGGCACCCGCATCTGGCAGCTCGTGCAGACCCGCCGCTCGGTGCGGGAGATCTGCGACGCGCTGCTGGCGGAGTACCAGGTGGACGAGGAGCGGTGCGAGCGGGCGGTGCACTCCCTCCTCGGCTCGCTGGCCGAGCACGGGCTGATCACGACCGATGCTCCAGCCGCTTCGTAGCTACGCCCGGCTCTCCCGCGCGGAGCGCGGGGTGGCGATGCGCGCGCTCGCGCTCGTCGTCGCCTTCCGCCTCGCGCTCTGGACGCTCCCGGCCCGGCGCGTGCTGGCCGCCGCCCCGCGCCGCCGCCGCGCGCACGCCGGCGTCTCGCCGGAGCGGGTGGCCTGGCTGGTGCGCGCCGCCGCGCGGCGCGTGCCGGACGCGAGCTGCCTGACCCGCGCGCTCGCCGCCCGCTGGCTGCTCGCCGAGGCCGCGCTGGATTCCACCCTGCACTTCGGCCACCGCCGCGACGAGCGCGGGGCGTTCGCGGCGCACGCCTGGCTCGAGCACGAGGGGCGGGTGCTGGTGGGGGGCGACGAGGACCTTACCCTCTACCATCGCTTCGACGCCCCGGCCGGGCGAGCCCCGCAGGCGCCGGCCCCCTTCCTCCGCGACCAGACCCCGGCCTCCCCCCGTTGAGCGGCTACCTGGCGATCCTCGGCGGCCCGCGCGCGCTGCACGACCGCGACGCCGTGGCCGCCGCCGCGGCCTGGCTCGCCCCCCGCAGCCCCGACGGCCTGGCCGGGTGGAGCTCCGGCGCGGCCACGCTGGTGCAGGGGCTGCTCCGGCTCTACCCGGAAGACACCGCTCCCCCCGCGGTCGCGACGCTGGACGGCGCCACCTGGCTGGTGGGCGACGTGCGCATCGACGCGCGCGACGAGCTGCGCGAGAGACTCGGCCCCGCCAGCCGCGCCGCGTCGGACGCGGAGCTGGTGCTGCTCGCGTTCCGCGCCTGGGGCGAGGGGTGCCTGGACCACCTGATCGGCGACTTCTCCTTCCTGGTCTGGGACGAGGCGCACGGCGAGGCCTTCTTCGCGACCGACGCCTTCGCGGTCCGCCCGCTCTTCCACGCGGCGCTCCCGGGCGGCGGGGTGGCGGTGAGCAACACCCTGGGCGCGCTGCGCCGCGTGCCGGGCGTAGCGCAGGAGCTCGACGAGCTCTCCATCGCGGATTCCCTCGTCTTCGGGATGAGCATGGAGGCGGAGAGCACCGTCTTCTCCGGCATCCGGCGCCTGCAGCGCGCACACTGCGGCCGCTGGTCCGCCGGCGAGGGCCTCCACGTCCAGCCGTACTGGACCCTCTCGCCCCAGCCGGAGCTGCGGCTGCGCGACGGGCGCGAGTACGCCGAAGCCTTCCGCGGGCTCCTGTCCACCGCGATCCGCGACCGGCTGCGGGGCTCGCCCGTGTCGATCGAGCTGAGCGGCGGGCTGGACTCGCCGCTGCTGGCAGCGCTGGCGAAGCGCGAGCTGGAGGCGGCCGGCGTGGCGGCGGGGGTGCGCGGCTGGTGCTTCTCCCACGCCGGGAGCTTCGCCGACCCCGAGCCCCCCTTCGCCCAGCTCGCGGCAGGGCACCTGGGCGTCCCCCTGCGCCTGTTCGACGCGGACCGGGTGCCGGCGCTCGACCCCGCACCGGAGACGCGCGCGGCGCCGCTCGCGCCGCTGGGGCCCATCAACCACGCCTCCGCGCGGGAGATGCTGGGGCACGCGCGCATCGACCTCACCGGCTTCGACGGCGACGCGCTGCTGCGGGCGAGGCTGCAGCGCGTCTGGGGGGGGATGCTCCGGCAGGGCGCCGTGGGGAGGATGGCCGGGACCCTCCTGGCGCTCGTCCCGGTGGCCGTGCACAACCGGCGCGTGCCCCGGCTGGGTCTCCAGACCGCGATCCGGCGCCGGTTCCGGCCTCGTCCCCATCCTCCGTTCCCGGGATGGCTGCGGGAAGACTTCATCGCGCGGCTGGGGCTGCGCGAGCGGGCGGAGGCGCTGTGGGCGCCCCCCGCCGCGGCGGGCGACGACCCGCGCGCGGAGGCGCGGGGGCACCTGCAGACGGCGCTCTGGAAGGACCTCTTCGAGAGCTACGACCCGGGCGCCACCAACCTCCCGCACGTGGTGATGCACCCGCTCATGGACCGGCGCGTGGTGGCGTTCCTGCACAGCCTCCCGCCCATTCCGTGGTGCGTGGAGAAGCACATCCTGCGCAGGGCCGGCGAGGGGCTCCTCCCGCCGGAGATCCTCCGCCGGCGCAAGACCACGCTCGCCGGCGACCCGCTGCAGTCGCGCGCCGCGGAAGTGGACGCCGCCCTGCGGGCACCGGGCGCGCTGCGCGGGCTGGAATCATGGATCGTGGCCGAACGAGTGGACCAACTTGACGTAGCAGGCGGTGCGGGTGTATCATGGGAGGCAGCACGTCTCGCCAGCCTCGCCCGTTGGCTCCGCGCCCAGCAGCACTCCGACCGTCCCCCTGATACCGTCCCCATCCCCGTCATCGCCTGGAAAGGAACACACGATGTCCGAACCGATGCAGAAGAAGCCATTCCGTGATCCCGAGCTCATGGTCTACGGCGACATCCGCCGCATTACGCAGTCGACCGCGCCCCTCGGCATGGGCGACGGCGGGATGGCCGGGACGACGAAGAGCGCCTGAGCGCTTTCGTCCGGTCCGAATGAGCAAGGCGGAGCGCGGTCCCGGCTCCGCCTGCTTGCGTTGCCGGTCGGGCGCGAGGGGTGCGCGCGAGCTGAACGGCCGGTGCTGCCGGACCCATCGCCGGGGGATGACCGGGACTGCACGCCCGCCGTGTGGGCCAGGCGGGGGTAAGTGCCTTCCTCGCAAGCAAATCCGCCGCGCCGCCGCCTTGACGCGCCGCGCCGCCGCGGCGAGATTGGCGGCTCCCCGCCGGGCCCGCCGCCGGCCGCACCGCGCCTCGTCTTCCCCCTGAGCCAGACACGTTGAGCTCCACCGCTGTCCGGGCGTTCGGCCTCGTCATCCACTCGAACCTCCCCATCCCGGGCCTCGAGACCGCCGACGCCTCGGCGGTCTTCGACGTCCCGCTGCGCATCCACCTGGAGAAGGATCGGGAGGTGGCCCCGCACGAGGCCGTTCGCGCCGCCCCCGTGCTGTGGATGAGCGGGGAGACGGACGACGGCGGGGCGCCGGCGCTGGTGGTGCGCCACCTCGCGGGCGAGGAGCGGTACCACTTCGCCTATCGCGACGGCACGGAGTTCGTGATCGACCGCGGGGGAACGCGCGTGGACGGGACCTGGCGCGGCGGCGCGACCCTCGAAGACACCGCCACCTACCTCCTCGGGCCCATCCTCACCTTCGTGCTGCGGCTGCGCGGGCTCCTGGCGGTGCACGCGAGCGCGGTGGAGATGGAGGGGGCCGCGGTGCTCTTCTCCGGCCCGGCGGGAGCGGGAAAGTCCACCACGGCGGCGGCGTTCGCGCTGAACGGGTGGCCGGTGCTCACCGACGACGTGGCGGTGGTCGCGCCCCGGGGCGACGCCCTGGAGGTGGTTCCCACCTACCCCCGGGTGCGGCTGTGGGGCGACTCGGTGCGCGGGCTGCTGGGCGCGAGCGAGGCGCTCCCCCTGCTCACCCCCACCTGGGAGAAGCGCTACCTCCCCCTCGGTGCCAGCCGGGCCGGGTTCAGCCGGCGCCCGCTCCCGCTCCAGGCCATCTTCCTGCTGCGCGACCGCGAGGACGCGGCCGATGCCCCGCGGATCGAGGCGATCCCGCCGCTGGCCGCCTTCCCGCAGATCCTGGCGAACCTCCTCGCCAACCAGGCCGTCCCCGACCCTTCCGCCGACTTCCGCTTCAGCTCCGGCCTGGCCGCGCGCGTGCCGGTGTTCGCCCTCACCCCGCACGCCGACCCGGCTCGGCTGGGCGAGCTCTGCCGCCGCGTGGCCGAGTGCGTCGCCACCCTTCCGCGCCCTTCCGCCGTTCCCGACCGCGCCGCGCATGTATAGCCTCTGGGACTACTGCCGGATGATCGAGGACCCGGTGCGCACCGACGCGTACCTGGCCGCGCTGCGGCAGTCGGTCACCCCCGGGTGCGTGGTGGTGGAGATCGGGACGGGAACGGGCTTCTTCGCGGTGATGGCGGTGCGGATGGGGGCCCGGCGCGTCTACGCCATCGAGGCCGACCCGGCGATCGCCGCGGCGCGCGAGGTGGCGGCGCTGAACGGCTGCGCGGACCGGATCGAGTTCATCGAGCGGATGTCGACCGAGGTCACGCTCCCGGAGCCGGGCGACGTATTGCACTCGGACCTGCGCGGGGTGCTCCCCGTGCACCAGTTCCACATCCCCTCCATCGCCGACGCGCGCACCCGGCTGCTCAGGCCCGGCGGCGTGCAGATCCCGCAGGAAGACGTCCTCTGGATGGCGCTGCTGGAGTCGGACGAGACCGCCGCCTACCACCTGCGCAACCGGGACCCCGCGCCGCACGGCGTCGACTTCGCCCCCGTCCACCGGCTGCTGGCGCACACCTGGCGGAAGCGGCGGGTGCCGGCCGAGGAGCTGATCAGCGCGCCGGCCGAGTGGGCGCGGATCGACTACCGCACCGTAGTGGACCCCACGGTGCGCGGCACGGCCACGCTCGCCGCCGCGCGCGACGGCGTGGCGCACGGGGTGAGCGCGTGGTTCGAGGCCCGCCTCCTCCCCGGGATCGGGTTCACCAACGCGCCGGGAAGCCCGGAGGCCATCTACGGGCAGGCGTACTTCCCCTTCCCGTCCGCCGTGAGCGTGCGGGAGGGCGAGGGGGTGGAGGTGACGCTGGAGGGGCGGCTGGCGGGCTCGGACTACCTGTGGCGCTGGCGCGCGCACGGGCGGGACGGACGGGCCGACGCGTGGGCGTGCGACCAGTCGACCTTCTACGCCGAGCCGCTGGTGGCGGAGGCGCTGCGCCGGCGCGCGCCCTCGTTCGTGCCGGCGGTGAGCGGCGAGGGGAAGCTCGACGCCTGGATCCTCTCGCGGATGGACGCGTCGTGGAGCGTGCGGGAGATCGCCGCCGAGGCGGCGGAGCGCTTTCCCGAGCAGCTCCGGTCTCTCCCCGACGCACTCGCCCGGGTCGGCGACCTGGCCGAGCGCTACGCCGAGCGCGTCTCGCGGTAAAAATAGGTTCATCGCAGATTAGTTGCAGCAGGTCTCCCGCCCGCTCGCACCGATCCCGTCGACGCGTGGCTGCAGGCCGCGCCCGCGCTGAGTATCGATTTTTTTTGGAGAGACCCCTCGCTCCTTCGGCAATCGCGAAAGGCTCGGCTGTCTAAACGGATCGATCAGGAGGTCACCAGGCGAGCCGAGTCGCCGTGCACGTCCTCCGCATCGCTGGCTGGATGACGATCCTTCGGCCTGTCCACGAAGGGTGGGCGACGCACGGAGGCTGCGGTGGGCTCGATTCCCCCTGATGACGCAGTTGCCGAAGCCTTCAGGCGCAGAAGACGGGGTGAACGCCCGAACCGGGTGTGCTGCAAAAAATTTTCGATACTCAGCTCATTCCGAGCCTGCAGCCACTCGTCGACGAGTCCGGCGCTGACGCAATCGTCGGAACCCACGTCGACGCGCAAGGAAGTGTCCGGTGCGGTCAGGTTGCAACTAAATCGACGAAGAACCTATTTTTATTCATTCCAGGACTGGAAACAAATGGTGGAGATGGTACAGATATCTGCCAGAAATACAACGAGATGTGCATAATGATGCACCAGAACGGTGCGGGCCGCTCCGTTTGTGAGCGACGGCCGATCCTGGTTGATCATGCAGAAACGCAGCACGGATGCGGGATTTTCCTCCTGCGGGCGGATGGCACCGCCGTTGCCTTCTTCATGGCGCACAATCCTCGAACGAGCGTCCCACCGGGAACCCATCTTCCACCGGGCCGTCGCGTTCACTCCACCACCCGGTCGTACAGGAGATGTCGATGTCCCGCTTCCGCTATCCGGCGCTGGGCGTATTCGCCCTGGCTGCCCTGGCCGCGTGCTCCGACACGCCGTCGAGCCCCGCAGGCACGCCGCTCATCCCGCAGATGGCCCGCAATTCGACGCAGGCCGACGAAGTGGTGCCCGGTGAGGTGCTGGTGAAGTTCCGCGACGGCTCGACGGGGGTGATGGTGGCGCGCAAGTACGCCTCCGGCATCCGCTACTCGGGGTACAGGCACGCCTTCGAGGTGCTCTCGGCCGAGCCCGGCCAGGAGCGCGCCCTGGCGGCGCAGCTCGCGCAGGACCCGAACGTCGAGTGGGCCGAGCCCAACTACATCCGCCACGTGGACGCGATCGACAGCCGCCTCTGGGCGTTCTTCAACCCCGGCGGGCTGAACATGTCGTTCTACAACGACCCGAACGGCGCCACCGGCACCATCCCCGCCAGCTACGCCTCCAAGGCCGACGCCGACGAGGACGCCATCGAGGGGATCGGCGCGGGCGGCGCCGACGTGGTGATCGGCAGCATCGACACGGGCGTGGACTTCAGCCACCCCGAGTTCACCGGCCGGCTGATCAAGGGCTGCGACTGGTTCACGCAGGCCGCGGCGGGGAACAGCAGCGCCACCTGCGGCGACTTCACCCCCGACGACATCGCCTCGGAGGGCCACGGGACGCACACCACCGGCACCATGGCCGGCACCACGGTGGGCGTGGCGGGCGTGACCGGCGCCGCGGCGCACGTGAAGGTGTTCGTGCAGCGCGTCTGCGGGCCTCCGGGGTGCTACACCTCGGCCATCGCCAACGCGATCCGCGCCGCGGCCGACCAGCCGGGGATGGTGGCGATGAACCTGTCGCTCGGCGGCACCACCGAGTCGTCGGCCGAGGCCTCGGCCATCTCGTACGCGGCCGGCAAGGGCGTGCTCGTGATCGCCTCGGCGGGCAACAGCGGCACCAGCAAGGTGGGGTGCCCGGCCTGCGACGCGAACGCGATCTCGGTGGCCGCCACCAACTGGCAGGACGCGCTGGCGTCCTACTCGCAGTACGGCAAGGGCCTCGACATCTCGGCCCCGGGCGGGTACTGCTACAGCAACACCACCGAGGAGGGCTGCATCTTCAGCGCGATCGTGGCGGGCTACGCGGCGGCCACCGGCTACCGCGAGTACACCGGCCCGCTCGCCGGCGGCAAGTACGCCTACATGCTGGGCACCTCGATGGCCGCTCCGCAGGTCACCGGCGCCGCCGCGGTGGTCGCCTCGAAGACCGGGCTGCGCGGCTCCGCGCTCCGCACCCGCCTGCAGAGCACGGCCGACGACCTGGGCGCCGCCGGCTACGACACCAAGTTCGGCAACGGCCGCCTGAACGTGTACCGCGCGGTCACCGGCTCCTCGCTGGGCGCGGGCCTGTAAGGCTCCACCCGCAGGCAGGCTGACGCGAGGCCGCCCCGGAGCGATCCGGGGCGGTTTCGTTTTCAAAAGCAAGTGCCAAGTGCCAAGTGCCAAGTGCCAAGTGCCAAGTGCTGGGATCCGGTCTCCAGTACTTGGCACTTAGCACTTCGCACTGCTTTCCCGGCGCGGGCCTTGCACCCGGCGCGGGGCGGCCGATTCGCTGTTTCCGGGAGATCACGTGTCGCGTTTCAACACTCCGCTCGCGGCGCTGGCAGCCGCGGTGCTCGCTGCCGCGTGCAAGCCTTCACCGACGCCCGCGGGGCCGTCGCCGCTTCCCGCGCCGGCACCGGCGGCGCCGCCCGCCTACGTACCGCTGACCTCCGGCCTCCCACCTATCCCCGCCGTCCAGGGGCCACTCGCGGTCCGGCTGGTGGCGCCGGAGCCGGGGCAGAGCCTGCCGCGGCGCGACTCCACCTTCCTCTACGGCTCGGTGGGGGCGGGCGGCGCGGCGCTGGCGATCAACGGCACGCCCGTTCCCGTCGCGCCGAACGGGGCGTTCATCGCCTACCTCCCCGTTCCGCCCGACGGCGTGTGGCGGCTGGAGGCGTCGAAGGGGACCGAGCGCGCCTCCGCGACCTACACCTATCGCGCGCGCGTGGGTGCCCAGCCGTCGCGCGCCGACACCGCGACCGAGACGGGGGTGGACACGGCCGCCGCGGCCCGCGCCGTCCCGGCGGCGCGCGACGTCTTTCCCGCGCCGCGGGCGGCGGTGGTGGTGCGCGGCTCCGACACGCTCGCCACGGGCTCCGACGCCGTCTACGCGCGGCCCACGCCCACGGGGCCGTACCGCTGGTTCTTCCCGCGCGGCACGCGGCTGCGGCTGGTGGAGCGGCGCGGCGGGCAGTACCAGGTGCGGCTCGACTCGGCCACCACGGCGTGGATCGACACCGCGAACGTGCGCGCGGCCGCGCCGCCGCAGCCGGACGCCGCCGCGCCGGTGCCGGCCATCGGGGCGCGCTCGGTGACGGCGGGCCCCGCGCCCGAGGTGCGCATCGCGGCGGGGTTCGCGCCCTTCCTGGTGGAGGCGGACAGCGCCGGGGTGCACGTGACCGTCTACGGCACCGCCTCAGGCGGCGCGCTGCGGTCTGCCACGGATGACTTCGTCACCGGCGCGAGCGAGGACGCGTCCCGCCCGGGCGTGCTGCGGGTGAACGTGGCGCTCTCGCGCTGGGTTTGGGGCTACCGCGCCTCGTACGCGGCCGACGGCACGCTGGTGGTGCGCATCCGCCGCCCGCCCGCCATCGACGCGGCGAGCCCGCTGCGGGGGATTCGCATCGTGGTGGACCCGGGGCACCCGCCGGCGGGGGCGATCGGGCCCACCGGGTACCACGAGAAGGACGCCAACCTGGCCATCGGGCTGCGGCTGGCGGAGCGGCTGCGCGCCGCCGGCGCCGACGTGCGGCTCACGCGCGAGGCCGACGTGGTCGTGGACCTGGGCGCGCGCCCCGCGATGGCCGTGGCGATGGACGCGGACCTGCTCGTCTCGGTGCACAACAACGCCTTCGGCGAGGAGGCGAACCCCTTCCGCGACCACGGCACCAGCACCTACTGGTTCCACCCCCTCGCGGCCGACCTGGCGCGCACGCTCGACCGGCGGATCGCGGAGGCGACGGGGATCCCCGACCTGGGCGCGAAGTGGGGGAACCTGGCGCTGGTGCGCCCCACCTGGCTGCCGAGCGTGCTCACCGAGTCGCTCTTCATGCCGATCCCCGAGCAGGAGGCGGCGCTGCGCGACCCCGGGTTCGTGGACCGGCTGGCGGAGGCGCATGTTCGGGGGATCGAGGACTTCCTCAGGCTTCGGGCGAGATAGTGCCTGGTGCCCAGTGCCTAGTGCCCAGTGCCTAGTGCCCAGTGCCTAGTGCCCTGTATTCTGGTGTTCGTACCCTGAGATGCGCGAAGGCCGGACTCCGAGGTGCGGACTCTCGCCTGCTCCCCTAGGCACTAGGCACTAGGGACTAGGCACTTCTTTTTTCTTTTTTCGGTTCGATGAAATCAATCGTAATCACCCGCCCCGGCGGGCCCGAAGTGCTTGCGGTCGAAGAGCGGCCGGTGCCGGAGCCCGGGCCGGGGGAGATCCGCGTGCGCGTGCAGGCCTCGGCGCTCAACCGGGCGGACGTGCTGCAGCGCATGGGCTCGTATCCCGCGCCCCCCGGCGCCCCCGCGGACGTGCCGGGGCTGGAGTACGCCGGCGAGGTCGACGCGGTGGGCGAGGGCGCGGGGCTCTGGGCCGTCGGCAACCGGGTGATGGGGATCGTGGGCGGCGGCGGCCACGCGGAGTACGTGGTGGTGCACGAGCGCGAGGCCATCCGCATCCCCCAGAACTGCACGGTGGACGAGGCGGCGGCCATCCCCGAGGCCTTCCTCACCAGCTACGACGCGCTCTTCCGCCAACTCGACCTGAAGGTGGGCGAGCGGGTGCTGATCCACGCCGTCGGCAGCGGAGTGGGCACGGCGGCGCTGCAGCTCGCGCGCGCTGCGGGGGCCGTGACGCTCGGCACCTCGCGCACGCCGGAGAAGCTGAAGCGCGCGGAGGCGCTGGGGCTCGAGGTGGGGATCGACACGGAGCGCGAGGACCTGGCCGAGGCGGTGAACCAGGCCACCTACGGCAGCGGCGTGCACGCGGTGATGGACCTGGTGGGCGGGAAGCTGCTGGAGGCGTCGCTGCGGGTGCTGGCGCTGCGCGGCCGTGCCATCGTGGTGGGGACCACCGCCGGGGCGAAGGCCGAGATCGACCTGGGGCTCCTCCTGCGGCGGCGCCTGCACCTGTTCGGCACGGTGCTGCGCAGCCGCCCGCTGGAGGAGAAGATCGCGCTCGCCCGCGAGTTCTCCGGCTCCGTGCTCCCCCTTCTCTCCTCCGGCCGCATCAAGCCGGTGGTGGACTCGACCTTCCGCTTCGCCGACATCCGCAAGGCGCACGAGCGGATGCAGTCCAACGCCACCTTCGGAAAGATCGTCTTGACCTGGTGAGTCACAGGAATCGTGGTGAGAAAGGCCCCGGAGCGACCGCTGCCCCGGGGCCTGTTCGCTACGATCGGCTGACGTGGGTCACTTCTCCCGGACTCACGTCAGCCACCGCGGTGCGGATCATGGGTGCGAGCGCCTGCAGGTAAGGCAGCGTCAGGCGGGTGAGATAATGACGACCACACCGAAGGTGCGCCCCGGAATTCGCTGCTGGTACTCCAGGTTGCGGTCACCGGTCAGGAAGACGTCGTAACCCGCCTCCTCGATCTTCTTAAGGAGCTCGCCGTTCAGCACGCCTTTCCACCCTACGGCCTCGACGGTCGTGGCATCGAACTCTGGGAGTTCCAGGACGAATTTCCGGTGCAGGTTCTCGTCGAGCAGCACGCGCCGGCGCTGCGGCTGCTCCGGCTCCGTCATGCCGCCCGCTGAAGCTGCTCGATCAGCGCCGCCGCTGCTTGTTCCAGAAACGAGATCGCCTGCTCGCGGGTGACGGACGGATACCCGTCGAGGAAGCTCTCGATGGTGTCCCCTTCTTCCAGATGATCGAGCAGCGCCTGGACAGGGACCCGCGTCCCGATGAACACGGGCGTGCCGCTCATGATCTCCGGATGGCTGTGAACCACGGGTTCGGCAGTCATGTGTCCTCCAGTGAATCGCAACGGACCACAAAACAAAACCGAATGGACAAAAATGTGCAAGAGGGAAGTGGATTGAACGGCCCTGCTACTCGAACACTTCGCGGAAGACGTTCTCGGCGATCGCCCCGTCGCCGGTCTTCGCGCCCATGGCGACGAGCTCGACGGTGGGGGCGAAGGTCTCTGTGTTACCTCTGCCGGGGTGCAACCTCGGCCTGCCGGTGCGCGCGGTGGACTGCGGTACAGCCGAGGTCCGCGAGCCCCGGCCGCAGCGAAGCCCGTTGCGCGGCCTCGTAACGGAGGCCGCGAGTCCGCGAAGGCGGACTTCGGGCAGTTGTTGCCGCGAATTCCATTCGCCCTTCCCCTACTTGACACGCCCATTATCTTCCTGTTGCATATAGGGTAGGGGGGTATATCAAAACGAGGGTACGATGGAGACTCACGAGGACGAAGGGCGCCACGCCACGTATGTGGACCCGCAGGCGAAGCGGCAGGCGCTCACGCGGCTGAAGCGCATCGAGGGGCAGGTGCGCGGGCTGCAGCGCCTGGTGGAGGAGGAGCGCTACTGCGGCGACGTGCTGGTGCAGATCGCCTCGGTGCACGAGGCGCTGCGCGGCGTGGGCAAGCTGCTGATGCACAACCACCTGCGGCACTGCGTGACCGGCGCCCTGCAGTCCGGCGACGAACAGGACCGCGAGGCGGCGTATGCCGAGGTGCTCGACCTCATGTACCGCCACGCTCGCTGAGGAGGCGGAAGATGGAACCGATGCAGAAGAAGCCGGCGGGGCTGCCGATCGTCCAGATGGGGACGGCGCTGCCGCCGCGTGACGAGCATGCCGCGCACGACCATGCGGCGCACGACCATTCCACGCACGGCGGGGGCGAGCGCGTGGACCTCCCGATCACGGGGATGAGCTGCGCCGCCTGCGCGCGCCGCATCGAGGGCGCGCTGGCGAAGGCGCCCGGCGTGCACCGCGCGGGGGTGAACCTGGCGACGTCGCGCGCCACGGTAGAGTACGACCCGGCCCAGGCCGGCGTCCGCGACTTCGTGCAGGTGGTGCGCGACGCGGGCTACGGCACCGCCGGCACCGCGCGCGCCGACTTCGTGGTCGACGACTCCGCCCGTCCGGCGGGCTCGGCGAAGCCGCTGCAGGACCACCTGCTGGCGCGCCGCGGCGTGCTGGCGGCCGACTTCAACCTGGCCACCATGCAGGTTCGGGTGGAGTACCTCCCCGGCGCGACGGACGCGGCGGAACTGCGGGCGGCGATCGAGGAGCTCGGCTACGTGGTGCGCGACCTCCCCAGCGGCGACGGGAGCGGGGCCGACTCGCTGGAGGCGGCGCACGCGGCCGAGTACGCCGGGCTGCGGCGCCGCTTCCGGGTCGCGGCGATCCTCTCGCTCCCCGTGCTGGCGATGGCGATGAGCCACGGGCGCATCCCCTGGCTGAACTTCCCGGGCGCGGCGTGGGTGCAGCTCCTGCTCACCACGCCGGTGGTCTTCTGGTGCGGCGCGCAGTTCTACCGCGGCGCGTGGGCGGCCTTCCGGCACCGCGCGGCGGACATGAACACGCTGATCGCCGTCGGCACCGGCACGGCGTACCTGTACTCGGCGGCGGCCACCTTCTTCCCCCGCTTCTTCCTGGCCGGCCGGCCGGGGATGGAGGGGATGGAGATGGCGCCGCCGGTCTACTACGAGGCCGCCTCCGTCATCATCGCCCTGGTGCTGCTGGGGCGGATGCTGGAGTCGCGCGCCAAGGGCCGCACCTCCGACGCCATCCGCCGCCTGGTGGGGCTGCAGCCCAGGACCGCGCGCGTGGTGCGGGGCGGCGCCGAGGCCGACCTCCCCGTGGAGGAGGTCGTCCCCGGCGACGTGGTGGTGGTGCGCCCCGGCGAGAAGGTGCCGGTGGACGGCGTGGTGACCGAGGGCGCCTCGGCGGTGGACGAGTCGATGCTCACCGGCGAGAGCCTGCCGGTGGAGAAGGCCCCGGGCGAGGAGGTGTTCGGCGCCACGCTGAACCGCACCGGCTCCTTCCGCTTCCGCGCCACGAAGGTGGGGAAGGATACGGCGCTGCAGCAGATCGTGAAGCTGGTGCAGGATGCGCAGGGCTCGCGCGCGCCGATCGCGCGGCTGGCGGACGTGATCAGCGGCATCTTCACGCCCGTGGTGATCTGCGTCGCCATCGCCACCTTCGTGGTCTGGTTCGTGGCGGCGCCGCCGGGGACGCGCTTCGCGCTGGCGCTGGTGAACTTCGTCTCCGTGCTGATCATCGCCTGCCCCTGCGCGCTGGGGCTGGCGACGCCGACGGCGATCATGGTGGGCACCGGCCGCGGCGCCGAGCACGGCGTGCTGATCAAGGGCGGCGCGAGCCTGGAGACGGCGCACCGCCTGGACACGATCGTGCTCGACAAGACGGGCACCCTCACCCGCGGCCGCCCCGAGCTCACCGCGGTGCTCCCGGCGGAGGGGTTCGACGAGGCGGAGCTGCTGCGCCTGGTGGCGAGCGCCGAGCGCGGGAGCGAGCACCCCGTGGGCGAGGCGGTGGTGCGCGCCGCCGAGGCGCGGGGGATCGCGCTGGCCGGCGCGTCGCGCTTCGACGCCGTCGCCGGGCACGGCATCGAGGCCACGGTGGACGGACGCGCGGTGCTGGTCGGCACCCCCAAGCTGCTGCGCGAGCGGGGGATCGGGATCGGCGACGCCGAGGCGCGCGCCGCCGCGCTGGCGGAGCAGGGGCAGACGCCCACCTTCGCCGCGGTGGACGGCGCCTTCGCGGGGATCGTCGCCGTGGCGGACACGCTCAAGCCCGAGTCGAAGGAGGCGGTGCGCGCGCTGGAGGCGATGGGGCTGCAGGTGGTGATGATCACCGGCGACAACCGCCGCACCGCCGAGGCGGTCGCGCGCGAGGCGGGGATCGGCCGCGTGCTGGCCGAGGTGCTCCCCGAGGGGAAGGCGCGCGAGGTGAAGCGGCTGCAGGAGGAGGAGAAGCGCCGCGTGGGGATGGTGGGCGACGGCATCAACGACGCCCCCGCCCTGGCCCAGGCCGACGTGGGGATCGCCATCGGCACGGGGACGGACGTGGCGATCGAGGCGAGCGACGTGACGCTGATCCGCGGCGACCTGCGCGGCGTGGTGACGGCGATCTCGCTGTCGCGGGCGACGATCCGGACGGTGCGGCAGAACCTGTTCTGGGCCTTCGTCTACAACGTGGTCGGCATCCCGCTGGCGGCGGGGGTGTTCTACCCGCTCACCGGCTGGCTGCTGAGCCCGGTGATCGCCAGCGCGGCGATGTCGCTCTCGTCCGTCAGCGTGGTCGCCAACTCACTGCGGCTGCGTCGGTTCCGGGGGTAGGCAGGCTCCACGGGGGGCAGGCCGAGTCCGACAGGCACAGGCGGTTGAAACCGCGGCTACAACTGCCCGAAGTCCGCCTTCGCGGACTCGTTGCCGACAGTTGCAGTGAGCGCGGCAAAGATCCGTGCAGCCGCCCGGGTGTCACTCGAGCCGGTCGTGTGCCCCGGGGTTTCGGCCGCGAGTCCGCGAAGGCGGACTTCGGGCAGTTGTTGCTGCGAATTCATTCGCCCGGCCCCCTCAGGAGCCGACGAATCTGGAGAGAGCGATGGATACGACCGAGATCCTCGTCGTCGCCGCGGGCGTGCTCGCCATCGCGGGCGTGCTCTGGTACTTCTTCGGCGAGCGGCAGGCGGTCGCCGCGCGGTCGGATGCGCGCGGCGTGCAGGAGGTGAAGATCACCGTGAAGGGCGGCTACACCCCCGACGTGGTGGTGGTGAAGCAGGGCCGCCCCGTGCGGCTGGACTTCTACCGCGACGAGACGGCGAGCTGCAGCGAGCAGGTGGTCTTCGGCGACTTCGGCATCGTCCGCGACCTGCCCGCGTTCAAGACGACTCCGGTCGAGTTCACGCCCGGGAAGAGCGGCGAGTTCACCTGGACCTGCGGGATGAACATGCTGCGCGGCAAGCTGGTGGTGGAGCCGGCCTGACGAACGGCGTCTCTCACGGGGGGCACGGAGACGCAGAGAAGCCACCGTGGCTCTCTGCGTCTCCATGCCTCTGTGATACCATCTCTGCCAAATGACTGTGCATTCGTAGAGACCAGCACAGATGGGTCTCACACGGAGTCAACGGAGTCAACGGAGGAACTGCCTGGCATTCTCCGTTGACTCCGTTGACTCCGTGTGAGTCCATTCCGTTGGCAGAATGCATAATCAATCAACAGAAATGGTATGAGAGAATGTCGTTGCCGTTTACCGCACGATCCTTGCAGCAACCACCCGGTCCGCCGTCCGCCCCTCCCAGCCCGACTCTGCATGAACGCCGACGCGCTGCGCGAAAGCGAGGAGCTGTACCGCTCGCATGCCGAGGGGGCGGTCTCGTTCGCCTGGAGCACGCCCCCGGTGGGCGAGTTCACGGCGCCGCAGCCGGAGTGGAGCGCCTTCACCGGCCAGAGCTTCGAGGAGCTGCGAGGGAGCGGGTGGATCGAGGCCATCCACCCCAACGACCGCGCGCGCACCCTGAGCGCCTGGCGCCGCGCGCGCGCCGAGCTCGCCCCCTACGCCGTGGAGCACCGCGTCCGCCGGCACGACGGCGAGTACCGCTGGATGCAGGCGCGCGCCGTCCCCATGGTCGACGAGGCGGGCGGGGTGCTGCAGTGGGTGGGCGAGCATACCGACGTCACCGACCGCAGGCTGGCCGAGGAGGCGCTCCGCCAGGGCGAGGAGCAGCTCCGCCACGCGCTGGACAGCATCCCCCAGATGGTGTTCATCACCCGCCCCGACGGATACCACGAGTACCACAACCACCGCTGGTACGAGTACACCGGCCTCACCTACCAGGAGACGCGCGGCGACGGCTGGCGCGTGCTCCACCCCGACGACCGCGCGCGCGCGCTGGCGAGCTGGCGCGCGGCGCTGGAGAGCGGCGAGCCCTACGCGGCCGAGTGCCGCCTCCGGCGCCACGACGGCGAGTACCGCTGGTTCCTGGGGCAGGCGGTCGCCCAGCGCGATGCGGACGGCGCCATCGTCCGCTGGTTCGGCACCTGCACCGACATCCACGAGCAGAAGCGCGCCGAGGCCGAGCGCGACCGCCTGATCGGCGAGGTGGACGCCGAGCGCGCGCGGCTCAGCGAGGTGTTCGCGCAGGCGCCCGCGCTCATCCTGGTCCTCCGCGGCCCGGAGCATCGCGTGGAGCTCGCCAACGCCGCCTATCGCGCGCTGGTGGGCGGCCGCACGCTGGAAGCGATGCCGGTGCGCCAGGCGCTCCCCGAGGTGGAGGGGCAGGGGCTCTTCGAGCTCCTCGATCACGTCTACACGACCGGGGAGGCGATCGCCGGCGAGGAGAGACGGGTGCTGATCGACCGCGGCGCGGGGGTGCCGGAGGAGGGGTTCTTCAACTTCGTCTACCAGCCCACCCGCGCGGCGGACGGCGCGGTCGACGGCGTGCTGGTGCACGCGGTGGAGGTGACGTCGCAGGTGCGCGCCCGGCAGGCGGTGGAGCTTCTCGAGGAGCGGCTGCGGCTCGCCCTGGAATCCGCCGACGTGGGGGCGTGGGACATGGACGTGCGCGACGGCGCCATCGTCTGGGACGCGCGCTGCCGCGAGATCTTCGGGCTCGGCCCCGACGAGCCGGTCTTCTACGCGACCTTCCTCGATCACCTGCACCCCGACGACCGGGAGCGGGTGGACCAGGCGGTGCGCCGCGCGTTCGACCCCGCCGGCAGCGGCGAGTTCGAGGCCGAGTACCGGCTGGTGCAGCCGAGCGGCGCGGTGCGGTGGGCGCAGGTGCGCGGCCGCGCCGTCTTCGCCGAGCGCGACGGCGTGCGGGCCGCGGTGCGCTTCGCCGGCACCATCCTCGACGTGACGGAAGCCAAGCGCGCCGAGGAGGAGCGCGAG
This sequence comes from Longimicrobiaceae bacterium, assembly GCA_045803205.1. Lineage (GTDB taxonomy): Bacteria > Gemmatimonadota > Gemmatimonadetes > Longimicrobiales > Longimicrobiaceae > Longimicrobium. Next base: position 24,366 of record JBJMPM010000331.1, read on the forward strand.
CGGGCGGTGACGGCGCGCAGCCGCTTCTACGCCGCCATGAGCCACGAGCTGCGCACCCCCATCAACGCCGTGCTCGGCTACAACGACCTCCTCCTGGCCGGCGTGTTCGGCGAGCTCACCCCACAGCAGCAGTCCAGCCTGGAGCGCGGCCAGCGCGCCGCCCGCCACCTGCTGCACCTGGTGAACGACGTGCTCGACCTCTCCAAGATCGAGGCGGGGAAGATGGAGCTCGCCTGGGAGCCGGTGGCCGTGCTCCCGCTGGTGCAGGACCTCTTCGCCACGCTGCAGCCGCTGGCCGGCGAGCACGGGAGCGAGCTGCGGCTGGAGGGGCGCGAGGCGGCGGGGATCGACATCGTCACCGACCCGCACCGGGTGCAGCAGATCCTGCTCAACCTGATCTCCAACGCCCTCAAGTTCGGCCGCGGGTACCCGGTCGAGGTGCGCTGCGACGCCAGCGAAGACGAAGTCACGATCGAGGTCGCCGACCAGGGGGTGGGGATTCCCGCCGGCGAGCTGGAGCACATCTTCGAGGAGTTCATCCAGCTTCCCAACGCGAACGCCGGGGGCACGGGGCTGGGGCTGCCGATCTCGCAGCGGCTGGCGCGGCTGCTGGGCGGGGAGCTGGAGGTCGAGTCCGAGCCGGGGGTGGGGAGCACCTTCCGCCTCCGGCTGCCGCGTCGGGCCATGCCGGCGTAAAGCATCGGGAGATGAAGAGAGCGGCCCCCGGCGCGCTCGCCGCGATCCTGCTCTGCGTGGTCCTCCCGGGCTGCGCCGGACGTATCGGACCGAAGGCATCCACCGCGGACAAGCCACCCGACTCCTGGGAGAGCGCGGTCCTCTTCCGCTTTCAGGACGCGACGATGGACCCGGCGGCAGGCTTCCACGCGCGCCTGGAGTTCTTCGACGGGCGGCAGACGCGTGTGGTGACCGGGCGCGACCTGGTGCGCTGGCCCAGCGGCGAGTGGGCCACGCCCTGGTACCGGGTGTGGCTTCCGCCCGGCGCGACCGCCCCCTCCACCCGGCCACTCGCCATCACACTGGAGCACGCGAACGGGGTGCGCACCGTGGCCGAGCACCCGCTCCAGGTATCCCCGCACGCCGCCAGCTTCGTGAGCTTCCGGGTGTTCACGCGCACGAACGATCCCTTCCCCCCGATGAACACGCTGGCCACGCCGTATCCGCTGGCCCCGGGGGCGCGCGCCCAGCCGGGCGACTCGCTGTGGGTGTTCGTCCGCGGACGCGGCATCGACTGCTGGCTCTGCCCCAGCTGAGCCGGCCGGGAACCCTGAGAGGACTTTGAGAAAACCGCAAGAAACCCTGAAGACGTCATCCTGAGGCCGGTCGCGCCTCAATGATCGCACGCAGGAGACCGTGCAGGCCGAAGGATCTATAACCGCGGTAGCACGTGAGCCGGTGAAATGTGCAAGCTGGGCCGTGACGGCTCAATCGCTCGTTCCGCGGCTGAGTGCTTGCACCGGCTATAGATCCTTCGGCCTGCGAGGGATCGGGCATGCCGCAGTCGCAGCGCGGCCGGCCTCAGGATGACGTCTCTGAGAGTCGAGGTTTCTCGACCGTCTCTCAGGATGACACGATTACGATTTTCTACGGATGGGATCACCCGGGGCACAGAGGACAGAAGATGAACGACGGAGCCATGCGCATCGGCTGGGTGGTCGACGCGCAGAACGACTTCCTCCTCCCGCCGGAGCAGGGCGGGCGCCTGTACGTGCACGACCTCTTCGACGAGCGGGACGAGGGGGCGACGCAGGCGATCCCCGCCATCCAGCGGGCGGTGGAGTGGATGCGGGAGAACTGCGCGCTGGTGGTCTACACCGGCGACTGGCACGCCTACGGCGACGCCGAAATCGACCCCGTCCACCCCGACCCGGCGAAGGAGACCTATCCGCCGCACTGCATGGGGATGTCGGACGATCCGGCGGAGCGCGCGGGGGCGGAGATCCACGCGTCGATCCGCCCCGCGGACCCCATCGTCCTCCCCCGCGACGCGACGGAGGCGGACGCGCGGGCGGCGGCGGAGCGGGCATTGGCGGAGCGGCGGCCGGTGTTCATCCAGAAGGACCGCTTCGACGTGTTCACCGGCAACCCCGCCACCGAGGCGTTCGTGGCCGAGCTGCGGCGCCGGCTCGGGCGGCTGGACGTGTACGTGGCCGGGGTGGCGCGCGACGTGTGCGTCAAGCACGCGGTGGAGGGGATGCTGAAGCCCTCGCGCGGGTGCCGGGTGACGCTGGTGACCGACGCCACCTGGGGGCTGGGGCTGGAGCCCGAGGCGGAGAGCCTGGCCCGCTGGACCCGCGACGGCGCGGCGCTGCTCACCACCCGCGGCCTGGAGCTGCGGGCGGACCCGCGGCCATCGTGAGAGACGGGGAAAACCTCGCCACACCGTCTATCGTCCCAGGTCGTCGCCGCTGCGCCGCAAGCGAGCTCCGACGCCTGGGGAACGTGGCTGCAGCCTCGGAATGCGCTGAGTATCGAAATTTTTTTGGGGAAGCACCTTATCCGGGTGATGCCGCGGAGTCGAGGCCCGCTCCATCCGATCGAATCGGTTGAGTATGCCTGGCCCCGCACCCGCTTTCCGCGCAGCGCGGGAAGCCTCGGCGGCCGCCCGATGCGGCGCGTCGCGGGCGGAGACCGTCAACCGATTCGATCAGGGGGATGTGGAGCACGCCTCGGGTCCTGTGCCGGCGGCAGAGGTCCCTGCAAAAAATTTCGATACTCAGCGCGAGCGCCAACCTGCGGCCACTCGTCGTCCGGACCGGCGCGAGAGGCAAGGGTCGAACGGCTCCGCCGGGAGGACGCCCCCGACCGGCTCGGTGAGGCTTCTCGACCGTCTCCAGGACTGACTCACCTCCACCTTGCACCGCTCATGGACGCATCACTCAAAGACCGCATGGAAGTGGTCGAGGGCGACATCACCAGGCTCCGGGTGGACGCGGTCGTGAACGCCGCCAACACCTCGCTGCTGGGGGGCGGCGGGGTCGACGGCGCCATCCACCGCGCGGCGGGCCCGGGGCTGGTGCAGGAGTGCCGGATGCTGCACGGCTGCCGCCCCGGCGAGGCGAAGCTGACGGGCGGCCATGACCTCCCCGCGCGGTGGGTGATCCATACCGTGGGACCCGTATGGCAGGACGGGGAAAAGGGCGAGGACGAGGTGCTCGCCAGCGCCTGGAGGAATTCGCTCAAGATCGCCTCCGACAGGGAGATGGATACGGTCGCGTTCCCCTCCATCAGCACCGGTGCGTACCGCTTTCCGCTGGAGCGCGCCGCCGCCATTGCGGTGCGCGAGGTGGCGGACTTCCTCGCCCGCAACCCGCATCCGCGCAAGGTGATCTTCTGTGCGTTCGGGCCCCGGGCATACACGGCCTACTTGACGGCGGTGCAAGCGGCGCTTTAAATGGTGTTGCACATGGACCATTGCAGTCCATGCACCATTGAGGAGCCGACCGTCCGCCCGCGCCCCGGCGCGGGCGCGGACGCACCGCCGCCCGAGCCTGGAGAGCCCATGGAAGAGCTGCAGGAAGTCAAGGCGCTGCTGGACGAGATCAACGAGGCCATCTCGGGCTACGACCCGGTGCTCAAGGAGAAGGCGCGCGACCTGCTGCTGGAGCGCGCCTTCGGCGCGCGCGCCGGGCGCGGCGCGGCGCGGGCGGCGGCGGCCGACGAGGACGGCGGCGGCGCTCCGGGCGAAGAGGCCCCGCGCCGCCGCGGCCGTCCGCGGGGGAGCGGGGCGCCGCGCCGGGCCACGGGCGGGATCTCGGCGCTGGTGGAGCAGTGGAAGCCCGAGACCATGGCCGAGCGCGCCCTGCTGGGCGCCTACGTGCTGGCGCGCGGCCGGCCGGACCGCACCGTCACCAGCCAGGCGATCAACGCCGAGCTGAAGCGCAACGGCCTGCCGGTGCCCAACATCACCCGCGCCATCGAGTCCAACCTGCGCGCCCGGCCGCCGCTGATGGTGCAGAAGAAGAAGATGGGCACCACCCGCCAGGCCCGGAAGCAGTACGCCCTCACCCAGGAGGGGGTGGACCTGGTGGAGAGCAAGCTCCGCAACAGCTGACGGATCCTCTCCCGGAGGCACGCAGGACCGGAGGAACGCATCGTGTATCCTCCGGTCCTGCGTGCATCCGGGTGAGCCGTTTCGTCCTCCCTCTCGCCGCCATGCCCTTGAGCGACCCTGACCGCAGTCCCACGCCGCTGGTGGCGGCGTTCGGCGCGCTCATGCTGCTGCTGCTGGCGCTCAGCCTCTTCGCGCTCTCGGGCTTCGGCGAGCTGGCGCGCGCCAACCGCTGGAGCATCCACACCTACCGCGTGCTCGCCGCCACCGAGGGGATGCGCGGCGCCATGGCGGAGATGGAGACCGCCTTCCGCGGCTTCGCGCTGAGCGGCGAGCCGCGCTTCCGCGACGCCTGGAGCGCGGGCGCGCAGGACTTCGCCGCCCACGCCGACTCGGCGCGCCGCCTGGTCGCCGACAACCCGCCGCAGCAGGCGCGCCTGGCCGCCGCGCGCCGGCTGCAGGACGGGTGGCGCGCCGCGCAGGCGGAGCTCATGCCCCGCGCCGGGAGCGACGCGGCCGCGCTGGCGGCGGCACGGGCCGCGGCGGCCGGCGCCGCGGGCTTCCGCGTCCGCCGCGTGGCCGCCGACAGCGTGCGCGCCCTGCTCGGGGCGATGGAGCGCACCGAGTTCGAGCTGCTGCGCGCCCGCGCCGACCACGCGCGCAGGCTGGAGCGGCGTACCGGGTGGCTGGTGGCGAGCGGCGCGCTGCTGGCGCTGCTGGTGGCGGGCGGCGCCGGGGCGCTGGCGCTGCGCCGCACGGCCGGCCTGCGCCGCGCCAACCGGCTCCTCACCGCCGAGGCCGGCGAGCGCATCCTGGCGCGCCGCGCCGCCGAGCGCATGGCGCGGCAGAACGAGCTGATCCTGAACGCCGCGGCCGAGGGGATCTACGGGGTCGACGCGCACGGCTACACCACCTTCGTGAACCCCGCCGCGGCGGCCATGCTGGGCTACGCCGCCGACGACCTTCCCGGGCGGCCGTACGAGGCCACCCTGGGCTCCGGCGTGGCCGACGGCGATCCCATCCGCGCCGCGCTGCTGGGCGGCGAGCCGCGCTCGGTGCGCGACGCCACCTTCCGCCGCGCCGACGGAGCGCGCTTCCCGGTGGAGTACACCTGCACGCCCATCGTCGAGGAGGGGCGCATCGCCGGGGGGGTGATCACCTTCCGCGACGTGACCGAGCGGCGCGAGGTGGACCGGATGAAGGACGAGTTCGTCTCCGTGGTGAGCCACGAGCTGCGCACCCCGCTCACCGCCATCCGCGGCTCGCTGGGGCTGCTGGCCGCGGGGAAGGCGGGCGAGGTCCCCGAGCGGGGGCAGCGGATGCTGGAGATCGCGGTGCAGAACACCGACCGGCTGATCCGGCTGATCAACGACATCCTGGACCTGGAGCGGATCGAGAGCGGGAAGGTGGGGATGGAGCCGCGGCTGGTGAACGCCGCCGAGCTGGCGCACAACGCCGCCGAGATGATGCTGCCGATGGCGGAGCGCGCGGGCGTGGGCCTCTTCGTGGAGGCCGAGGCGGTGCGGCTGCTGGCGGATTCCGACCGTATCCTGCAGGTGCTCACCAACCTCATCTCCAACGCGGTCAAGTTCTCGCCCGCGGGCGCGAGCGTGGAGGTGCGGGTGGAGCCGGTGGGCGGCGAGGCCTGCTTCCGCGTGGCCGACCAGGGACGCGGCATCCCGGAGGACCGGCTGGAGAGCATCTTCGAGCGCTTCCAGCAGGTCGACTCGTCGGACTCGCGGCAGAAGGGGGGGACGGGGCTGGGGCTCGCCATCTGCCGCACCATCGTCACCCAGCACGGGGGGCGGATCTGGGCCGAGAGCGCGCCGGGGGAGGGGAGCACCTTCCACTTCACCATCCCCCTGGCCGAGGCGCAGCCCGCCGCTCCCGCGGTGCACGAGGGGCCGCGGGTGGACCTCGAGGCCGATCCCGGGCCCGCCGCCGACGACGGCGACGGGCGCCCGAGGGTGCTGGTGGTGGAGGACGACGAGGGGCTGGCGGGGGTGCTGGCCGAGACCTTCGAGCGGCGCGGGGTGGCCGCGGAGGTGGCGGGCACGGGCGAGCGCGCCTGGGCCGTCGCGCGCCGCAACCGCCCCGACGCGGTGGTGCTCGACATCGCCCTCCCCGACGGCGACGGCTACTGGCTGGCCGAGCGCTTTCGCGAGCACGAGGGGCTGCGCGCGGTGCCGATCGTGGCCTATACCGCGCTCGACGTGGACGAGGCGGGGCGCGACCGGCTGCGCCGCGCCGGCGTCGACGTGTTCGGCAAGAGCCGCATCGAGCTCGCGGAGCTGGAGCGCCGCATCCTGGAGCTGCTCGACGGCCCCTGAGCCAGTGCCTCACGGGAGAGCCGCGGAAGCCACGGGGAGAACCGCCCCCCGGCCCTTCTCCCTGGCTCGACGGCTCTGCGTGATGGACGCCGGCCGGCCTTGCGTGCGGAGCCCTCGTGCCGTAAAACGTTTGAACAAGGTTCTCCGAAACAGGGTATCCATCTGCGGCCCGCAGTTTGCTTCGGCTCCTTGGTATCCAGCCGGAAGCGACAATACGTGTCCGATGCATCCGCTCTCGCGGTCCCGGACCGTAACTCTTGATTCGCGGCACGCCGCAGCAGCATGGCTTCACGAGAATGATTCGACGCGTCCTGATCGTAGACGACGAAGACGACATCCGCGAAGTCGCGCAGATGTCGCTGGAGATGGTGGCCGGGTGGGAGGTGATCCCCGCGCGCTCCGGCGACGAGGGGGTGCGCCTGGCCGCCGAGGAGCGCCCCGACGCCATCCTGCTGGACGTGATGATGCCGGGGATGGACGGCCCCGCCACCGCCTCCCTCCTCCGGGAGCGCCCGGAGACCGCCGCCATCCCCGTGATCCTGCTCACCGCCAAGGTGCAGCCGGCCGACCGCCGCCGCCTGGAGTCGCTGGGGGTGGCGGGGGTGCTGGCCAAGCCCTTCGACCCCATGGAGCTGGCCAACCAGGTCTCCGCCCTGCTGGGGTGGCCGGCGTGAACGCTCCGCCGCGGGTGCTGGTGGCGGGGCTCCCCGACGCGCTCGCCTCCCTGCTGGCGCGGCAGCTCCGCGGCGCCTCGGTCGAGACCGCCGCCGACGCGCGCGCGCTCCACTCGGCGCTCGCCGCCGGCGGCTGGTCGCTCCTGGTGGCCGACGACGCCCTCCCCGGCGGCCCCGCGCGCGACCTCCTGCGCTGCCCCGGGTCGCATCCCCCGATCCTCCTCTGCCTCTCCCGCGGCTCCACGGGCGCCCCCGCGCCGGCGGAGCTGGAGGCGATGGGGGTGGCGCGCGTCTTCTTCCATCCCCTGGACCTGCAGGAGCTGGTGCGCCAGGCGGCCGCGCTCCTGCGCCGGGAGGAGAACGGCGCGGGAGCCGGCGCCGAGGACCTGGACGGGGCGGTGCGGCAGGCGTGGGAGCGCTTCCGGGGGACGATCCTGCAGCGGGTGGACGCGGTGGAGGAGGCCGCCGTCGCCCTCCTGGACGGCGGGCTCGACGAGGAGCGCCGCCGCCACGCCGAGCGCGAGGCGCACAAGCTGGCGGGATCGGTGGGCACCTTCGGCTTCGCGCAGGCGTCGCGGCTGGCGCGCGAGGTGGAGATCGTGCTGCAGGGCTCGCAGCCGCTGGGGCAGGCCCAGGCGCTCCGGCTCACCGACCTGGTGGTGGCGCTCCGCCGCGAGCTCGACCGCCCCGCCGCCCCCGAGCCCGCCTCCTCCACCCGCGACCCGGCGCCCGCGGCGGACGACGGCACGCCCGGCCGCCCGCCGCCCCCGCTCCTCCTGCTGGTGGACGTCGACGCCGACCTGGCCGAGCGGCTGGTGATGGAGGCGGCGGGGCGGGGGATGCGCGCGCGCATCGTCGCCGGCGTGGCCGAGGCGCGCGCCCTGGCCGCGGGCGAGCACCCGGCCGCCGTGCTCCTCGACCTCTCCGCCGACCGCGAGGGGCGGGGCCTCGACCTGATCGCCGACCTCGCCGCGCGCACCCCGCGCATCCCCGTGGTGGTGGTGAGCGCGCACGACTCCTTCACCGACCGGGTGGACGTGGCGCGCATGGGGGGCCTCGGCTTCCTGCAGAAGCCCGTCTCTCCCACCGCCGTCTGCGACGCGCTGCAGGGGGTGCTGCAGCGCGAGCGCCCGCGCGACGCCTGCGTGCTGGTGGTGGACGACGACCCCGTGGTGCTCGCCGAGGCCGCGCGGCTGCTCGAGGCCGGCGGGGTGAGGGTGCACACCCTGGCCGACCCGCTCCGCCTCTGGGCGGCGCTGGAGGAGCACGCCCCCGAGGTGGTGGTGCTCGACGTCGACATGCCGCTGGTGAACGGGATCGAGCTCTGCCGGGTGATGCGCAACGACCCGCGCTGGAGCGCCACCCCGGTGGTCTTCCTGACCTCCAGCACCGGCGCCGAGACGGTGCAGAAGGTCTTCGCCGCGGGGGCCGACGACTTCGTGGCCAAGCCGATCGTGGGGCCCGAGCTGGTCACCCGCATCACCAACCGGCTGGAGCGGGTGCAGCTCCACCGCGCCCTGGCCGACACCGACCCCCTCACCGGCGTGGCCAACCGCCGGCGCAGCGAGGAGCTGATGGGGCAGCTCCTGCACCTGGCGGCGCGGCAGGGGCAGCCGCTCTCGCTGGCGGTGATCGACCTCGACCACTTCAAGGAGGTGAACGACCGCCACGGCCACGGGGTGGGCGACGAGGTGCTGCGCCGCGTGGCGCGCCTGCTGGAGCGCTCCTTCCGCGCGGAAGACGTGGTGGCGCGCTGGGGGGGCGAGGAGTTCGTGGTGGCGATGTACGGGATGGACCGCGACGACGGGGTGCAGCGCATCGCCGAGCTGCTCGAGGTGCTGCGGGGCGAGCCCTTCGAGACCGGCGGGGTGGACCCCTTCCGGGTGACCTTCAGCGCCGGGGTGGCGCAGTTCCCCATGGACGGCGCGGAGCTGGGCACCCTCTACCGCGCCGCCGACGCCGCCCTCTACCAGGCCAAGGAGGCCGGGCGCGACCGCGTGCTCCCCACCGGGTGGACGGGGGAGCAGGGGGGCGCCGCCGAGCACGTGGACGTGCTGGTGGTGGAGGACGACCACACCCTGGCGCGCCTGCTGCTGCACGCGCTGGACACCCGCGGCTACCGCAGCCGCTGGATCGAGGACGGGCGCGAGGCGGCCGAGGCGCTCACCGGCTCGCGCCCGCGCCTCCGCGCGCGGGTGGTGCTGATGGACGTGGACCTCCCGGGGATGGACGGCCACGCGCTGCTGCGCACCCTGGCGCGCGACCGGGTGCTGGAGCGCACGCGGGTGATCGTGCTCACCGTGCGCTCGCACGAGAGCGAGGTGGTGCAGGCGCTGGACGAGGGCGCGTTCGACCACGTCGCCAAGCCCTTCAGCGTCCCCATCCTGCTGCAGCGCATCCGCCGGGCGATGCGCGCGTGAGGAGAGTGGTTCTCTCCGTGCCTCTGCGCCTCTGCGTGAAACGAATCGTCTTCCGGTCGTGGCCCGGGGCGGGGGGCGCGCGATGAGCTCCATGGAGCTGCTGCGGGTGGCGCTCTGGGTGATCGGCGTCGCGGCCGGCGCGGCGCTGCTCACCATCTTCGGCCACGGGGCGTGGATGACCTGGTACGAGCGCCGCGCCGCCCCGCGGCTGGAGCGCGGGCGCATCGCGCTGGCGGCCATCGGGGTGCGCCCGCGCGTGGACCGTGCCGACGTGGCGCTGCTCAAGCGCCTCCCCTCGCGGCTGCAGGTGCGCCTCTTCGGCGAGCTGGCGCCTTCGCTGGGCGGGTCGCAGCGGCGCCACCTCTCCGCGCTGGCCGGCGAGGTGGGGCTCGTCGCCGGCGCCGAGCGCCTCTGCCGGAGCCGGCGCTGGTGGCGGCGGCTCAGGGGCGTGCGCCTGCTCACCGCGCTGGGCGGGGGCGAGAAGGTGGTCCCCGCGCTCTTCGCCGACCCGCACCCCGCCGTGCGCGCGGAAGCCGCGGAGTGGGCCGGGCAGCACCCCACGCCGGAGGTGATCGGCCGGCTGGTGGAGCTGCTGGGGGCGCCGGGACGGGTGGGGAGCTGGGTGGTGCGCGACTCGCTGCTGCGCATCGGCTCGCCCGTGGTGGGCCCGCTGGCGGGGTGGCTGGAGACGCACCCGGGCGCGCCCGCCCTCCCCGCGCTGGAGGTGGCGGCGGGGCTCGCCGACCCGCGCTTCGCCGCGGCCGCGCGCCTCCTCTGCCGCGATTCGCTCCCCGCGGTGCGCGCGCGCGCCGCCACCCTGGCCGGCGCCATCGGCGGCGAAGAGCTGGTCGAGACGCTGATGGGGCTGCTGGACGACCCCGACGCCGCGGTGCGCGCCTCGGCCGCGGCGGCGATGGGGCGGCTGGGGCACTGGCCGGCCTCGGCGCGGCTCGCGCGGATGCTGCGCGACCCCGCCTGGGTGGTGCGCAGCCAGAGCGCGCTGGCCATGCGCCGGCTGGGGAGCCCGGGGATGCTCCTGCTGCGCCGCGCCCTCGACGACCCCGACCGCTTCGCCGCCGACATCGCCCGCCAGGTGCTGGACATGCCCGAGACCACCGCCGGGCGCGACGAGCTGCGATGACCCTCTACGCGCCCGCCGTCTGGATCCTGGTGCGATTGGAGTGGGCGATCCTCGCCTACTTCCTGCTGGTGAACGGCTGGTACCTGGTGCTCCTCGCCAGCGCGGGCGCGGAGATGCGCCGCCACGTCCTCCTCTCGCGCGGGCAGGCGCGCTGGAAGATGCTGGGCTCGCGCGTGGTGCCGGGCATCTCCATGCTCGCCCCGGCCTACAACGAGGCGGCCACCATCGGGCAGAGCGTGCGGGCGCTGCTGGCCCTCTACTATCCCAACCTGGAGGTGGTGGTCGTCAACGACGGGTCGAAGGACGACACCCTGGCGGTGCTGATCGACGAGTTCGACCTGGCGCCCATCCACCCCATCTACCCGAAGCGGATCCTCTCGGCCGAGGTGGTGGCGCTCTACCGCTCGCGCACCTTCCCCACGCTGCTGGTGGTCGACAAGCGCAACGGCGGCAAGGCCGACGCGCTGAACGCGGGGCTCAACCTGGCCGCGGGCGAGCTGGTGTGCGCCATCGACGCCGACACGCTGATCGAGCCCGACGCGCTGATCCGCATGGTGCGCCCCTTCATCGACGACGACGGGGTGATCGCGGCGGGGGGCACCATCCGCGTCGCCAACGCCTCGCGGGTGGAGAGCGGCCGGGTGGTGGAGACGCGCGTCCCCCGGCGCGGGCTCCCGGGGTTCCAGGTGGTGGAGTACCTGCGCGCCTTCCTCTTCGGTCGGCTGGGGTGGAACCGGCTGGGGGGGAACCTGATCATCTCCGGCGCCTTCGGGCTCTTCCGCCGCGACGCGGTGATCGCCGCGGGCGGGTACCTGGAGGAGACGGTGGGCGAGGACATGGAGCTGGTGCTGCGCCTGCGCCGCCGCGGCTACGAGCAGAAGGGTCCGCACCGGGTGGACTTCATCCCCGACCCGGTGGCCTGGACGGAGGCGCCGTCGACCTTCCGGGTGCTGGGGCGGCAGCGCGACCGCTGGCAGCGCGGGCTCACCGACGTGCTCTGGCGCCACCGCGGGCTCTTCTTCAACCCCCGCTACGGGCGGATGGGGATGATCGTCTACCCGTACTTCGTGCTGAACGAGCTGCTGGCGCCGGTGGTGGAGGCGGTGGGGCTCCTGGGGGTGGTGCTGGGGCTGCTGCTGAACGCGCTCAACTGGCCCTTCGCCATCCTCTTCTTCCTCACCGCTTACGGGCTGGGCGCGCTCCTCACCCTCACCGCGCTGGTGCTGGAGGAGATGAACTTCCACCGCTACCACACCTTCGGCGACCGGGTGATGCTGGTGGTGTGGGCGCTGCTGGAGAACCTGGGCTACCGGCAGCTCACCGTGTTCTGGCGGCTGAAGGGGATGTTCAACTACGTCCGCGGGAGCCGGGCGTGGGGGAAGATGGACCGGGCGGGCTTCGGGACGGGGACGGGAAGGGGACAGGTTACAGGGGACAGGGGACAGCAACCGGGATCGGTGCCCGCTCCGGTCGCGCCGCCGCCCACCGTCCCCGGCGTCGCGCCGCGATGACGGGACGCGCGATGGGTGGCCGCGCGCAGTCCGCGCAGGCGGACTTCGTGCCGTTCCAGCGACGGGTTTCCAACCCGTCGAAGGTTTCCAACCCGTCGAAGCTGCGGACTTCACCTGAGATAAAAATACGCAAACTATTTGCAATGAACAGTTTGACAAACATCATCTCAACCCGGATCAAGGGGCGTGCGGCGTTCTCCATCGCCGTGGTCGCCGCCCTGCTCGCCGCGGCACCGCCGGTCTCCGCCCAGGCGTGCCCCGAGGCGGTGAACCCGGTGGTGGAGAGCGGGTGGACGCTCTACCGCGGCGGGCAGATCGACGCCGCGCGCGGACGCTTCGAGGAGGCGCTGCGGCGCTGCCCCCGGCACCTGGGCGCGCGCACCGGCCTCGGCTACGCGCAGCTCCGCGCGGGCGACGTGGCCGGCGCGCGCCGCGCCTTCGAGGCGGTGACCGCCGAGGCGCCGGACAACGTCGACGCGCTGGTGGGGATCGGCCTCGCGGCGTGGCGGCAGGGGGACCAGGCGGCCTCGCGCACCGCCTTCACCCGCGTCCGCCGGATCGATCCCCAGAACGCGGACGCCCGCGAGTACCTGGCGCGGCTCGGCGAGGCGCCGGTCGTCATCCAGCGCCCGCCGCTGGTCATCCCCGACACCATGGTCTACCCCTCGCGCGCGCACGGCGACCGCTTCGAGATCCGCACGGCGCGCGGCTGGGAGCCCTTCTACGTCAAGGGGGTGAACCTGGGCGCGGCCACGCCCGGCCATCACCCCAGCGAGTTCCCCGACTCGGCCACCTACGCGCGCTGGATCGCGCAGATGGCGGCGATGGGCGCCAACACCGTGCGCCTCTACACCATCCATCCCGCCCACTTCTACCGCGCGCTGGCGGCGTGGAACAACGCGCACCGCGACGCGCCGCTCTGGATCATCCACGGCGTCTGGACCGAGCTGCCGGAGGACGACGACTTCGCCGGCGCGCAGTGGGAGGGGCAGTTCTTCGCGGAGATGCGGCGCGTGGTGGACCTGCTGCACGGCCGGCTGGACCTGCCGCCGCGCCCCGGCCACGCCAGCGGCCAGTACACCGCCGACGTCTCGCCCTGGGTGCTGGCGTGGATCATCGGGCGCGAGTGGGAGCCGTACGCGGCCGCGAACTTCAACGAGAAGCGGCCGCGCGAGACCGCCTGGAACGGGCGCTATCTCACCGTGCGCGGCGGCACGCCGATGGACGCGTGGCTGGGGAAGGCGTGCGAGGAGATCGTGGCCTATGAGGCGCGCACCTACCGGGCGATGCGCCCCGTGGCCTACACCAACTGGCCCACCCTCGACCCGCTGCGCCACCCGACGGAGAGCACGGTCGACGAGGAGATCGCCATCCGCACCCGGCTCGGCGAGCGCGTGGACCGGCGGCCGCTGGAGTACGACAACGACCGCGTGGACCTCGATGCGTCGCTGGTGAAGCCCACGGCGGCGTACCCGGCCGGCTACTTCGCCAGTTTCCACGCGTATCCGTACTACCCGGACTTCATGGTGCTCGACCCCGGCTACGCGCGCGCCGCGTCGTCGTCCGGCCCGTCGAGCTACTTCGCCTACCTGCGCGAGCTGAAGGCGCACCACCCGGGGATGCCCGTCGTCATCAGCGAGTACGGCGTTCCCGGCTCCATCGGGAGCGCGCACCTGCAGCCGCAGGGGTGGCACCACGGCGGGCACGACGAGGCCTCGATGGCGGCGGCCGATGCGCGCCTCACCCGCGACATCGCCGAGGCGGGGATGGCCGGCGGGGCGATCTTCGCCTGGATCGACGAGTGGTTCAAGAAGAACTGGATCGTGATCGAGTTCGAGATCCCGCTGGAGCGCAACCGCCTCTGGCTCAACCGCCTGGACGCGGAGCAGCACTACGGGATGCTCGCCGAGGAGCCGGGCGAGGTGGTCCCCGGCGCCACGCTGGCCCGGCGCGTGGAGGCCTGGCGCCGCCGCCCCGCGCTCTACCAGACGCCGCAGGGCACCCTGCGCGCCGCGGCCGACGAGGCGTACCTCTGGATCGAGGTGGAGACGGCGGACGGGCGCTTCCCCGACGAGCTCCTGCTGGGCTTCGACGTGATCGACCCCGCGGCGGGCGACTTCCGCTGGCCGGGGCGCGTGGGCGGGCGGCTCCCCGTGGGGCTGGAGTTCGCGCTCCGCGCCACCCGCGGCGACGTGCGGCTGCTGGGCGACCCGCCGTCGAATCCCTTCGCGGTGGAGCTCGTCAACCAGATCCCCGGCCAGCCGGTGCCGCCGCCGGCGATCGCGGACGCGCTCCCGGGGCTCTTCCACGGCCGCTGGCAGCAGCGCTTCAACCGGCCCTACGTCACCCGCGCCAACGACGACGGAGTGTACGACTCGCTGCGCGTGGTCACCAACCGCCGCCGTTTCGGCCGCGACGGCACCGAGTTCCCGGCCATGGGCTACGACCGCGGCATCCTGCGCCCCGGCGGCCCGCCCGACGGAAGCTGGGAGATCCTGGACAGCGGCGTCTTCGAGGTGCGCATCCCCTGGATGCTGCTGAACTTCACCGACCCCAGCGAGCGCCGCGTGCTGCAGGACCCATCGACCGGCCGCATCCCGGACGAGTTCGGGACGCAGACGGTGCCGGGGATCCGCATCCTGGCCGCGGCGCGGCAGGGCTCGGCGTGGACGCAGTGGCCCGCGTCGGGAAGGATGAACGACGTGGCCCTCTTCACCTGGCCCACCTGGGAGCAGCCGCGCTCGCGCGAGCGGGCGCGCCCCGTCTACGATGCCATGCGCGAGGTCTACCGCACGATGAATCCGCCCGTGATGCGCGGAGGACGATGAGGCCGCGCCAGCGCCACACCGAAAGATCATTGAGAGGCCTCTCCCTCAACGGTGTCATCCTGAGACCCGGCCTCACGTTGCCCTGTGTCCCCGATGGGCTTCGCAGGGCCGAAGGATCTGACCACGGCCGCCACGAGGCCCGCAGCGGAAGCCGCACCGCAGCCACGGCAACGTCGAGCGTCGACCCGTGCGGGGCCGGCCATTCGCGCCGCTGCCGCGCCCAGGCCTCGCGGCGTCCCCGCCCAGATCCCTCGGCTCTGCGAACATCGGTGCAGCCGCGGCTTCGCGTGGCCGAGCCTCGGGATGACACCGGCGCGCTTCGCCGCCCTACACGCCGAAGGAACGCCCAGTCGATCACGAATCCCATATGAGACTGCCGACCCGCACCTTCCTCGCGGTGGCGTTCGCGCTCCTGGCGTGGACGGTCCCCGCGCGCGCGCAGGACGCCGCCGACCGCGCCTGGGCCGCCGGCGACGTCCCCACGGCCGAGCGCCTCTACGCCGCGCGCTTGGCCGCGGACAGCAACGATGTGCGCGCGCTGCACCGGCTCGGCCTCGTCCGGGCCTGGCAGGGGCGCTACGACGAGGCGCTGTCGCTGCTGGACCGCGCGCTGCGCCTGGACCCGAACGACGCCGAGCGGCAGGTGGACCGCGCCCGCGTGCTCGCCTGGAAGGGCGACCCCGCGGCGGGCGCCCGGGCGCTGGAGCCGCTGCTGGCGCGCGACCCCGGCTACCTGCCGGCGCTGCAGGCGCGCGCGCAGTTCCTGTCGTGGGCGGGGGATTTCGACGCGTCGCTCCGGACCTACGGCCGCATCCTGGAGATCACCCCCGGCGACCGCGGCGTCGGGCTCGACCGGGCGCGGGTGCTCTCCTGGGCCTCGCGCTTCGGCGCGTCGAAGGCCGCGTACGACTCGCTGCTGCGCCGCAACCCCAACGACCGCGACGCGCTCCTGGGCCTCGCGCAGGTGCTCTCCTGGGCCGGGCAGCTCGATTCCGCCGAGGTCGTCTACCGTCGCATGCTCTCCATCAACAGCGGCGACGTGGAGGGGATGAACGGGCTGGCGCGGACGGCGGCGTGGCGCGGGCGGCTGCGGGAGGCGGAGAGCCGCTGGCGGAACGCGCTCGCACGCCACCCGAACGACCCTTCGGCGCTGGTCGGCCTCTCGCAGACGCTGCGCTGGCAGGGGCGCGACGCCGCCGCGCTCGCGGCCGCCCGCCGCGCCATCCAGGCCGCGCCCACCGACCGCGATGCGCGCACCGAGCTGCAGTGGGCGCTCCTGCCGATGCGGCCGCGCTTCGCCCCGGCAACGAGCTACGAGAGCGACTCGGACGGGAACCGCATCGCCACCTTCTCCGCCGGCGCCGCCTTCCGCCCGGACCCCCGGGTGGAGCTGCGCGCCGACGCCTACCTGCGCGACGCGCGCCTGGAAGATTCCACCGAGACGCACGGCACGGCGCGCGGCGGCGCGCTCACCCTGCGCACCCAGCTCGAGCCCGGCTGGACGCTCACCGGCGGCGCCGGCCTCGCGCAGACCGATCGCGAGGGCGACGACGCGCGCGCGAGCTGGCGCGGCGCGATCTCGACTCCCGGCCGCTACCCGCTCACCGCGTCGCTCGCGTACAGCCACACGCCGCTCGACGCCACCGCGCTCCTGATCCAGCGCGACGTGGAGGTCGACGAGCTGAACCTGTCGCTGAACCTCTCGCCGGCGCAGGGGTGGTCGATCTCGGCCGGCGGTGGCGGGGCGGACTTCCACGGCGGCGTGTCGGGCCAGACGAACCGGCGCACGAACGCGAACCTGGCGGTGACGCGCCGCTTCACGCGCTGGCTCACCCTCGGCTCGGCGTGGCGGGCGTTCGGCTTCGAGCGTGACCTGAGCGACGGCTACTTCGACCCCGACCTCTACTGGATCAGCGAGGCGCTGGGGCGCGTGGGCCGCGAGTGGCGGCGGTGGGGGATCAGCGCGGAGATCGCGCCGGGGGTGCAGCAGGTGGGGAAGGGCGGCGAGCGCAGTGCGACCCTGCGCACGACGGGCGGCGTGACGCTGACGGTGGCGCCCGGCCGCAGCATCGGCCTCTCCGCGGCCTATGCCAACGCCGGCCTCCAGCGCCTCTCGCCGACGGACGGGGGCGGCGGGTATCGCTACACGGCCTTCAGCATCAGCGGGTCCTGGACCTTCTGAACTGCCGTTTCACGCAGAGACGCAGAGGAACTGAGAGAACGCAGAGGGCTCCACTGGAGTCCTCTGCGTCTTTGTGAGCCTTGACTGTCGGGCAATATGTAACGTATTAAGTTGCATGAGACGTGACAGCCGACTCTCCGGCGTGCTCCACGTTCTGCTGCACATGGCGGAGCAGCGCGGGCCCGTGACGTCCGAGGTGCTCGCCCGGGCGATGGACACCAACCCGGTGGTGATCCGGCGGATCATGGCCGGCCTGCGGGACCAGGGATACGTCCGCTCGGAAAAGGGGCATGGCGGCGGCTGGACACTGGCGTGCGACCTGTCGCGGGTCACCCTGCGCGACGTCTACACCGCGCTCGGCTGCCCCTCGCTGCTCGCCATGGGCAACCGCACGGAGGCGCCCGGCTGCCTGGTCGAACAGGCGGTGAACGCCGCCCTGGACCAGGCGTTCCACGATGCGGAGGCGCTGCTGCTCGCGCGCTTCGGCGAAGTGACGCTGGCCATGCTGAGCGCCGACTTCCACGACCGCCTCGTCACCCGGGGCGGATCCCACGATCTGGAGAACGTCCATGCGGCATGACGCAATCATCGTCGGCGGGAGCTTCGCCGGACTCTCCGCTGCCATGTACATCGCGCGGGCGCGGCGGTCGGTCTGCATCGTCGACGCGGGCTCTCCGCGCAACCGCTTCGCCGCGCATTCCCACGGCTTCTTCGCGCAGGATGGCAGCGAGCCGGGCGCGATGCTCGCCACCGCGAGAGCGCAGGTCGCGGCGTATCCCACGGCGTCCTTCGTCGAGGGGGAAGCGGTCGGCGCGGCGAGGGAGTCGGACGGGTTCACCGTCAGGCTCGCGGACGGGGAGGCGATCGAGGCCGCCCGGCTGGTGCTCGCCTTCGGCATCTCGGACGAGCTCCCCGCGATTCCGGGGATCGCCGAGCGGTGGGGGAGGTCCGTGCTCCACTGCCCGTACTGCCATGGCTACGAATTCAGCGGGCAGCGGCTCGGCGTCCTGCACCTCTCGCCGATGTCGCTCCACCAGGCCATGCTCATTGCGGAATGGGGGCAGACCACGCTCTACCTGAACGGTGCATCCGAGCCGGATGAGGAGACGCTCGCGAAGCTGCGGGAGCGAGGCGTCATCATCGAGCCGGCCCCGGTGAGCGCGCTGCATGGCGACGGTGCGAGGCTCTCCGCCATC
Organism: Longimicrobiaceae bacterium; assembly: GCA_045803205.1. GTDB lineage: Bacteria > Gemmatimonadota > Gemmatimonadetes > Longimicrobiales > Longimicrobiaceae > Longimicrobium. The sequence goes on from JBJMPM010000331.1 coordinate 42,717, forward strand.
GAGTTGGCCGATGGGAGGATGTCGGCCGTCGACGCCCTCTACCTCGGGCCCCGGACTCGCCTGAACAGCGAAATCGCGCAGGAGCTCGGCTGCGAGATGGACGAGGGCCAATGGGGTCCGGTCATCCGGACCGACGATCAGCGGATGACCACGGTGCCCGGGGTCTATGCCGCAGGCGACATCACCCGTTCCGCCCACAACGTCACCTGGGCGAGCGCCGATGGCGTGACCGCCGGCCTCGCTCTGCACCGCTCCCTGGTGTTCTGACAGGCCTTCTCAACGGCCGTTTCACGCAGAGACGCTGAGAAAATGAGAGAACGCAGAGGACTCCGTGGAGCCCTCTGCGTTCTCTCAGTTCCTCTGCGTCTCTGCGTGAAACGTTCAGTAAAAGCATGGGACAAGAAGAAGCCGCCCCGACCACTGAGTGATCGGGGCGGTTCCGTCGTTCACGACGCTTGGGGCTCAGCCCAGGCGAGTGACGTTCTCGGCCGCGGGGCCCTTGGCGCCCTGGACCACGTCGAACTCGACGCGCTCACCCTCGGCCAGCGAGCGGAAGCCGCTCCCCTGGATCGCGCTGTGGTGGACGAAGCAGTCCTTCTGCCCGTCCTCCGGGGTGATGAAGCCGAAGCCCTTGGTGTCGTTGAACCACTTCACGGTGCCGGTCGTACGCATTTCCCAACTCCTGCGTGTTGTTTACTGACTGCCGAGGCGCGGGAATGTCCGTACCAGCCAGCCGTCCGTATTCTGCGGGCAGAAAGCCCCCCGCAACGGGCTCGCGAAAACGAAAAAAGGACTTGGACGATGAAGCTGTCCAGGTCCTTTCGCACACTGGCCCGGGAGCGCTCGCCCCCGGTCGTTTCTTCGCTGAGTACCAATCTACCACCTTGTGACGATTTGCACAAGTCCCGTGCTACCTGCGCCCCGGAATCGCCGCCTTGAGCGCCGCCCACTCGCCGCCGCGGAAGAAGCGCGTGAGCACCAGCAGGGCGGGGAACGCCAGCAGCAGCGCGGCCTTGGCCCCCACCGTCGGCCACGCCGTCGGGCTCCAGCCGTGCCCCGCCAGCCACTGGTCCACGAAGAAGAGGGCGCCCACGATCGCCCCCAGGTGCAGCAGCCGCCCCCACTCGAAGGGGACGGGATAGACCTTGTTGCTCTGCCAGGCGCCGAGCGCCGCCATCAGCGCGTAGGCGGCGGGCGTCGCCCACGCCACCGCCACCATCGAGTGCCGCGCCGCGACGAAGCAGATCGCCAGGTTGATCGCCGCGCCCGCGCCCGCGATCCACGGCAGCACGCCGGTCTTCTTCTCGATGTAGAGCCCCGCCGTGACCACCGCGTACATCGCGCTGAACACGTAGCCCAGCAGGATCACCGGCATGATCGGCAGCCCCAGCCAGTACGACGGCGACTGCGGCCAGCGGTAGATGGGCCCGATCCCGGCGAGCGACGGGATGAAGAGCGCGAGCCCCAGGAAGGCGACGGAGCAGATCAGCATCACCGCCGTCAGCACGCGCGAGAAGAGGCGCGGCGCGTGGGGGTCGCGGCCGTGCTGCAGGGAGAACGGCGTCCACGCCATGCGGAACATCTGCGCGACGAGGAGCATCGCCACGCCCAGCTTGTAGTTGAAGTTGTAGATGCCGACCACGTCCTTCTCGCTCATCCCGTAGACGGACTGCGCCACGTGGTCGGGGAGCCAGTTGAGCACCATCCGGTCGCCGTTCTCCACGATCATCACCGCGAACATGGCGGGCATGATGGGGAGCGCGTAGCGCCAGAGCGGCTTCCAGTCCACGCCGCGCAGCAGCCGCGGGCGGAAGAGGCGCCCGATCTCGCCCATGAAGAACGCCAGGATCACCAGGTTGGCGAGCAGGTTGGCGAAGAAGATCGCTTCGATCCCCCAGTGCAGCCATGCGATCAGCGCCACGTTCAGCACGATGCTGATCGCCACGAAGAGCAGGCGCAGCATCGCGTAGCGCTTCGCCCGCCCGGTCATGCGCAGGTGCGCGTAGGGGACGGCGATCAGCGCGTCGGTGTAGACGATCGCCACCAGGTAGAGGAACCCGGAGCGCGGGATGTTGAAGGCGCTCGCCAGCCAGGGCGTCGCCGCGAAGCCGAGCAGCATCGCCAGCGCCCCCGCCACGACGACGATCGCGAACGACATGCTGAACGCGCGCTGCCGCTCCTCCAGGGGGCGGTCCTTCACCTGCGCGGCGCTGCGCATGTAGGCCACGTCCATCCCCCAGAGGAACACGATGGAGAGGATGGGGACCCAGGTGTAGACGGCGCTCTGCACCCCGTTCTCCGCGGGGGTGAAGTAGCGCACGTAGAGGAACTGCAGCAGGTAGCTGAGGAAGCGCCCGAACACGGAGCTGAGCCCGTAGATCAGCGACTCGCTCCCCAGCCGCTTGAGCTTGCTGGCGAAGCCCGCCCCGGCGCCCGCCGGCGGCGCCTCCTGCAGCGGCGACTCGCCGGCCCCGCCCATCGCCGCGCCGGCGCCGGGCGCCTGGTCTTGTTCGTCCGCGGTCAAAGCGGGTCTCTCACAGAGGTCACGGAGGTCACAGGGGGATCACCCGCCGCGCCGTGGCAAGGGTGGGGCCGCGGGAACGTACGTCAGCGGCGCGGGCGCGGCGAGAGCGGGTCGGGGCGGGAGGGCACGGCGCGCGGCTCCGGCCCCTCGGCGAGGAGGCGGTCGAGCTTCTTCACCAGCGGGGCGCGGTTGCGGGCCGCCAGGAACTCCTTCGGCACGCGGCTGAGCCAGCGCGTGCCGGGCACCCGCTGCCGGTCCTCCGCGGCCACGTAGCCGCGCAGGGCGATCACGTGCTCGCGCGAGCGCATCCACAGCGTGCGCCCGCGCAGCGACACGGAGAAGTACGCCTCGCGCGGCCAGTCCAGCAGGTGTCGGTTGAGGTAGCCGCAGGCGCCGCAGCGGCAGATCCCCACCTGCCGCACCTCGCGGCGCAGGCGCACGAGTGTCTTCCAGTCCACCAGGTGCGGGTAGCGGAGCACCACGTACGCGTGGCCGCGCCACACGCCGGTGAGCGACGCGTCCGCGGCCGCCGCCTTCGCCTCGCCCCCGTACAGCACGTATGTCGCCGGCTCGAACGCCGCCTCCTTGCCGCACCGCGGGCAGCGGATGGCGAGGAAGGGAAACGGCGCGAGGACGCCGCGGCGAAAGTCGGGCGCGCTCATGGGAAAGCTCTCCTCGGCTCATGCTTTTACAGCGGGTCTCACGCAGAGACGCCGAGGGAACAGAGAGGGCTCGTCAGCCCCTCTGCCTGCTCTCGGTTTCTCTGCGTCTCTGCGCCCCGAATCTTGTCACTCCTGGGGCCCGCGGGTAGATTCCGCGCCCTCTTTCCACACGGCGCTTCGGCAGATGGAACGGCTTTCACGCGCACGGCTCGACGAGATCCTGGAGAAGAGCCGCGGGCTGCGGGTGGCCGTGGTCGGCGACGTGATGCTCGACGTGTACCTGGTCGGCGCCGTCTCGCGCATCTCGCCCGAGGCGCCGGTGCCCGTGGTCCACGTCACCGAGGAGCGCTTCGCGCTGGGCGGCGCGGCGAACGTGGCGGCGAACGTGGCCGCGCTCGGCACCGCCTGCCACCTGGTCGGCTACGTCGGCGCCGACGAGTCCGGCCGGCGCATCCGCGAGGCGCTGGCGGAGCTGGGCGGCGGCCCGGTCCACGCGCGGCTGGTGGAGCGGTCGACACGGCCGACGACCACCAAGACGCGCGTGGTCGCGAAGCACCAGCAGGTGGTGCGCTTCGACCGCGAGCACGCCGACGACCTGCCGGACGAGTGCGCCGACGAGCTCTGCATCGCCGTCCGCGCAGCGGTGGCGGAGGCCGACGCGCTGGTGCTGGAGGACTACAACAAGGGCGTGCTGGTGCCGTCGGTGATCCGCGCGGCGCTGGGCGCGGCGGCGGAAGCCGGGATCCCCAGCGTGGTCGATCCCAAGTTCCGCAACTTCCTGGCGTACGCCGGGGCCACGGTGTTCAAGCCGAACGCGCTGGAGCTGGGCGCCGCCCTGGGCTCGCACGTGCGCCCCGACGACGACGCCTGGCTGGAGGACGCGCGCGCCCGCGTCGGCGCGGAGCACCTGCTGCTCACGCTGGGCGAGGACGGGATGGCGCTGCGGTCGAAGGATGCGCCGACCTTCCGCATCCCCACGGTGGCGCGCGAGGTGTTCGACGTGAGCGGCGCGGGCGACACGGTGACGGCGTTCGTGGCCGTCGCCCTGGCCGCGGGCGCGAGCATGGAGGAGGCGGCGACGCTGGCCAACCTCGCCGCCGGCATCGAGGTGGGGAAGCCCGGCGTCGCCGTGGTCACCCCCGACGAGCTGCGGGAGATGGTGCCGGGGTAAGATGGCGTCGGAGCGCGTCCGCCGCCGCGGCGCCCTCTCCCCTGCGCCTTGGAGCGCAATCCCCTCTCCCGTACCGGGCCCCGTACCGGGAGAGGGTGGAGGACGCGGCGGCGGGGAAGCCTGCACGCGTTTTCGCGAGGCGGCGTCTGCGCGGCCGGTGCGGGCTCCGCGCAGGCGACGGGGAATTCAACCTCTCCGGAACGGGAGAGGTGGCGAGCCTGAGCGAGCCGGAGAGGGCGCTGAGCCGCGGCACGAGCGGTGATTTCAAGCAGCACCGAGCTCCATCAACCGATTGACCGAAAGGTTTTAGACATGGCAGAGCTGCGGATCATCCAGACGGACCAGGCGCCCGCCGCCATCGGCCCCTACAGCCAGGGGATCGTGGTGCACGGGCTGGTGTTCACCGCGGGGCAGATCCCGCTCGACCCGGCCACCATGGAGCTGGTGCAGGGCGACATCGCCGCGCAGACGGAGCGGGTGATGGCGAACGTGCAGGGCGTGCTCCAGGCCGCCGGCGCCGACCTCTCCACCGTGGTAAAGACCACCGTGTTCCTGCGCGACATGGGCGACTTCGCGGCGATGAACGAGGTCTACGGCCGCTGGTTCGGCGACCACAAGCCGGCGCGCTCCACCGTGCAGGCCGCCCGCCTCCCGCGCGACGTGGCGGTCGAGATCGAGGCCATCGCCGTCGTCCGCGAGAGCTGACCGCCGTCTTCCGAATCCGTGTATCCCCCTGAAGCGAGGCCGATGGTCAATCCGCACATCTTCCGGCAGTACGACATCCGCGGCGTGGTGGGCAGCGACGTGACGGCCGACGTTGCCGAGCGCATCGGCCGCGCCTTCACCACGCTGGTGCGGCGGCAACTGGACAAGGACTCGCCCGTGCTCGCGCTGGGGCGCGACAACCGCCTGAGCAGCAACGAGCTGGCCGACGCGGTGAAGCGGGGGATGACCTCCGCCGGGGCGCAGGTGATCGACGTGGGGCTGGTCCCCACCCCGGCGCACTCCTTCGCCATGGCGTACTGGCAGACCGACGGGGGGCTGCAGGTCACCGGCTCGCACAACCCGCCGCAGTACAACGGGTTCAAGATGGCCATATCCGGCGGGTCGATCTACGGCGAGATGATCCAGGAGGTGCTGCGCATCATCCAGCAGGACGACTACGAGAGCGGCGAGGGGCGCGCCGAGAACCGCGCGGTGCTGGAGACCTACGTGAAGGAGGTGGCCGCGAAGTTCTCCATCGCCCGGCCGGTGAAGGTGGTGGTGGACTGCGGCAACGGCACCGGCAGCGTGATCGCGGTGGAGCTGTTGCGCGCGCTGGGGCCCAACGTCGACGTGATCCCCATCTTCTGCGAGAGCGACGGGACCTTCCCCAACCATCACCCCGACCCGGTGGTGGACAAGAACCTCGTCGACATCATCGCCAGGGTGAAGGAGACGGGGGCGGACCTGGGCGTGGCCTTCGACGGCGACGCGGACCGCATCGGGGCGATCGACGACCGCGGCGGGATCGTGCGCGGCGACACGCTCCTCCTGCTCTACGGGCTGGACCTGATCGAGAAGCGGGGGAAGGGGCAGAAGGTGGTGTTCGACGTGAAGTGCACGCAGGCGCTCCCCGAGGTGCTGGAGGCGGCCGGCGGCGTCCCCATCCTCAACGCCACCGGGCACTCGCTGATCAAGAAGCGGATGAAGGAGGAGCACGCGCTGCTGGCCGGCGAGCTCTCCGGCCACATCATGTTCGGCAACGACTACTACGGCTACGACGACGCGCTCTACGGCGCCTGCCTGCTGATCGACATCGTCGCGCGGCGGCAGGGGACGCTCAGCGAGTGGATCGACACCTTCCCGAAGTTCGTCTCCACCAGCGAGCTGCGCTATCCGGCCACGGAGGAGACCAAGTTCGCCATCGTGCAGCGCGCGGTGGAGCACTTCCGCCAAGGGCACGAGGTGGTGGATGTCGACGGCGCGCGCGTGCTCTTCGGCGACGGCTGGGGGCTGATCCGCGCCTCGAACACCGAGCCGGTGCTGGTCGCCCGCTACGAGGCCCGCACCCCCGAGCGGCTGCAGGAGATCCGCTCCGAGATGGAGGGGTGGCTGGCGGGGGAGGGGATCGGCGCCGCGTCGGTCGGCCACTGAAAACAGCAGGTCTCACACAGAGGAACCAGAGGTACCAGAGGAGCCGGCAAATCCTCTGGTACCTCTGGTTCCTCTGTGTGAGACGCTGTTCAGAAATCTTGATTTCGCACGGGATCTGGAGCATACGTTCGGCCCATCCTGCCAGGCTGGTTCCACCCACCCGCCGACACATGCCCCGATCTTCCAACCCCGCCATCGCCGTCGTCGACACGCTGCTGATCCCGCTCGGCGCGGTCTGCGTCGTCGCGGGGATCGTCGTTGCGACGCGCTATGCCGAGGTCCGCTGGCTCGGCGTGCTGATGGCCGTGGCCGGCGCCGTGGTCCTGTTCGGCGCCGTGCGCGCCCTCTTCTCGTGGGGCAAGGCGGTGCGCACCGACGAGGCCACCGAGCGCGCCATGGTCGAGGCGGTGCAGCCCGGCGCCTCCGTGAGCCGCGACGGGCCGGTGCTCGCGCACTGGACCTACGCGCCGGAGGAGTGGCATGCGTACGCCGGCCGCGAGCTCGGCTTCCGCACCCGCGAGGCGCTGGGGATGGGCGCCGCCACGCTCCTGCTCGGCACGCTGATCATCGGCGCGCTGGAGGGGGAGTGGCGCACGGCGGCGATCATCCCCGGGGTGGTGGCAGCGTTCATCGCGCTGGGACGGTGGCTGATGGCATTCGCGGCGTACCGCCGGCACCGCGCCGCGCCGGCGGGCGACGTGATCATCGGCCGCACCGCGCTGCTCGTGAACCGCCGCTACGACACCATCCACGACGGCAACGTGCGCTTCGGCGGCGCGCGCGTGCTGGAGAAGGAGCGCCCGGCGATCCTGGAGATCACGATTATGGTCCCCGGGAAATACCGCCGCACCTCGGAGGAGTACCGCATCCCCATCCCCGCCGGCCGCGAGGAGGAGGCGCGCGCCGTCGCCCGCCAGCTCGCCACGGAGCACGCGTGAGGGTTCCGGGCAACTGTCCGGAGGCCACCGCCTGGTACCTCCTCACCGTCCTGCCGATGCCGTCCATCATCCCCATCCCCCAGGTTGGAAACCCGGGGCTACAACGGCCCTAAGTCCGCCTACTCGGACACTCGACCGCGGCGACAGAGCGCAAACCCATCACGTTCGCAGCCTCGACCCAACCGAACCGGCCACGCGCGATACGGCTCCGGCGGCACGTGACCAGTCCGCGAAGGCGGACTTCGGGCAGTTGTTGCCGCGGATTCATCCGCCCGGCTGCCGAGTGAGCGCCAGATTCCATCTTCCGACACACCAGCCTTCCTCTTCCTTCACCACCCTCCGACGTCCGACATCACCATGCCGAGGTCCGGGAATCCCTTCTTCCCCGTCGTCAACCTGATGCTGGTTCCGTTCGGGCTCTTCACCACGTTCGTGGGCGCCGCGGTGCTGCTGTCGGGAGAAGGCGGAGAGATCTGGTGGCTGTACGTGGCCTTCCTGCTGAGCGGCGTGCTGATGCTCTGGGGCGCGGCCTCGAACCTGGTGAAGTGGTGGCGCTGGCAGCGCGACGAGAACGCCGCCGCGGCCGCGATGGCCGCCGCCACGCGGGCGCATGCGGCCCCGCATTCCGCGGAACCGTACGCGCCGCCGGCATCGTGGGAGGCCCCGCCGGCTCCCGCGACGACCCACCCCGCCGCGCCCCCGGCATCGTGGGAGACCCCGGCCCCACCCCCGGCCGCCCACCCCGCCGCGCCACCCACGCCGTCCGCGGCCGCCGCGCCGGTGCTGGCGCACTGGACGTACAGCCCCGACGAGTGGAGCGCCTACACCCGGCGCGAGGTCCAGTACCGCAGGAGCGAGGCGTTCTGGATCTTCGTGGGCACCGTGGTCCTGGGCATCGTGGTGCTGAGGTGGTGGGAGGGCACCGACTGGGGCACCACGCTCGCGGTCTCGCTGACCATCGCCGCGCTGATGGGCGGGGGGAAGTGGCTGATCGCGCGGTCCGCGCAGCAGCGGAACGTGGCCACGCCGCGCGGCGAGGTGGTGATCTCTCCCACCGCCATCCTGATGAACGGGAGCTACCAGGTGATCCAGGACCACCACTTCCGCTTTCGCGCCGCCCGCGTGATCGAGGGCGAGCGCCCGGCGATCCTGGAGATCGGGATCGAATGGCCCACCCGCTCGGGGACGGCCACGGAGGAGTACCGCATCCCCATTCCCGCCGGACGCGAGGACGAGGCGCGCGCCATCGCCCAGGAGCTCGGCTACCTCCGCCAGATCGGCGATCCCCGCCGCGTCCGGGGCTGACCCGCGGCGGCGCGAACGCCGGGGAGAGTCGGGCGGATGAATCCGCAGCAACAAAAACACGAAGTCCGCCTGCGCGCCGCCTGCGCGGACTCCAGGCTGCGGCGCAACTGTGGTCGTGGGGCACGCGACGAGCTCTGTCGCGGCCGAGGTTTGCCACCCTCGGCTGATGGTGGGCCGATCGCGCGCCCCAGCACTTCGCCCTCACCGCGGCCGGTAGTCCGCGAAGGCGGACTTCGTGTGGTTGTTGCCGCGGATTTATCCGCCCGGCCCAACCCTCCGCGCCTTTGCGTGAGATCGTCGTTTCGCCGTCCGCGTAAACAAAAATCTGGCCCGTGTGGGCAATTCGTCCTATCCTGTTCACCGTCAGCGCAGTCCCTGCCGTCCCGCCTGTCCCCGACAATTCCATGCGATCCTCTCGCTACGCCGCCTCATGGGCGGCGGCCCTGCTCGCCTGCGCGGTCCTGGCTCCGCCGGCCGCGGCCCAGGTGCAGGTCTCCCTCCGCCCGCTCGCCCCGCCGGAGGCATTCTTCGTCGCCGACCTGATGCCCGGGAGCACGGGGGCGCGGCCGGACCTGGTCGGCATCACCCTGGTCTCCGGCGGGCAGGTGGGGCAGACCATCTCGCTGGAGATCACCGTCGCTCGCGAGAGTCCGTCGGCCGCCCAGATCTTTCGCGGGACCACGAACCCGTTCGTCCTCAACGCGCCCGTGCGGCAGCTCACCCTCCGCGACCTGGCCTCGAGCGGCCGCGACGTCTCCATCACCGACTTCGACGTGGCCGACGGCGCGCTCGACGGCCCCGGCGGGCGGAGCGGCCGGCTCCTCGCCGGCACCTACCTCTTCCGCGTCGTCGTGCGTGACAAGGGGGGGAACCCGGTGGACGACGACGAGCTGCGGATCGGCTTCACCTCGCCCTCGCGCGTGGAGCTCCTCTCCCCCGGCGCCCCCGCCGACATGGCGCCCCCGGAGGTGCTCGGGCCCACGCCGCGCTTCCTGTGGAGCGCGGACGGCGAGGCGCCCGCGGCACGGTATCGCATACGGGTGGTGAAGGTGGACGGCGCCGGGTCGGCGGTGGAGGCGCTGCAGAACGGCTTCCCGGCGTGGGACGCGACCATCGCGGGGACGTCGGCCTTCTATCCCGCGTCGGCGCAGGCGCTGCGACTGGAGCCGGGCGCCACCTACGCCTGGCAGGTCACGCGCGAGCTGCGCACCTCCGGAGGGACGGAGCCGGTGCAGAGCCCCATCTACTGGTTCCGCGTGGGCGGCCCGGGCACGAGGCAGGCGGGCGGCACGCTCGACCTGCGCTTCGCCGCGCTCCTGCGGGCGCTGGGGCTCACCGAGCTGAACGGGTTCTCGCCGGTGGGCGCGACGCTGGACGACGGGCGCGTGCTCTCCCTGGAGAAGCTCGAGGAGCTGCTGCGGGCGGTCGAGGCCGGCGAGATCGCCGTGCTTTCCGTGCGCGTCCGCTGACCGGGAGGGCGACGATGAATCGATCGAGCGTGGCCGGCCTCGCGCTGGCGGGATTCCTGGGAATGATGGGCGGGGCGGGGAAGGCGGAGGCGCAGCAGGCCGACGTCGCCCTGGTCTACCGGCTGCTGCAGGACGGACGGATGCTGGTGACCCCGGCGGGCACCACGCAGCCCAGGCCGGCGCAGGTCGGCAACCGGCTGCGCAACCGCGACCTGGTGTACACCTCCCCCAACACCCGCGCCGCCCTCCGCTTCACCGACGACGGGTCGATCCTGCGGCTGAACCCCAACTCGCAGGTGCGCATCAACTCCGGCGACGAGCGCGGGGTGGTGGTGCGCACGCTGGAGCTGGAGTTCGGCGAGCTGTGGGCGCGCGTCGCCCGTCACCAGGGCACCACGCTGCGGGTGCAGACCCCGGCGGGCGTGGCGGCGGTGAAGGGGACGGAGTTCCTGGTCCGCGTGGACGAGCGCGGCGTCACCACCGTGCTCACGCTGGAGGGCGTGGTCGAGTTCTTCAACCGCGCCGGTCGCGTGGACATCACCGCCGGCCAGAAGGTCGTGGTCGACTCCGCGTCGGCGCCCCGGACCGAGCGCGCGACGCCGCAGGACCTGCGCGGCGCGGAAGGTGTTCGCGGAGGGGAAGGCGGAAACGTCCAGGGAACCTGGATCGAGGTGCAGCTCCGCGACGCCAGCGGCCAGACCCGCACGCTGATGCTGCAGCTCCCCGCCGACGCGGTGCGCGAACGAGTGGAGGGCCGGCCGTGATCCTCCGCCCAGCGCCCTCTCCGGCTCGCTCAGGCTCGCCACCTCTCCCGTACCGGGAGAGGTTGATCGCCGGCGCCTGCGCCGACCTTACCGGCAGCGCGGTGGCCGAATTCGCGCGACCGTTCGCAGGGTGCACCGACGCGTCGGCCACCCACCCTCTCCCGGTACGGGAGAGGGATTGCGCTCTAAGGCGCAGGGAGAGGGCGCCGCGGCCGCGGATCCGCGACGTAGCCATCGCCCTCCTCGCCACCCTCATCACCGCGACTTCCTTCCGACCCCTCGCCGCCCAGACGGCCGCGCCGGCGGCGGTGATCCTCTCGCCGGAGCCGGGCGAGCGCGTGCCGGCGGACCAGGTGCTTGTCGCGGTGACGCTCCCCGGCGCGGACTCCGTCTCCGTGCGCGTCGGCGCGCGTGACGTGACCGCGGAGGCGGAGCTGAAGGACGGCGTGCTCACCTGGCGCCCGCGCGAGCCGCTCGCGCCGGGGCCGCAGCGCGTGGTGGTGTCGGCGCGCGGGGCGGAGCCGGTGGCGTGGACCTTCACCGTCGCGCCCGCGGAACGCGCCGCGGTGGCCGCGGCCCCGGGCGTGCCGCCGGTGCGGCGGCCCTCGCCGGCCATCCCCCACGGCTCGGTGGTGATCGAGGGCGGCGGCACCTCCACCAGCGGCCCCGGCGCCCCGTTCAGCCGCGAGGAGGAGTTCCTTCCGCAGATGTGGATCGACGCGGGCGGCGAGCTCCGCCCGGGTTGGCGCTATGCGGTGAAGTCGTACGTCACCGGCTACGAGAGCTCCACCCGCCAGCCGGTGAACCGCTACCGCGCCGACCTGCGCGCGCCCTGGATGTCACTCGCGGTGGGCGACGTGAACCCCGCGCTCCACGACGTGATCCTGAACGGGCGCCACGTGCGCGGCGGGCAGGTGGACCTGCGCGCGGGCCCCTTCCGCCTGGACCTGGTTGCCGGCCGCACCGGCCGCGCGATCCCCGGCGCGCTCGATCCGCTCGACCTGACGATCATCCGGCGGCCCGGGACGTACGGGCAGAACCTGTGGGCGGTGAAGCCGTCCGTCGGCGCGGGCGACCGCTTCCGCGTGGGCTTCACGGTGATGCACGTGCGCGACGACGTCGAGTCCATCCCGCTGCTCCGCACCTCGCCGACGCTGACCGATTCCTCCACCCTCGCCGTGAACCCGGCCCCGCGCGACAACCTGGTCGCGGGGTTCGACGTGACCCTGCGCCTCCTCAAGGGGCGGCTCACCGCGCGCTACGAGAACGCGGCGTCGCTCCTGGCGCGCGACATCACCGATCGACCGCAGACCCGCGCCGAGCTGGACTCCATCTTCGCCGAGCTGGGCGTCGAGTCGCCGGGGGTGGACCCGGGCGACTGGGACCGCTTCATCATCCTCAACTCCTCCCTCGTCCCCCTCGATCCACGCAAGCAGACGAACGTGGCGCACCAGGCGCGCACCACGCTGCGCGCCGGCCGCCACACCGTGTCGGCCGAGTGGCGGTCGGTGGGGACGGACTTCTACACCCTCGGCGACCCCGGCCTGGTGCGCGACTGGCGCGGCTGGCGGCTGCGCGACTCGTTCTCGCTCCCGGGCGACGCGCTCTTCGTGACCGCCGGCCTCGAGCACGACCGCGACAACCTCGACGGCTCCGCCCTGGCGACCACCACCAACCGCGCCGCCTTCGCCACCCTCACCTGGCAGGCGCCGCGGGAGATGGTCCTCACCGGATCGCTCCGCCTGGGCACGCGCGGCAACGGCCTGTCCGTGGGCGACCCCGGCGCGCTCGACCAGGCCACCAGCGCCTTCACCGCCGCCGCGCAGGTGCCGGTGGCGCTGGTCTCCGCCTTCCGCACGCGGCTCAGCCTGAATGGGAGCTGGGTGCGGCGCAGCGACCCCGCCAACCCGGTGGGCGACACGCGCGACCTCTACTACCTGGTCGGCATGCAGGGCGAGACGCCGGACCAGGACACGGACTTCGCCTTCCTCGTCGGCCAGAACCGCTCGGACTTCCCGGGGCTCCCCGACGGGAACACCACCTTCGACCGCCTGGTGCTGGCCGGGCGCCGGCAGCTCGACCCGCGCTGGGCCGCGCGCTTCGACGGCTCGTTCACCCATGCGCGCAGCCCCGACGCCTCCACGGCGCCGGGCCCGCGCTACACCCGCACCGAGGCGCTGGGCGGCGGCGAGTTCAAGTGGCGGCAGGACGCGGTCGTCACCTTCACCACCGGCATCGTCTCGTACAGGGACCGGCGGACGCCGGGGCTCGACACGCGCGAGCTGGTGGCCCGCATCCGCCTGAGCCGCGCCTTCTGATGCGGCTGTTCCCCGTACGCCGGATGCTGGAGCGGCGGACGGTCCTGCTCGCCGGCGTCGCGCTGCTCGTCCCGCTCCTCGCGATCGTCTTCGCCGAGGCGCGGGTGGGGCGGATGCTCGAAAGGCGCGTGTACGACAGCTGGTTCACCCTCCGCGGCCCGCTCCCGCGCCCGAACGGCGTGGCGGTGGTCGCCATCGACCTCGACTCGGAGCAGTCGCTCGGCCGCTACCCCTGGTCGCGGAAGTGGCACGCGCAGCTGCTGCGCAACCTCAAGCGGGCCGGCGCGCGCGTGGTGGCCTTCGACCTCACCTTCGCCGACCCCACCCCCGACGACACCGCCTTCCGCGCGGCGATCGACGAGACCGGGATCGCGGTGCTCGGCGCCAAGACCGACGTGGTCCTGCGCCGCGGCGCGCGCGGCTTCCGGCTGGAGGAGCCGGCGGCCGCGCTGCGCGACGCGCCCATCGGCATCGTGGACGTGCGCCCCGACCCCGTGGACGGCGTGGTGCGCGAGTACCCCGTGCTGCACGCGTATCCGCAGGGTACCCGGGCGCAGCTCGGCGTCGAGGCGGTGCGGCGCTACCTCCGCCTCCCCGCCGACGCGCTGCGCGAGACGGCGGATGGATGGCGCCTCGGCGGCCGCTTCATCCCCCGCGGGCCGGCCGGGGGGATGCTGGTGGACTATGCCGGCCCCACCGGCTCCGTGGACACGCACTCGTACGTGACGGTGGTGGACGACGCCGGGACGAACCTGGGCGAGTGGGACCTGGACTCGTTCGACGACCTGGCCGCCTCCGGCGTCTTCCGCGACCGCATCGTCTTCGTCGGCACCACCATCCCGGAGCACCAGGACCTCCACCTGACCCCCTTCCGCGACGCGGGGGAGAGCGGGGAAGCCTCGCTCCTCTCGGGGGTCGAGATCCACGCCCAGGCCGCGGCCGCGCTCCTGGCCGCACGCCACCTCCGCGAGGTCCCGCGCGGCGTGCAGTTCGCGTGGATCGCGCTCCTCGCCCTCGTCACGGTGCTGGCGTTCGCCCAGCTGCGCGGCCTGCGGGGAGCGGCCGTCGCCGTGGCGCTCGCCTTCATCGCGGTGGCCGTGGCGTGGCTCCTCTTCACGCGCGAGGGGCTCAGCCTCGGAGCGGCGGTGCCCGTGCTCGGGGTGGCGCTCGCCTGGGGCGGGGCGACGGCGGTGCGGGAGACCGACGAGGCGCGCGAGAAGTCGCGCATCCGCAGGATGTTTCAGCAGTACGTGCCCCCGGCGGTGGTGCAGGAGCTCATCCACCGCCCCGAGCTGCTGGCGCTGGGCGGCGAGGAGCGGGTGGCCACGGTGCTGTTCAGCGACGTGAAGGGCTTCAGCCGCGTGGCCGAGGGGCTCGCGCCCACCAAGCTGGTGGCGCTGCTCAACGAGTACCTGACGGCGATGACCGACGTGGTGGTGGAGCACGGCGGGGTGATCGACAAGTACCTGGGCGATGCGCTGATGGCCGAGTTCGGCGTCCCCGTGCCGCTGGACGACCACGCCGTGCGCGCCTGCCGCGCGGCGCTCCGGATGCGCGACGAGCTGCGCCGCCTGCGCGCGGACTGGGAGCGGCGGGGGATGCCGGCGCTGCACGCGCGCATCGGCATCAACACCGGCCGGGTGCTGGTGGGGAACCTGGGGAGCTACCGGATGATGGACTACACCTGCATGGGCGACCAGGTGAACCTGGCCTCGCGCATGGAGGGCGCGAACAAGGAGTACGGCACCGAGATCCTGGTCTCCGAGTTCACCTGGCGCGAGGTCCAGGCGCACCTCGTGGGTCGGGAGATCGACCGTGTGCGCGTACCTGGCCGCGACGAGCCGGTCGGCGTCTACGAGCTGATCGCGACGAAGGAACAAGGCGTGGACGAGCGCACGGCCGCGCTGGTCTCCGGCTTCGCCGAGGCGCTGGCCCTCTGCCGCGCCCGCCAGTTCGGCGCCGCCCTCGAGGCCTTCGAGTCCCTCGCCGAGCAGTACCCGGACGACGGCCCCACCGCCGTCTATCTGGAGCGCTGCCAGAAGAACACCGTCGTTCCACCCCCCCTCGACTGGGACGGCGTCTACCAACTCGCCTCGAAGTAGCTCCGCCGAAGGCTCGCATCACCTGCCCGATCGCTCGTCGAGCAGCTTAAGTGTGTGCTCGAGGTTCCGCCGCGCAATTGAGGCGAAGCGTTCGGCACTGGCCTCTACAAACGTGTCCAGCGCGGCCCGGAACGCCACCACCGCCTCCTCCAGTCGCGCCGTCCCGCTCTCCTGCTCGCCTAGGTTCCTCAGAGCATTCCCCAGGTTATTCTGCGTTATCGCCCATGCGAGTGGCATCCGCTCGCGCGTGCGTTCCTCCAGCGCAGCCCGGTACGCTGCCACTGCCTCTTCCAGCTGCGCGGTCCCGCTCTCCCGCTCCCCCAGTCTACTCAGGGCGTTCCCCAAGTTGTTTTGCGTCATCGCCCAGTCGCGTGGCGTACGCTCGCGCGAGAACTCCTCCAGTGCGGCCCGGTACGCCGCCACCGCCTCCTCCAGCCGCGTTATCCCATTCTCCCGCTCGCCCAAGATGCTTAAGGCATTTCCCAAGCTGTTCTGCGCCACAGCCCATTGAAGCGGCTGCGATTCACGTGGACTCAGATTGAGAAGCTGCCGCCAACCTTCGATGGCGTCTAGAAGAGCCGAATTGACGCCGAACTCTTGTCCCAGCAGAAAGTTAGTGTCTGCTCGCTTCCACAGATAATCGAAGTGCGCGTCTGTATCGAATGCACTCACCAGCGAGGCGGCTTCGGCATACCGCTCTGCGGCCTCCCGGTAGCGCAACTCCAGCCGATCTACGTCGGCCTCGCCCGCCAAGAGCGAGGCCTCCTCGCGGGCGCGGTCCTGGCGTGCGGCACGCACCTTCTCTCGCGCCTCCCCAAACAGGCGGCGTGCGCCGTCGAAGTCGCCGGCGTCGATTAGCGCGAGTGCCTCGCCCTTTACCGCAGCCACGTCTAGTGTGCTCTCCGCCACCTGCAACCACTTTTGGCGCAGGTTCAGATACTCTCCGGTCCATGCATCCAGGCGTTCCGCAATGCGCTCGTTCGGCACCTCCAACTCTCCCAAGCGTTCGAGGATCTGGCGCAGGGGAGCGACTGGAACGCCCTTCTCGACCGACACGGCCCGCAGGATTTCGTCGAGGGTTGCGCCGTGCGCGACCTGGATCGCCTTGATCTCGTCCGTAGTTGCGGCGACTTCGCCAACAGCATCCTCGATGCGTTCGAGTGCTGGACCGAACTGCTGCAGGATCTGTTCGGCTAACTGGTTCGCGCTCCGGGCGGCGCCGTGTGTCTGCAGGTGCAGGTGTACGTTCAGGATGTCACGGAAGGCGGCGTTGTCTTTGATTTCCTCGGCCACATAGATGGCGAACAGCTCCATGAAGCGCCGTCGTCCCCGCCTCCCGTTGCGGAAGTGCACCTCGAACGCATGCGGCAGCGACACCTTATCCAGGGCATCGCGCAACTCACCGAGGACGGCATCTTCGATCTCCCTGACACCGCCTGCGATGGAGCCGCCCTCCGCCGCTGCGGTCGACACGACCCGCGTTGCAGCGGACTCGGATGCAGCATCGGTCATGGAGTGCCCGACCAGCCGGAGGGACTCCCGGCAGTAGGCGAGTGTTTTTTCGACGAACGGGCCCGGCGCCGAGAGTTTTCCGAGACGGGTCACCTCTTGGTAATCACAAACGAGTTGGTCGAGCGCGCGGAACTGCGCGCGTTGGATGCCGTGGGCGAGTGTCGTGAGTTCCGGCCGGCCGAGCAGTTCGCGCAGGCTTCGCTGCGCGCGCTGGAACCCCTCCTCCGCACGGCCCTCCACAACACCGCCGGCCGCCGCGCTGGCGACCCAACCCAATCCCTTCACCACTAAAGTTTCGACAACCATCAGCAGATCTCGAAACGGTAGAAGAAACGGAGCGATTTTCGATTACGTCGCCGATCCAGACTCCCCAAGCGCTCCCCGCGAAGAAGCCACACCAGTAAAGCCTGAATCCGACAGCGATACAAGTGGATTATCTGCAGCAGCAGCGCCGTTCTCGCGCTTCGGCAGCATCGATGCGCATCGCGTGCACCAGCGCGGCAGGTGAACGGAGGGCGGTAGTCCGCGGAGGCGGACTTCGTGTGGTTGTTGCCGCGTTGCCGCGGTTTCAACCGCCCCGGCTCCCCAGTGCACCGCCGGCCGAATCCGAGGGTCGAGTATAGATCCTTCGGCCTGCTAACTTATTTCGTGTGCGTCGGTTGCAGCGTGGCCGGCCTCAGGATGACGTCTTTGTTTTAGAGTGCGAGGAGGTTGGGCACGATGCCGCGTTCGCAGTCCGCGAAGGCGGACTTCGTGCCGTTGCAGCCCCGGGTTTCCAACCCGGGGGTACGTGGCGGACACGCTGCGATTTCGCCTGCGTTTCCACCCCGGGGTGCCCTGGCGGCCCCGTATTCCAGCTTGCCGCGCAAGGTGGGGGAGCCGTAAGATGTCGCCCTTCGTTCCAGGAGGGGTGTGCAAGAGAAGACGATCGTCATCGCGCTGGGCGGCAACGCGCTGGCGCAGCCGGGCGAAGAGGGCACCATCACCCAGCAGTTCCGCCACACCCGCGAGAGCCTGGGCGCGGTGGTGGAGCTGGCGCGCGAGGGGTGGCGCATCGCCATCGTGCACGGCAACGGGCCGCAGGTGGGGAACGCGCTGATCCGCAACGAGCACGCGCGGCACCTGGTTCCCCCGCTCCCGCTGGGCGTGCTGGTGGCGGCGACGCAGGGGTGGATCGGCTACATGATCCAGCAGTCGCTGCAGAACGCGCTCCTCCGCGCCGGCGTTGACCGCCAGGTGGTGACGGTGGTCACCCAGGTGCTGGTGGACCCGGCCGACCCGGAGCTGGAGCGCCCCTCCAAGCCCATCGGCCGCACGATGGACGAGGAGACCGCCCGCGACCTGGCCGCCGAGATGGGGGGCGACGTGGTGGAGGTGAAGGGCGGCTGGCGGCGCGTGGTGCCGAGCCCTCGCCCCACCGCCATCGTGGAGCGCCCGATGATCCGCTCGCTCGTCGCCGAGGGCCACCTGGTGATCGCCGCGGGCGGCGGCGGCTGTCCCGTCTACCGCACGGAGGAGTGGGGCGGGGGACTGGAGGGCGTGGACGCGGTGGTCGACAAGGACCGCGCCGCCGCCATCCTGGGCCGCGACATCGGCGCCGAGGTGCTGGTGATCCTCACCGACGTCGACTGCGTCTACGCCGACTACGGCAGGGAGACGCAGCGCGCCCTCCGCCGCCTTACGGTCGACCAGGCGGAGGCGCTCATCGCCTCGGGCGAGCTCGGCGAGGGGAGCATGGCGCCCAAGCTGGAGGCCGCCGCGGCCTTCGTGAAGAGCGGCGGCCGCCGCGCCGTGATCGCGCGCCTGGACCAGGGGCGGGAGGCGGTGGCGGGGAATGCGGGGACGGAAATAGTGCCTAGTGCCTAGTGCCTAGTGCCCAGTGGTTCGGCGTTGGCGAGGCTCACGTGCGCGGCCGAGGCCTCGTGGGGCCCTCTCCCCGCGCCTGAGAGCGCGACCCTCTCCCGTACCGGGAGAGGGTGGTGGACGCGGCGGTAGCGCGGCCTGCCGCCGTTCTTGCAAACGCAGCAGAAGCGCTGCCGGTGGAGAGTCGCGCAGGCGTATAGGCATGCAACCTCTCCCGGTACGGGAGAGGTGGCGAGCCTAAGTGGTCCCGCTCGCAAGTTCGGTGACGTATTGGTCATGCACAGAGAGCGAGAGGTTCCGGTTGATCGTTCGTCAGCTTCGCCATGAGGGCGGCCAGATCCGCTCGGG
>JBJMPM010000363.1:0-11065 GCA_045803205.1 Longimicrobiaceae bacterium
CGCGCGAGCTTCCGCAGCCGGCCCCGGCGTGGCCGCAATCAGATCCTCACGGCCCTGCCGCCATCGAAGTGAACGCTGATTCCACGTGGCCGGGCCTCAGGATGACACCCCAGGGGTGTCCGAAGAACGGGTTCAGCAACACCTTCTCAGGATGACGTCTGGGAGGCGGCTTCTCCACCGTCTCCGAGGAAGGCCATGCAGTCGAGTCGTACACGGCCTTCAGCCGGATCAGGAGGCACGGAGCCGCGCGATCTGCCGCAAAGTCGCCGCCGCGGAGGAGGGAGAACAGGGTTGCGGGGCGATTCGGTTCACGCGGGCGGCACTCACACGTTTGCTTGCCCGGCGTCGTTCCGCTTCCCTACCTTCTTTTCGCGTCACCAATCATGCGCCTCCGGCGAGATCCGCTCGCCCGCCACGGAGGCGCGTCCCATCATCTCCACCTAGGAGGCCATCATGAACCTGTTGATGCAGTGGAACGAGAACGTACTGGTACGGCAGATGTCCGACGACGGCACCAAGCCGGAGACGAAGGAATGCCGCGAGACGACGGTGCGGTATCTCGCGGGCAAGGGGGTGACCGACGGCAGTGGGAACTGGCAGCTGTCGCTGACCTCCCCCGACGTGGTGTGCGAGCAGATCGGGCTGGTGGGCGGCGTGTCGTTCGTGGCGACGGCGACGTTCAACCCGATCATCGACAAGATGGAGACGGACAGCCTCGAGCGCCCCGCCTTCGTGATGACGGGAGAGACGCACTCGGGCGGTTCCGTGACGCTGTACGTGCGCAGCTACGACTGCCGCTGCGAGCGCCTGGGAGGCGTCTCGTTCGACTACCACGTGGCCATCGCGTACGACTTCGTGACCGCCGGCGCCCAGCCGGCCGGCTGACGGCAACGGCAGGGAACAGGGGATAGGGGACAGCGGGCAACTGCCTGCTGTCCCCTGTCCCCTGTAACCTGTCCCCTCTTCTGCCGATGGGACCACGGCTTGCGGCGAGGCTTGTGTGCCGGCGCGGACGCATACATCGTGTGAGCGGGCCGCCGGTCCGCACGCCTGGACGGAAGGAGACGATCATGGCTCCATCACCCCATCTCGCCCGCGCCACCTCGATCTTCGCCCTGCTGCTCGCAGCATCGGGCTGCCGCACCAGCGGCGAGGCGAAGCCCGATCCTGGACCCTCGCTGCCGCCGCCGTCTGTGGCTGCCGCACCCAGGGGGGAGGTGACTGATGAGGACGTGAAGGACGTGCGGGTGGCGCGTGCGGAGGAGCTGCTGATCGGCCGCTTCGCCGGCGTGGAGGTGCTCCCGCTCCCGGGCGGCGGGGTGTCGGTGCGGATCCGCGGGGCCACGTCGCTGAGCCTGAGCACCGAGCCGCTCTACGTCGTGGACGGGATGCCGATCAACGCGGAGCCGGGCGGCGCGCTCAAGTGGCTCCCCCCGCAGGACATCTCCAAGATCGAGGTGCTGAAGGACATCGGCTCCACCGCCTTCTACGGCGTGCGCGGCGCCAACGGCGTGATCCTCATCACCACCAGGCACTGACGTCCATCGTTCCCGAGTCGGAGGCCGTGGGAGATTTGCTCCTTCCACGGCCTTCCGCATTGGTCATTCACACCATGAATGATAATCATTCACGCCATGAATGGATCTCTCGCCTCCTATCGTAGCCTGGGCCTGGCGGAGCGCCCCTGCGGGTGAATGCCCCAGCCGTGGAGTTGCTTTCACCTCGGCTTTCATGTTGACCATTCACGAGGTGAATGATAATCATTCATACCATGAATGATTATCATTGCCCTCGCATCGTAGCCCTGAGCTTGGCCGAGCGCCTGCGGGTGATGCCCGCGGTCGTGGTGACCGGACCACGGCAGTCCGGGAAGAGCACCCTGGCACAGGAGCTCGCTCCCGGCGAGCGGCGCTATTTCTCGCTCGACGATCTCGATGTGAGGGACGCGGCCCGGCGTGACCCCGACGTCCTGGTGGGAGGCACCGGGCCCGTGACCCTCGACGAGGTGCAGCGCGAACCCGAGCTGCTGCACGCCGTGAAGCGGGCGATCGACCGGCGGCGCACTCCCGGCAGGTTCCTGATCACCGGCTCGGCCAACCTGCTCCTGATGCGCCAGGTTTCCGAGTCGCTGGCCGGCCGCGCGAGCTACCTCGCCCTCTGGCCGATGACCCGGCGCGAGCAGGCGGGGCTGGGCCGTTGCGGGGTATGGGAAGAGCTGCTCGCTGCGCCCGACGCAGCGTGGCTGGACCTGCTGAAGGCACAGCCGGACGAGCCGGAGGACTGGCGCGCGCTGGCGCGCCGGGGAGGCTTCCCGACGCCGGCGATCCACATGGACACGGCGCGCGACCGGGAGGTCTGGTTCGACGGCTACGTACGCACCTACCTCGAGCGCGACCTGCAGGAGCTCTCCTCCATCGCGGCGCTCCCCGACTTCCGGCGGCTGATGCGCGCGGCCGGCCTCCGCCTTGGCCAGCTCGTCAACCAGACCGAGCTGGGCCGGGACGTGGCGCTGCCGCAGCCCACCGTGCACCGCTACCTGAACCTGCTGGAAACGTCGTACCTGCTGGTGCGGCTCCCCGCATACGCCGTGAACCGCACCAAGCGGCTCATCAAGACGCCCAAGCTCTACTGGGGCGACACGGGCGTCGCGCTGTATCTCGGCGGGAGCGACGAGCCGGGTGGAGCCCACCTCGAGAACCTCGTTCTTCACGATCTCCTGGCCTGGCGCGACGCCCGCCTGGATCGGGCCGAGCTGTTCTACTGGCGCACGGCGATCGGCGAGGAGGTGGACTTCGTGGTCGAGGCGGGCGGGAAGCTCCTGCCGATCGAGGTCAAGGCCTCGGGCCGCCCCCGTCTCGCCGACGCGGCTCACCTGCGTACCTTCCGCGGCGAGTACGGCGGGCAATCCCGTGCCGGCTTGCTGCTGCACACCGGGAGCACCGTTTCATGGCTCACTCCCGACGTGCTGGCCGCACCGTGGTGGAAAGTGCTGTAGCAGGATAACGGGAGGATGCCGCAGGGAAGTGGCGGACGCTCACCGCCGCCGCGCACCGTGCGCGCGGGCGGCGATCCAGTCGGTGAGGGTGCGCAGGAACTCGGGGCTGACCGCGCCGCGGAAGGGGCGGCCGCGCCAGGTCTGCACCGCCATCAGCCCGTGGCTGGCGCGCGGCACCACGTGCGTGGCGACGTCGCGGCTCCCCAGCGAGGCGCGCATCCGCTCCACCACCCGCTCCGGCGGGAACACCAGGTCGCCGCCGCCCATGATCACCAGCACGGGAACGCGGATGCGGCGGAGGTCGGGGCGCGGGTCGTAGTTGAACTGCAGCACGCCGTAGAGGCGGAGGACGCCCAGCGTGCGCGCCGCCGCCCCGGTGCCGTAGCCGGGGAACCAGCGCACCGAGTCCGCGCGGAGCCGGGCCATCGCGGAGTCGAGCGCCGCCCATCCCAGCCCCGTGCGCGCCACGTCGAACTTCTGTCGCTGGAAGGCGCGGGCGCGCTCGACCTCCGCCGCCGAAAACCCGTCGGCCGCCATCAGCGCGCCGGTGCGGTAGGTCTCCTGCTCCGCCGCGCTCATCCCGTTGCCGGAGACGTAGGCCAGGAACCTCACCGCCGGGTCGCGCACCGCCACCTTGGTGATCACCCACGTCCCCTGGCTCTGCCCCACCATCCCGATGCGCGCGGTGTCGATCAGGTCCGGGCGCGACGCGAGGTAGCGCACGGCGGCGCCGGCGTCGTCGGCCAGGTCGTCCCACGACGCCAGGTCGTGCGAGGCGCCGGAAGACTCGCCCACGCCGCGCTTGTCGTAGAGCAGCGAGGCCACGCCGCGCCGCGCGAGCGCCGCCGCCTCGAAGCGCCAGGCCTCGCGCGTGTCGGGGTCGGAGCCGGTGACGAAGACCACCGCGGGGAAGGGGCCGCGGCCGCGCGGCAGCACCAGCGTGCCGCCCAGCGTAAGCGGCGTCGCCTGGCTGGTGAAGCGGACCCGCTCCTCGCGGTACTCCGCCGGCGGGGCGCCGCGCCGCAGGGTGATGGGCGACGCGAAGGTGGTGATCTCGATGCGTCCCTCCATCCGGTCGGGCCCGGCGAGGCGCCCCTCGAAGCGGATGCGCTCCTCCTCGCGCGCGATCCCCAGCCGCCCGATGAAGCCCAGCCCGATGTCGGGCGTGAACTCCATCCGCAGCACGCCGCCGGCGTAGCTCGCGTGCGTGCTGTCGCTGTACGGGCTGGGGATGGCGAGCGCGATCTGCCGCGACTCCGGCAGGGTGAGTTCGGCGAACACCGAGTCGTGCCGCAGCCGCACGTCGAGCCGCACGCTCACCGGCAGCCCCGAGTCCGGCGCGGCTTCCGCCACTCCGTACCACGTCCCCTCGATCGGGTCCGCGCCACCCTGCGCAGCCGCGGTCGTGGCGAGGAGTGGGAGTGCGGCGACTGCAATGGTGCGGATGATTGGAAGGTGACGGCGTCGGGAGGAGATGGAACAGGTCATGGGTGCGGCGCTCGCGAGGAGGGTGGAGGGTGTTGCCGCGGTGCTCCTTTGATTCTCTCCGGGGATGGAGCGTTTGAACGCCGCGTGACGTGCGAGTGGTTTGCACGCTGGCCGCTTTCCGGAGAGCCGCCGCCGGCTGACCGCGTCTTTATATTTCCTGCAACTCATTCATGGCATGGATGATTATCATTCATGCGATGAACGACATCCGCCTGCCGGCCCCGGGCTGCCGAAGCAGCAATCTTTCCCCGCTATCCTCGCCTCCGTGCGCGTGAGGGTGATCTCTCCTTTCTCAACGTACGATGGACTCTCTCGAACGTTACCTGAACGGCGAGCACGAGCGCGTGTGGAGCGAGTTCCAGGCGCTCGGCCCCGCCGTTCGCAACGAGCCGCACCTCTCGGCGGCGCGCGCGGTCGGGGCCGAGACCATGCGCCGCGTCCGTCGCAACTGCGAGATGCTCGTAGATCGGCTGCGCGCCGCGGGTTACGTTTTCGGCATCTACCCGGACGGCTCGGACGGCTACTACAGCGAGGGGCCGCTCGTTGCCCCGTCCGACGCGACGCGAGCCGCTCTCGCACGGCTGGAGGCGCGCGTCGGGCCGCTCCCTCTCTCGCTCGTCGCATTCTGGGAGGAGGTCGGCTTGGTCGATCTCGTCGGGATGCGGCGGTCGTGGCCGGAGCGGCTCGACCCGCTCGTCGTCGGCGGGCCGGCGGAGGTGCTCGCCGAGCTGGACGATTGGGAAGAGGATCAGGGAGATGAGGATGAGCCGGAGCCGTTCGAGGGCGGGCTCGCGCCGGACGATCTCCACAAGGACAACGTCAGCGGCGGCCCGCCGTACGGCGTGCAACTGCCGTACGCCTCGGCCGACTTCCGCTTCCTCAACGAGCGGCACGATCTCTTCTTCGTCCCCTACCTCCGGCTCGCGATCCTGCGCTGCGGCGGCTTCCCCGGGCTGGACAGGCTCCCCGGGCGCATGGGTCTCCTCGACGAGCTGACGCAAGGGCTGGAGCCGTTCTGATCGACGTCGCTGTGCGGGCTGGCGCTGGCGCTCGGATGCCGGTTCGAACACAGAGAGACAGGCGGAAGCCAATGTTGGAGACGGCATATCACCGCGCTATTATCGTCACGTCTGCTTCTCCAGACCCACTCTGACGCGAAAGGCTCTCTCACCAATGGGCGCCTACGTCAATCTCACCGATCCTGAATGGTTCAGCTTCCTCTCCGCCCGGCCGGGCGTCGACGAGGTGAACTTCTGGATGCCCAAACCCTGGGGCGGCCGTTTTGGCGTGCTGCGCCGCGGCGAGCCGCTCCTGTTCAAATTGAGGGCGCCATATTTCAAGATCGCGGGTGGTGGGTTCTTCGAACACTACACCGAGTTGCCCATCAGCCTCGCGTGGGACGCTTTCCGCGAGAAGAACGGCGCTGCCTCTTTTGCGGAACTGCGTCGAATCATCTCGCTGATCCGCGGAGGGGATCCGCGCTCGCTCGACGACTACGTCATCGGATGCATCCTCCTCGTGGAGCCGTTCTTCTGGCCTGAGGAACTGTGGATTTCCGCACCCGACGACTGGGGGCGTGGGATTCAACGTGGAAAGCGCTACGAGTTCTCGACCCCGGCCGGGTCACGGCTGTGGTCGCAAGTAGCCGACCGGCTGCAAGGGACGAGCATCGGCCGCCCAACGGAGGGGGGCCCTGTAGCGATCCCGGGAGGATACGGCGATCCCACGCTCGTGCGGCACCGCCTCGGCCAGGGCACGTTCCGGGTCGTGGTGACCGATGCCTACCAGCGGCAGTGCGCGGTGACGCGCGAACGCGCGCTTCCAGCGCTCGAAGCCGCGCACATTCGCCCGTTCGCGGAGGTGGAGACGCACGAGATCCGGAACGGGCTGCTCCTTCGGTCCGACGTCCATCGCCTCTTCGACGCGGGCTACATCACCGTGACGCCGGAGTACAGGGTCGAGGCGAGCAGCCGGATGCGCGACGACTTCAACGACGGCGAGAACTACGTGCGGATGCACGGCTCCAGCATCCTGCTCCCGGCGAACCACGACCTTCACCCCGACCCCGACGCGCTCCGCTGGCACAACGACCACTGCTTCCGGGGCTGACGATGCCGGAGGAAATCGCGGAGCTGCAGCAGGCGCTGCGGACGTTCGCCTCCGAGCGCCGCTGGGAGCAGTACCACACGCCACAGAACCTTGCCGCCCTCATTGCGACCGAGGCCGGCGAACTGCTCGCACTGTTTCGCTGGGGTCAGGATTCGGTGGTCGAAAGGCCGGTCGATGTCCGGCACGAGCTTGCCGACGTGTTTCTGGCGGTCCTCCGTTTCGCGGACGTGGCCGGGATAGATTTGCCGGCCGCCGCCCGGGAAAAGCTCGCGTTGAACGCGACACGGTATCCTGCTGGACAGCTCGTGGGGCCTGATCGCGAGAAACGGGACCGCTGAGCAAGCCGACAGACACCTCTGGCGAGGCACAACCGTGCCTCGCCTTTTCGCATTGCGGTTGATGAAGGGGTCTCACCGCTTGATCGCGGGCCGCTTCCTGCGTATTCCCTCATACCGGATCCGAAAGCAAAGCCCGCGTCGTTGGAGTCCGCGAAAGGTGGACTGGGTGCCGTTGTAGCGGCGGCTTCAGTCGCATGGTCACGCGATCCGCGGACGCACTCTTTTGCCGGATCTGGTATCAGCCAGAGCGACGGACGAATCGCGGGACGGGAGGATACGTGGAGGAGGCGGAGACAAAGGGCGGCGGGGCGGGGGAGCCCCTCTGGCGCGCGGCGTCGCAGGAGCAGCGGCTGGCGGAGCTGACGGCGGACGACGCGGAGCTCAAGGAGGCGCCGCTGCGGCGCGACGTGCGCTCGCTCGGCACGCTGCTGGGGCGGGTGCTGCGCGAGCAGGAGGGCGAGGCGCTCTACGCCGCCGTCGAGGAGCTGCGCGGCCTGCTGATCCGCAGCCGCGAGCCCGACGCCGCAGAGGGCGGCGTCGCGCCCCCGTCGTCGTCGGACGCGGGGATGGAGCGCGCATCCGCCATCGTCGCGGGCCTCGACGTGGAGCAGGCGTACGCGCTCACCAAGGCCTTCTCCATCTACTTCGAGCTCACCAACCTGGCGGAGACGGCGCACCGCGGCCGCCGCCGCCGCGCCGCCGAGCTGCGCGCCGGCCGCCCGCCGCAGCCCGGCACCTTCCGCGGCACGCTGCTCCGCCTGCGCGACGCGGGGATGGACCGTGCCGCCATCCTCGCGCGGCTGGCGGAGGTCCGCGTGGTCCCCGTCTTCACCGCGCACCCCACGGAGGTGTCGCGCCGCACCGTGCTCTTCAAGCGCGCCCGCATCGCCCGCGCGCTGGAGCGGCTGGACCGGCTCCCCCTGACCGACGCCGGGGCGGCGCGCCAGGAAGAGGCCATCGCCGCCGAGGTCACCGCGCTCTGGCAGACGGACGAGGTGCGCCGCAGCCGCCCCTCGGTGCGCGACGAGATCCAGATGGGGCTCGACTACTACCGCCGCGTGCTGGTGCGGACCATCCCCGGGCTCTACGCCGAGCTGGCGGACGGCTTCCGCGCGGGCTTCGGCGAGCCGCTGGCCGCGGCGGAGCTGCCCCAGGTGCTGCGCTTCGGGAGCTGGATCGGCGGCGACCGCGACGGCAACCCCTTCGTCACCCCCGAGGTCACGCGCGACGCGCTGCAGCTCGCCCGCGAGACCATCCTCGACCGCTACGTGCAGTCGCTGGAGCAGCTCGTGGAACGGCTGAGCACCTCGACGCTGCAGACGCCGGTGAGCGAGGCGCTGGCCGCGGCGCTGGAGGCGTACGCCTCCACCTTCGCCACCCTCGACCCCATCCCCGAGCGCCGCTCGCAGACCGAGCTCTACCGCCGCTTCCTGGGTTACCTGGGCGCGCGGCTGCGCTTCGCCCGCGACGATCCCCATCACCCGCACGCCTACCCGCACGCGCGCGACTTCGCCGCCGATCTGTGCCTGGTGCGCGAGTCGCTGGCGGCCAACCGCGGGGAGCGCCTGGCCGCGCTCTTCATCGATCCGCTGCTGCGGCAGGTGGAGACCTTCGGCTTCCACCTGCACACCCTCGACGTCCGCCAGCATGCGCGCCTCCACGCCCGCGCGCGCGAGGAGCTGCTCGCCCCCGCCGAGGCCGGCGGCGCGCTCCCCGGCCCGCCGTCGGAGGAGACGCGGATGGTGCTCGACACGCTCCGCGCCGTCGCCGAGCTCAAGCGCACCTATCCGCCGGAGGCGATCCAGGTCCACGTGATCAGCGGCGCCGCGGGCGTGGACGACGTGCTCACCGTGGTGCGCCTGGCCGAGGCCGCGGGGGTGCGGGTGGCGGCGGAGGGCGACGATCCGGGGCTGATGCCGGTGCCGCTCTTCGAGTCGATCGACGACCTGCGCGCCTGCCCGGAGATCTGCCGCGAGCTCTGGACGCGCGGCGACTACGCGCGGCTGCTGGACAGCTGGGGGCGGCGGCAGGAGGTGATGCTGGGGTATTCCGACAGCAACAAGGACGGCGGGATGCTCACCAGCACCTGGGAGATCTACAAGGCGCACCGCGCGCTGCACGAGGTCGCGCGGGAGACGGGGGTCACGCTCCGGCTCTTCCACGGCCGCGGCGGCACCGTGGGCCGCGGTGGCGGGCCCACGCACCGGGCCATCACCAGCCAGCCGCCGGGTGCGTTCACGGGGGAACTGCGGCTCACCGAGCAGGGTGAGGTGCTGAACTGGAAATACAGCGACACCGTGCTCGCCGAGCGCAACCTGGAGCTGATGGTGGCCGCCGCGCTCGACGCCCTCGCCGGCCCGTCGCCGATCGACCCCGCGCGCGCCGCGGTGTGGGACCGCGCGATGGAGGCGATGTCGGCCGACGCGTACGCCTTCTACCGCGAGCGGGTGGCGGAGAACCCCGACATCCTCCCCTACTTCGAGCAGGCGACGCCGGTGGAGGAGCTGGAGCACGCGCGCATCAGCTCCCGCCCGACACGGCGGGGAAAGACCACGGGGCTGGGCGACCTGCGCGCCATCCCCTGGGTGTTCGGGTGGATGCAGAGCCGGCACGTGCTCCCGGCCTGGTTCGGCGTGGGGCACGCGCTGGAGCGCTTCGCCGCCCGCGGCGCGGACGAGGCGGCGCTGCTGGGGGAGATGATGCGCACCTTCCCGCTCTTCAACGACCTGGTGCGCAACGTGGAGGTGGGGCTGGCGAAGGCGGACCTGTCGATCGCGCGGCGCTACGCCGGCCTGGTGGAGGACGGTGCGCTGCGCGAGCGGGTGTTCGGGATGATGGAGGAGGAGCTCGCGCGCACCACGGACGCGGTGCTGCGGGTGACCGGACAGAGCCGGCTGCTGGAGGAGAACGAGGTGCTGGCGCGCTCCATCCGCCTGCGCAACCCGTACGTCGACCCGATGAGCCTGATCCAGGTCGACCTGCTGCGCCGCAAGCGCGCCGGCGAGGAGAGCGACGCGCTGAACTACGCCCTCGCCGCCACCATCAACGGGATCTCCGCCGGGCTGCGCAACACGGGGTGAAACGGCATCTCACGCAGAGACGCGGAGACGCAGAGAGGCGCGGCGGCCTCTCTGCGTCTCTCACTTGTGGCCAAGCCGACGGGCCTCGAAACGGTCCCCGCTTCGCGGTGCTGCGGGACGTGCCTCTTGCGAATTCCTGGCTCCAGCTACACCATCGGATCCTCGGATCCAGGTTACGACGCGCGTCTTCATCCATCCGGCTCTCTTCCCATGCAGACGTTCCATTCCGCCCCACCTGCGTACACGCCCGGATGCCTGAACTGCGGAGGTCCGCGCTACGGCGCCTATTGTCACCTCTGCGGTCAGCACCACCTCGAAGGGCGCCCTACGGTCGGCGGAATCATGAAGGAGTTCCTGACGAGGTCGCTCTCGCTCGAGAGCGGGCTCCTGCACACGTTCGTCGCGCTCTCGCTGCGCCCCGGACGGATGATCCGGGAGTACGTCTACGGGAGGCGCCAACAGTTTACCAACCCGGTTGGATACCTGTTGCTGAGCGCCGCTGCGTCAGTTGCTGTGTGGCCCCTGCGGGAGCGGTCGTTCCTGGCGGGCGCCGCCCGCACCGCCGGCGACGACAAGCTCTGGGACGGCGTGTTCCTCCAGGTCACCACGGCGGTGCAAATTCATCCCGTCTTCTCGGCGCTGCTGGTCTGCTGTTTTTTCGTTCCGCTTCAGCGCCTGCTGTTCCCGGGGCGAATCACGATCGCCGAATCGTTCGTGTACGCCCTGTTTCTCTTCGGGCACGCCATCATGCTGGAGAGCCTGCTCACTCCCGTGGCGGCGCTGCTCTCGACGGATTCCAACAGCGTTCTCGACAACGCGTCTTCGGTCGTGGTGCTCTACCTCCTCGTCGCAGCGGCGGGGGGCTACTTCGGCCCCAGCGTCTCCACGTTCCTGAAAACCGTGGTGGTGATCATGGGCGCCTGCCTGGGGCTCGTGTTCGTGCTGGTGATGGTCGCGAGTGCGTGGTACCTGGTGCTGCTCATCGCGCAGGGTGCGGCTGGATGATGAGTCCGCGCAGATCGGGCGCCGCCGCAAGCGCGCCGGCGAGGAGAGCG
>JBJMPM010000389.1:0-4460 GCA_045803205.1 Longimicrobiaceae bacterium
GCGCGCCCACCTCGCGCAGCGGCTGCCGGAGTACATGATCCCGGCCGCGTTCGTCCGCATGGACGCGCTCCCGGTGAACCCCAACGGCAAGCTGGACCGCAAGGCGCTGCCGGCGCCGGAGTTCGCGCCGGCGGAGGAGACGTACGTGGCGCCGCGCACCCCCGTGGAGGAGGTGCTGGCGGGGACCTGGGCGGAGGTGCTGGGCGTGGAGCGGGTGGGGGTGCACGACCCGTTCTTCGAGCTGGGCGGGCACTCGCTCCTGGCCACGCGGGTGGTGTCGGGGGTCCGCGAGCTCTTCGGCGTGGAGCTGCCGCTGCGGGCGCTCTTCGAGGGACCCACGGTGGCGGAGCTGGCCGGGCGCGTGGAGGAGATGCGCCGCGCGGGGCTGCCGGTGCTGCCGCCCGTGGTGCCGGTGGAGCGCACGGAGCCGCCGCCGGCGTCGTTCGCGCAAGAGCGGCTCTGGTTCCTGGACCGGCTGCGGCCCGGCGAGATCTCCTACAACCTCCCCTTCGCCCTGCGCCTGCGCGGCGCGCTGGACGTGGACGCGCTGGAGCGGAGCCTGGGCGAGATCGTGCGGCGCCACGAGGCGCTGCGGACCACCTTCCGGGAGCAGGGCGGCACCCCCCGGCAGGTGATCGCGCCGTTCGGCGGCTTCCGGCTGGCCGTGATGGACCTCTCGCATCTCCCCGGCGAGGCGCGCGAGGCGGAGGTGCAGCGGGAGCTCGTCGCGGAGGGCACGACGCGGCTGTTCGACCTCTCGGCGGGCCCGCTCTTCCGCGCGGCGCTGCTGCGGCTGGGCGAGGAAGACCACGTGCTGCTCCTTTCGCAGCACCACATCGTCAGCGACGGGTGGAGCATGGGGGTGCTCTACCGGGAGCTGTCGGCGCTGTACGAGGCGTATCGCCGGGGCGGGGAATCGCCGCTGCCGGAGCTGGCGGTGCAGTACGCCGACTACGCGGTATGGCAGCGCGAGCAGGTGGAGGGCGAGGCGCTGGAGCGGCAGCTCTCGTACTGGCGGGAGCGGCTGGCGGGCGCGCCGGAGCTGCTGGAGCTGCCCACCGACCATCCCCGCCCGGCGGTGCAGACGTTCCGGGGGGCGCACGAGCGGATCGAGCTTCCCCTCGAGCTGCTGGAGCGGCTGCAGGCGCTGGGGCGGAGCGAGGGGGCGACGCTGAACATGGTGCTGCTGGGCGCATTCCAGGTGCTGCTGTCGAAGTACGGCGGGAGCGAGGACGTCGTCGTGGGCAGCCCGGCCGCGGGGCGGACGCGGAAGGAGGTCGAGGAGCTGATCGGCTTCTTCGTCAACACGCTGGTGCTGCGGACCGACCTCTCGGGAGACCCTGGCTTCCGCGAGGTGCTGCGGCGGGCGCGGGAGACGACGCTCGGCGCGTACGAGCACCAGGAGCTGCCCTTCGAGCGCCTGGTGGCCGAGCTGCAGCCGGAGCGCTCCCTGAGCCACACGCCGCTCTTCCAGGTGCTGTTCGCGCTGCAGAACGCCGTGGACCGGGGAGTCGCGCTGCCGGGGCTGGAGGTGAGCGAAGTCGGAGCGGAGCTCGAGAGCGCCAAGTTCGATCTCTTCCTGATGCCCAGGGCGACCGCCCAGGGCCTGCGTGTCACGCTGAACTACGGCACCGATCTCTTCGAGCGCGGCACGGTCGTCCGGATGCTCGGCCACCTGGCACGGGTGCTGGAGCAGGTCGCCGCGGACGCGGACGTGCGGCTTTCGCAGCTGGAGCTGCTCGGCGAGGCGGAGCGCGCGCTCGTGCTGAAGGAGTGGAACCGGACGGAGCGGCCGTACCCACGGGGCATGTGCGTCCACGAGCTCTTCGAGGCGCAGGCGGCGCGCACGCCCGGCGCGGTGGCGGTCGTGAGCGAGGCCGAGCGGGTGACGTACGCGGAGCTGAACGCGCGCGCGAACCGGCTGGCGCACCGCCTGAGAGAGCTGGGCGTCGCCCCCGACGTGCGGGTGGGGATCTGCGTGGAGCGGAGCGTGGAGATGGTGGTGGGGCTGCTGGCCATCCTGAAGGCCGGCGGCGCGTACGTGCCGCTCGACGCCAGCTACCCGGTGGACCGGCTCCGCTGCATGCTCGAGGACAGCGCCCCCGCCGTCCTCCTGACGCACCCACCCCTGGCCGCCACCGTGGCCGAGCTGGCGGCGGGGTCCGCCGTCCCGGTGCTGGACCTCACCGCCCGGGCGGCCTGGGCGGACCGGCCCGCGGAGAACCCGGAGCGTGACGGGCTGGGGCCGAAGAACCTGGCGCACGTGCTCTTCACCTCGGGCTCCACCGGCCGCCCCAAGGGGGTGATGCTGGAGCACGGGAGCCTGGTGAACCGGCTGGCGTGGATGCAGGACCGGTACGTCATGGAGCCCGGCGAGGCGCTGCTGCAGAAGACGCCGTTCTCCTTCGACGTCTCGTTCTGGGAGTTCTTCTGGCCGCTGATGGTGGGTGCCCGCCTGGTGATGGCGCGCCCCGGCGGCCACCGCGACCCGGCGTACCTGGTGGAGGTCATCCGCCGCGAGGGGGTCACCGTGGCGCACTTCGTCCCCTCGATGCTCACGCTCTTCCTGGAGCACCCCGACGCGGCCGCGTGCACCGGGCTCCTGCGCGTTCCCGTGAGCGGCGAGGCGGTCTCCGCGGCGCTGGTGCGGCAGTTCCACCAGCGGCTCCCCGGCGTGGAGCTGACCAACCAGTACGGGCCCACCGAGTCGGGCGAGGTGACCGAGTGGGCGTGCGCTCCCGGCCTGGCGCGCGTCTCCATCGGCCGGGCGATCCACAACTCGGCGGTCTACGTGCTGGACCGTGCCGGCGAGCCGGTGCCCGTGGGGGTGGCGGGCGAGCTGTTCATCGGCGGCGTGGCGGTGGCGCGCGGCTACCTGGGCCGGCCCCGGATGACGGCGGAGCGGTTCGTCCCGGATGCGCTGTCCGGAATTCCCGGAGCGCGCCTGTATCGTACCGGGGACCGGGCGCGGTGGGTGGAAGTGCGAGAGTGCGAAAGTGCGAAGGTGCGAAAGTCAGACGGAGATGACGATTCGTGCGAGGCTGATTCTACTCTCGCACTCTCGCACTCTCGCACTTTCGCACTGGAGTACCTGGGGCGGACCGACTTCCAGGTGAAGGTGCGGGGCTTCCGCGTGGAGCCCGGCGAGATCGAGGCGCGGCTCGCCGCGCACCCCGGCGTGCGCGAGGCGGCGGTGCTCGCCCTGGACGACGGCTCCGGCGGAAAGCGGCTGGCGGCCTGGTACGTGGGCGAGGCGCTGGAGAGCGAGGCGCTGCGGGCGCACCTCTCCGCGCAGCTGCCGGAGTACATGGTTCCCGAGGCGTTCGTGCGGCTGGACGCGTTCCCGGTCACTCCCAACGGCAAGCTGGACCGCAGGGCGCTCCCCGCTCCCGAGGGGGACGCGTTCGCCGCGCGCGGCTACGAGGCGCCGGTGGGGGAGACCGAGCAGGCGCTGGCCGGGATCTGGTCGGCGGTGCTCGGCGTGGAGCGGGTGGGCCGCCTGGACAACTTCTTCGCGCTGGGCGGGCATTCGCTCCTGGCGGTGCAGGTGGTCTCGCGGGTGAGGCAGGCGCTGCAGGTGGAGGTCGCGCTGGGCGAGCTGTTCGCCCGGCCCGTCCTCGGCGACTTCGCGCGGGCGCTGGAGACGGCGGCGCGGGCGGAGCTTCCGCCCATCCGGCCCGCCGACCGCGCGGGGCCGCTGCCGCTGAGCTTCGCGCAGCAGCGGCTGTGGTTCCTGGAGCGGCTGGGAGGCCTGGGCAGCACGTACCACTTCCCCATGCGCCGGCGTCTGCGGGGCCCGCTGGACCGGGCGGCGCTGGAGCGGAGCTTGAGCGAGATCGTCCGGCGCCACGAGACGCTGCGCACCACCTTCGCCGAGGCGGACGGGGAGCCGGCGCAGGTGATCGCGCCCTTCGGCGGATTCGCCCTGCCGATGGCGGACCTGTCGGACCTGGGCGAGGCGGATCTCGAGGCGGCGGTCGGGCGGCGCGCCGGCAAGGAGGCGCGGCGGCCGTTCGACCTCTCGGCGGGCCCGCTCTTCCGTGCGGCGCTGCTGCGGCTGGGTGCCGAGGATCACGTGCTGCTGCTCTCGATGCACCACATCGTCAGCGACGGGTGGAGCATGGGGGTGCTCTTCCGCGAGCTGTCGTCGCTGTACGCGGCGTACCGCGAGGGGCGTGAGTCGCCGCTCCCCGAGCTGCCGGTGCAGTACGCCGACTACGCTGTGTGGCAGCGCGAGCAGCTGGCGGGCGAGGCCCTGGATCGGCAGCTGGCGTACTGGAAGGAGCACCTGGGGGGAGCGCCGGGGCTGCTGGAGCTGCCCACCGACCATCCCCGCCCGGCGGTGCAGACGTACCGGGGCGCGTCGGTCCCGGTGGAGCTCTCCCAGGAGCTGCTGGAGCGCTTGCAGGCGATGGGGCGGAGCGAGCGAGCGACGCACATCATGGTGCTCCTCTCCGCAT
>JBJMPM010000438.1:0-2947 GCA_045803205.1 Longimicrobiaceae bacterium
CCCCCCCCCCCCCCGCCTCTGCGTCCGTGCCTCCGTGTCGGTGATGGTCCTTGCGCCCTGCCCGATCACTCTCCTTCTTAGCCTGATCGGTGATCTCATCCGCTGCGCGGCTTCCATATCTGCTCGGTCCCATGGCTGCCAACGAAATCCGGATTCTCTTCGACGCGGGTGAAGACGGGAGCTACCGCGCCCGGCTTACCGACGGGGAGAAGCAAACGCTCGGGATCGAAGTGCCCTTCGCACCTTTCCTCGGTGAAGACGACTACGAGGATCTGCGCTGGTATCTCGAAGACTTCATGGATCTTCCCGACGGTGGAGCCGTGGTCCGCGCGACCGGCGTGGAACGCCGTCTTCAGCAGTGGGGCCGCCGCCTCCACGACGCCATCTTCTCGTCCTCCGAAAATCGCACCCCCCTCGTCGGGCTCCTTGCCGCCCCGGAGCCGCGAGTGCTCACCATCGCCACGCGCGATTCCACGCTGCTCCGCCTGCCGTGGGAGCTCATTGCCGACGACAGGGGAAGCCTGGCGCAGCGCCTGTCCGTCCGCAGGCAACTCGACGCTCCGGAAGAGGCGGAGGCACGGCAGATCGAGCTCCCGCTGCGCATCCTGTACGTCGTCAGCCGTCCGGACGATACCGGCTTCATCGACCCGCGCCTCACCACCAAGTCGCTCTTCGCCGCGCTCGACCCGCTTGGCGGGAGCGTGCGGGTGGATTTCTGCCGCCCTCCCACGGTGGGGCGGATGGAGGAGCTCCTGCGCGAAGGACAGACGTCGGGCGATCCCTACGACGTCGTCCACTTCGACGGCCATGGCACCTTCATGCAGGAGGCGCAGATCGGCGCCCTCTGCTTCGAGACCGACGACGGCGCCGGCGAGGCCAGGACCGACTTCGTGCAGGCCGACCGCCTGGGCGACCTGCTGGCGATGTATCAGGTCCCGCTCGCGGTGCTCGAGGCCTGCCGCAGCGCGACCGTGGGAAAGACCATGGTCTTCCGCTCCGTCGCGCCGCGCCTCATCCAGGCAGGCGTGGGGAGCGTGCTCTCGATGGGGCACGCCGTGCACGTGGAAGGCGCGCGGCTGCTGCTGGACCGCTTCTACCGCGAGCTGCTGCGCGGCACCACCATCGGGCATGCCGTGGCGCAGGGGAGGAGCGTGCTGCGGTCCACTCCGGCGCGCTGGATTGAATCCGGCCCGCAGGGGCGCACCATCGCGCTGGAGGACTGGTTCCTCCCGCATCTCTACCAGCGCGGGCCCGACGAGCCGCTCCTCCCGGCCGACGTGGCGGCGCGGCAGCGCGTGCGGCAGTACGACGTGTTCCTCAGTCACAACCACAACGACTCCGCACGCGTCGAGCAGCTCGCCCGCGTGCTGGACGAAAAGCACGGCCTGCGCGTGTGGCTCGACAAGTGGGAGTGCGGCCCGGGCCGGCTGGAGCCGCAGTGCGAGAAAGGGATCGAGGACAGCCGTTTCACCATCGTGGTGGGCTCGAAGGCGGCGCTGGCCTCGAAGTGGGTCGCGTGGGAGATCGCGAAGCACAACGAGCTGAATCCGGAAGGCGACCGCCTCATCCCGATCAAGTTCGAGCCGCTCGCGCTCCCGCCGGACCTCGATGAGCTCCTCTGGGTGGACTTCACCGATCCGGCGAAGGACGTGGAGAACGCCTCGATGCTGGCGCAGCTCATCCGCTCGGCGGATGCCGAGGACGCGCGCCGCCGCCGGGGGTTCCGGCCGCCGCCCGGCCAGGGAGAGCCCGGCGCGTTCCCCCGCCCGCCGCAGTACGGGTTCCACGGCCGGGCGCGGGAGCTGTACGAGCTGGAGCGCCGGTTCCGGCGACACCGGGGCGTGGTGCTGCACGCCATGGGAGGGATGGGCAAGACCTCGCTCGCCACCGAGGCCGCCCACTGGTGGACGCGCAGCGGCCTGTTCAGCGACGGTGCATGCTTCATCAGCTTCGAACAGTTCGCCAGCGCCGAGCGTGTGGTGCAAGTGCTGGGGGCCTACTGCGAGGGCCCGAAGTTCGATCAGCGCCCCGCCAGGGAGCAGCGCCGCCGCGCCGTCGAGCTCTTCCGGGAGCGCGAGGTGCTCATGGTCTGGGACAACTACGAGAGCACCCTGCCGCAGTTCAACGACGGTGCCGCCACCCACGGCAGCCCCTACACCGACGAGGAGCGCCACCTCCTTTTCGAGCTCTTCGATGACCTCACCACCGGTCCCGGCAAGGGGTGCGTGCTCGTAACCTGCCGCCCCGCCGACACCGGGCTGGCCGGCGCGGAGAGAATGGAGCTCGAGGGCCTTGCCCGGCCCGACAGCCTCTGGCTGCTGCACCGCATCCTGGAACGCGACGGCCGATCCCTCGCCGACCCCCGGCTCGCCCGGGAGAAGCTCGATCCCCTGCTGAACGACCTGGCCGACCATCCACTCTCGCTGGAGTTGGTCGGACCGCACCTCCGTAACCTCACTCCGGAGGCGATCCGCGCCGATTTCGGCACTCTCCTGCGGAAGTTCCAGCAGGATGCACCGGACGAGCGGAACACCTCGCTGCTCGCATCCCTGGAGTTCTCCCGGCGCCACCTCAGTCCGGCTGCCCGCGCGGCCCTGCCATGGCTCGGCCTGTTCAGCGGCGGCGTCTTCGAGGACAATCTGCTCGACGTAAGCCAACTCGAACCGTCCGCCTGGGAAGCGATCCGAACCGAGTTGGAAGGAATTGCGCTGCTGCGGACGGAGTACGACGTCCAGATCGCCAACCGGCCTTTCCTGCGCTTCCATCCCACGCTGGCCATCGCCTCCGCCGATGTCGCGCTCGCGGAGCAACCGGAGACGCGGAAGCGCTTTATCGATGTGTATCTCGTCCTCATGCGGTCTCTTGACAAGGCGCTGCGCGGCTCGCACTCGCGCACCGCCTTGAACGTCCTCGAGCGTGAAGAGGCGAACTACCGTACCGCCGTCCA
>JBJMPM010000056.1:0-26053 GCA_045803205.1 Longimicrobiaceae bacterium
TGCGTCGGAGTCCGCGCCGACTCAGCGCCCTCTCCGGCTCGCTCAGGCTCGCCACCTCTCCCGTACCGGGAGAGGTAGAATTCTCAGTCCGCTGCGCCGGCCAACCGGTCACGTGAGGATCGGCCTCACGCAGTCGCGTGCAGGCCACACCGCCACCTCGGCCACCCCCTCTCCCGGTACGGGAGAGGGTTTGCGCTCTCAGGCGCAGGGAGAGGGCGGCCGCGGACGCGCGCCACGCTCCGCCCCACGAAGAGCCTCCCCCTAGAACGCCGCGGGGCTGGAAACGAACCGCCGCGGGTCCAGCGCCTGCCCGTTGCGGCGAATCTCGAAGTGCAGGTGCGGCGCGGTGCTCACCCCCGTGCTCCCGCTGAGCGCGATCACCTGCTCCGCGCGGACGTGCTGGTGCGGCTGCACCAGCAGCCGCGAGGCGTGGCCGTACAGGCTCTGATAGCCGCCGCCGTGGCCGATCACCACGAAGCGCCCGTAGACGGGATCGTCGCCCGCCTCCAGCACCGTCCCCTCGCCCGCCGCCAGGATGCGCGACCCCGCCGCCACCGCGATGTCGAGGCCGGGGTGGCCGTCCGGCGCATCCGCCGGCCCGCGCGTCACGAACGCCAGGTCGGCCAGCGGCCACGCGTGCGGGAGCGCCGCACTCGGCCCGTCCTTCGCCGCGCTGTCGGCGCCGACGTCGGTCGCGGTGGTGTCGCGCGTCGCGCCGGAGTCGCCGGGGGCGCGGGCGCCCACCGCGCGGGCGCGCGCCTGGATGCTGTCGGGCGGGGGGAGCTCGCCCTTGAGCAGCACGCGGATCTGGTCGTAGGTGGCCTGCATCCGCGCCACCGTGCGGGCCAGCCGCTCACGCTCCTGCCGCTCCTGCTGCAGCTCGGCCACCTCGCGCTGCAGCATCTGCACGCGCCCCGCCTGCGCCGCCAGCCAGAACCAGCTCGCCGCCATCAGGAAGAGCGCCACGGCGATCGCCCCGCCCGCGTACAGCGCCAGCCGCAGCCTGCGGTACGAGATCTCGTACGAGCGCGTGCTCAGGTCGCCCGACCCGCCGTGGGGGACGACCACGAAGGTCATCCGCCGCTCGTCACGCTGGCGCGGCACCGCGCACCTCCGCGTCCGCCGACGCGTCCCGCTGCCGGACGAGGGTCCCGCTCACTCCCGCTCTTCCTCGCTGCCCAGGATCAGCTCCAGCACCCGATCGAAGTCGTCGGCGTTGTAGAAGGGGATCTCGATGCGGCCGGACTTGCCGCTGGTCACCCGGATGCGCACCGCGGTGCCGAGGGCGCGCTGCAGCTCGGCCTCCAGGTGCCGCACGTGCGGGTCGTCCACCGCCTGCCGCACCCCGGCCATGGTGGAGCGGTCCGCCTGCGCGGCCGCCCCCGCGGGGCGGAGCTGGCGCACCCGCTCCTCCACCGTGCGCACGCTCATCCCCGCCTCCACCGCCTGCCGCGCGAGCTCCGCCATCTCCCGCTCGTCGTCGAGCCCCAGCAGCGCGCGGGCGTGGCCCATGGAGAGCTGCCCCTCGTTCACCATCCGCTGCACCGAGGCGGGGAGCCCCAGCAGGCGCAGCAGGTTGGCCACCGTCGAGCGCTCGCGCCCCACGCTGTCGGCCACCTCGGCCTGGGTGTAGCCGAACTCGTCGATGAGCTGCTTGTAGGCCGCCGCCTCTTCCATGGCCGAGAGGCCGGCGCGCTGCACGTTCTCGACGATGGCCAGCACCAGCATGGCGCGGTCGTCGATCTCCCGGACGACGACCGGCACCTGGCTCCACCCCAGCCGCCGCACCGCGCGCCAGCGCCGCTCGCCGGCGATCAGCTCCCAGTCCGCCCCGTCGGGGGTGCCGGCGCCGCGCGGGCGCACCACCAGCGGCTGCAGCAGCCCGTTCTTCCGGATCGACTCCTCGAGCTCGGCGAGCTGCTCGGCCGAGAACTCGCGGCGGGGCTGGAAGGGGTTGGCGGCGATGCGGCTGGTGGGGACCTCGCGCACCCCCTCGCCCGTGGCGATCGCCTGCTGCGTCTCGGCCGAGAAGTCGCCGAGAAGGGCGGTGAGGCCCTTCCCCAGGCGCGGCTTGCGCGTCGACACCGGCTACTCCCCCCCGGCCGCCGCCGCGGGGGCTGCGTCCGCGTCGGGCCTGCGCTTCACCCGCTTGGCGATCACCTCCTTGGCCAGCGAGAGGTAGCTCTTGGCGCCCACCGAGAGGATGTCGTAGAGCACGATCGGCTTGCCGAAGCTGGGGGCCTCGGCGATGCGCACGTTGCGGGGGATGGTGGTGCGGTAGACCTTGGGCCCGAAGTACTCCTTCGCCTCCTCCGCCACCTGCCGCGAGAGGTTCAGGCGCCCGTCGTACATCGTCAGCAGCACCCCCTCGATCTGGAGCGCCGGGTTCAGGTTCTTCTGGACGATGGTCACGGTGTTGAGGAGCTGCGACAGCCCCTCCAGCGCGTAGAACTCGCACTGGATGGGGATGAGCACCGAGTCCGACGCGGCCAGCGTGTTGAGGGTGAGCAGGCCAAGCGAAGGCGGGCAGTCGATCAGGATGAAGTCGTAGGCGTCGCGCACCGCCTCAACGGCGCGGCGGAGGATGATCTCGCGGCCGCGGCGGTTCACCAGCTCCACCTCGGCGCCCACCAGGTCGCGCGTGGCGGGAACGACGTCGAGGTAGGGGAAGTGCACCTGCCGCACGATCACCTCGTCGATCGGCGTCTCCTCCAGCAGCACGTCGTAGATCGACTTCTCGACCTCGTCCTTGTCGATGCCCAAGCCGCTGGTGGCGTTCCCCTGCGGATCGGTGTCGATCACCAGCGTGCGCTTCTCGGCGACCGCCAGGCAGGCGCCGAGGTTGATGGCCGTGGTGGTCTTGCCGACGCCGCCCTTCTGGTTCGCGATGGCGATGATGCGCGACACGCCGTCTCTCTACGCATTGGTGGGGGAAGGAGGGTCCGCTGAATCTACAGGCCCCTCCGCGCTACGTCCAGAAACCGGCGGCGGAGATGTTCCACGTGGAACATCTTTCCCCAGTTTCCATGTCCCTGAGGGAGCTTTTTCTCAGGCAGAAGGCGCCGTGGCCCTGAGGTTCCGCTTCCGCACCTCCATCACCAGGTTCTGCAGGTCCGACGGGCTCACGCCGGAGATGCGGCCCGCCTGCGCGAGCGTGGCGGGCCGGACGCGCGCAAGCTTCTGACGAGCCTCGAAGCTCAGCGTCACCAGCTCGGGGTAGGGGATGTCGTCGGGGAGCGCGAAGTCGGCCTGCCGGCGCAGGGCCTCGGCGCGCTCGCGCTCGCGCGAGAGGTAGCCCTCGTACTTGAGCTCCATCTCCGCGGTCACCAGCGCCTCGGCGATGCCGTCCGCCTCCCCCTCCACGGGCACGCCGCCGGCCGCGGCGGCCAGCGCCTCCGCCGTCACGCCGGGGCGCCGGAGGACCTTCGCGAGCCGCGTGGGCTCCCGCAGCGGCTCCGAGCCGAGTTCCGCCAGCAGACCGTTCACCTGCTCCGGCGCGGCGTTGGTCGCGCGCAGCCAACCCCCGATCCGCTCGGCCAGCTCCAGCCGGCGCTCCATCGCCTCGCGCTGCGCCTCCGTCAGCAACCCGCGCGCGGCGGCGAGGGGGCCCAGCCGCTGCAGCGCGTTGTCCTGCCGCAGCACCAGCCGGAACTCCGCCCGCGAGGTGAAGAGGCGGTAGGGCTCGTCCGTCCCCCGCGTCACCAGGTCGTCCACCAGCACGCCCACGAAGGCCTGGTCGCGCTCCAGCAGCAGCGGCTCGCGGCCGAGGGCGTGGAACGCCGCGTTGGCGCCGGCGACCAGCCCCTGCCCGGCGGCCTCCTCGTACCCGGTGGTGCCGTTCACCTGGCCGGCCAGGAAGAGCCCGTCCAGCGCCTTGCTCTCCAGCGTCGGGCGGAGCTGGTGCGGGGGGTAGTAGTCGTACTCGATCGCGTACCCCACCTTGGTCATCCGCGCGCGCTCCAGCCCCGGGATGGTGCGGAGCATGGAGAGCTGCACCTCTGCCGGGAGCGAGGTGGAGAGCCCGTTCACGTACAGCTCCGTGGTCTCCAGCCCCTCGGGCTCCAGGAAGACCTGGTGCCGCGCGGCGTCGGGGAACTTCACGATCTTGTCCTCGATGGACGGGCAGTAGCGCGGCCCCCGCCCGGCGATCTCGCCGCCGTACAGCGCGGAGTCGCTGAGGTGGCCGTGCACCAGGTCGCGCAGAGGCTCCCCCGTCCACGTGATCCAGCACGGCCGCTGCGGCAGGAGCGGCGCCCGCTCCCACGCCGAGAGCCGGTACTCCGGCATCTCCCCCGGCTGCTCCTCCGTCTTCGAGAAGTCCACCGAGCGCCCGTCGATGCGCGGCGGCGTCCCCGTCTTGAAGCGCGCGACCTCCAGCCCCAGCGCCTCCATCTGCTCCGCCAGGCGTACGGAGGGCGGATCGCCCGCGCGCCCGGCCGGCACCCCCGGCGCCCGGCCGACGTGGATCCGGCCGCGCAGGAAGGTGCCGGCGGTGAGCACCACGGCGCGCGCGCGGAGCTCGAACCCGCTCTCCGTCCGCACGCCGGCGACGCGGCTCCCCTCCAGCAGGAGCGAGCCGACCATCCCCTGGAAGAACTCCAGGTTCTCGTGCCGCTCCAGCAGCGCCCGCGCGGCGCGGGGATACAGTCCGCGGTCGCACTGCGCGCGCGGGGCCCAGACGGCAGGGCCCTTGGAGCGGTTCAGCATGCGGAACTGGATGCGGGCGCGGTCCGTCGCCCTCCCCATCACCCCGCCGAGCGCGTCCACCTCGCGGACGACGGTGCCCTTGGCGATCCCCCCGATAGCGGGGTTGCAGCTCATCTGGCCGATCCCCTCGAGGTTCGCGGTGACCAGGAGCGTGCGCGCGCCGGCCCGGGCGGCAGCCGCGCAGGCCTCCACCCCGGCGTGTCCCCCGCCGATCACGATCACGTCGAACTCGTTCTCCGCCGCCATCGAGCTACCCGTCCCCAGGGAAATCTGGTAGGTGCATATAGATAATAACGTCGGCGGGTGCGATTACCGGCATCCGGGAGAGATGTTCCACGTGGAACATACGTCCTAGGCGGGGGACGGGCGGATAAATCCGCGGCAACAACCACACGAAGTCCGCCTTCGCGGACTCCCGGCTGTAGCGAGACCGAAGTCGAGAGGCACGCGACGGAGCACGGCTCTCCCGCGGCATGTACCTCAACAGCAACTCATGGCAACGGGCGAAAAAGGGGCCTTGATCTCGCCGGGACCGATCGCGTACCCACAATCCCGGCGGCACGAGCGGCTGTAGTCCGCGAAGGCGGTCTTCGTGTCGTTGTTGCCGCGGTTTCAACCGCCCCGACCACCGGTGTGCGCCACGGCACACCCATTGCACCCCCGCGTCATCCCCTATCGACGGGAACCCTATCCAACCGGGAGGCAGAGCATGCAAGACAACTTCGGCGCCGGGGGCGCCGGCGGCGGATCGGGTGAGAGCGGCCGCACTTCGGGGCTTGGTGACGGCTCGCCCAGCCTGGGCCATAGCGGCGGGACCTCCGGATCCACCAGCGGCTCCGGCACGGGGCTGGGCGGCTCCAGCGGCTCCACCTCCGGCAGCGCCTTCGGATCGAGCGCGGGTGGGACGACCGGCGGGAGCGGCGGACTGGGCGGCTCCAGCAGCGGGCTCGGCTCCACCGGCGCGGCGAGCGGCCTCGGCGGCACGTCGGGCGCCGGCGGGCTGGGCGGCTCCACCGGCGGCAGCGGCCTCGGCGGGACGACCGGGAGCAGCGGCCTGAGCGGGACCGGCAGCTCCGGCCTGGGCGGCACGACGGGTGGCGGCACGGGGCTCGGCGGGACGACGGGTGGGAGCACCGGGCTCGGCGGGAGCACCGGCGGGCTGGGCGGCACCAGCTCGGGGCTGGGGAGCACCGGGACGGCGGGGTCGGCGCACCGGCCGGAGTTCGGCGGGGGCGGCGGCACGGGTACGGCCACCGGCACCAGCCGGCTGGGCGAGACCGGCGGCGGCGGGCTGGCCGACACGCTGCAGGAGCTGCAGGGGCGCGCCGACGGGCTGATGGACGACGCCGCCGAGCAGCTCGAAGACGTGGCGGCGCGCATCGACGACCTGGCCGACCGCGTGCCCAGCAAGGGGCTGGGGGCCAAGGCGCAGGGGATGGCGTCCGGCGCGGCCGACACGCTCGAGAGCGTCGCGCGCTTCCTGCGCGACAACGACGTGAACACGCTGCAGCGCGACCTGGGCCGCATCGTGAGCCAGCACCCGCTGCAGGCGATCCTGGCCTCGGTGGGCGCCGGGTACATCGTCGGCAAGCTCATCCGCTAACGGGAGGCGAACCATGGCGGAGCGAGTGCAGACCCAGCCGGTGGCGACCGGCCTTGCCGGCGACGGACGCGGCCCCGCGGCGGCCGAGCCGCAGCTCGGCGACCTGTTCCGGCAGCTCGCGCAGGACAGCGCCACGCTCGTCCGCCAGGAGATGGCGCTCGCGAAGGCCGAGCTGCGCGACAACGTGAAGAGCGTGGCCCGCGACACGGCCAAGATCGCGATGGGC
Source organism: Longimicrobiaceae bacterium (assembly GCA_045803205.1). Lineage (GTDB taxonomy): Bacteria > Gemmatimonadota > Gemmatimonadetes > Longimicrobiales > Longimicrobiaceae > Longimicrobium. The sequence continues at coordinate 6,537 of JBJMPM010000056.1, forward strand.
GCGGTGCTGGCCGGCGTGGGCGCGCTGGTGCTGGTGGGCTTCCTGGTGCTCCTGCTGGGCGACGCCATCGGCGAATACTGGGCGGGCGCCCTGGTCGTGGGCATCCTGCTCGTGGCGATCGGCGGCTTCCTGGCCATGAGCGCCATGAAGCGCCTGAAGCAGGATTCGATCACCCCGGAGCAGACTCTTCAGACCCTGAAGGAGGACAAGCAATGGCTGCAGAGCGAGATGAAGCAGGTTCGCCGGGACCTGGCATGAGCGGCACCGGCCGCGACCACGCCGGGCTTGAGGCGGGAACCACGCGCTCGATGTCGATGGGTGACGCCCCGGGGAGCGCCGACGTGCACGCCGGCATCGCCTTCAACGCGAACGCGGGGGCCGAAGAGGGCCTGGGCGAGCGCACGGTGAGCCGGGTGAAGGACGCGGCCGGCGGCGTGGCCGACGCGGCCAGCGGGCTCGGCAGCCGCGCGCGCTCGGTGGCGGGCGACGTGGCCGACCGTGCCGGCGACCTGGCCGGCCGCGCGCGCGACCGGATGGGCGCGCTGGCCGAGCGGGCGCAGGGCGCGCTGGAGGAGCGCGGCTGGCTGGACCGGATGAAGGAGAACCCGCTCCCGGCGCTCGGGGTGGCCTTCGCGGCCGGGTTCCTGCTCGCCGGCGGCGGGTCGGGGCGCGAGCTGGAGACGGGCGGCACCGGCACCACGGGCGGCGCGCGCGGGCTGCGCGGGAACGCCTCGCGGGTGCGCGGCGAGCTGCGCGGGGCGCTGGCGGCCGGGCTCTCGGCCGGGCTGGCGCAGGGCGCGCGCGCCTTCCTCCGCAACGTCGGCGCGGAGGACGGGGTGATCAACTCGGTGATCCAGAACCTCCCCGGCCTCGGCGGCGACGACTACGGCAGCGGCGGCGCGTCGCGCCCGCGGAGCGGCGGCGGCCGGATGGGCTCGACGGGTGGGATGGGCTCCGGGGGCGGCGGGCGCTCCGGCGGGTACTCCGGCGGCGGCGGATCGTACGGCCGCGCCGGGGCGACCACGGGCGCGCGGACCGGCGCGTCGCAGGGCGGGATGCAGGGCGGCACCGCCCAGCGGCACCGCGAGCCGAGTCACCGGGAGAGCTTCTAGGTCCCGATGGCGGAGGCCGGGTTCCGGGTGATGGGCCGGGTGCAGGGCGTCGGGTTCCGCTGGTGGACCCGCGCCCAGGCCACCCGGCTCGGGCTGGAGGGGACGGTGAGGAACGCGGCCGATGGATCGGTGGAGGTGCAGGCGCGCGGACCGGAGCCGGCGCTCGCCGAGCTGGAGCGGCTCCTCCAGGAGGGGCCGCCCCACGCCCGCGTGAAGGCGGTGGAGCGCATCGGCCCCTCGCTCGCGGCCGGAGCGGCGGGGTTCGAGGTCGCGCGCTGATTTTCCGAAGCTGACCCGAAGAAAAACGGCTTCGCCATTTCGCGCAGGACGCGCGAGGAGGCGCGAGCGAGGGTAGCGGGTGCGCCCCCCACCCCAAAATCGATCCTGCGCGAAAAGAGACCGGGGTTTTGCGACCCCAGTCCCGGCGTTTTCGTCTCCGGCTGCTACTTCCCCACGCAGAAGTCGCCGAACACCCGGTCGAGCACGTCGTCCACGGTGACGGCGCCGATCAGGTCCTCGAGCGCCCCGGCCGCCGCGCGGAGGTGGGTCGCCGCGAGCTCCATCGGGATGCGCTCCGCGAGCGCGGCCAGGAACCCGGCCAGCTCGTCGCGCGCGCGGCGGAGCGCGCGGGCGTGCCGCTCGCGCGTGACCACCGGCGCCTCACCCGGATCGGCGAGGACGTGGCCGAACGCCATACGCAGGAGCGCGGAGCGGAGCTCGGGTATCCCCGTACCCTCCACCGCGGCGACAGTGACGGCGCCGGGGGTGGCGTCCGTCTCCGTATCCTTCATCCCCCGGTCGCCGAGCAGATCCCCCTTGGTGCGCACCAGCAGTGTACGCTCCGGGTCGCGGGCATCGAGGAACGCGCGCTCGTCGTCCTGCAGCGGGCGACCGGCCTCGACGCAGAAGAGCACCAGGTCGGCCGCGGCCAGGTAGCGGCGGGCGAACTCGATCCCGATCCCCTCCACCCGGTCCTCCGTCTCCCGCAGGCCGGCGGTGTCGACCAGGCGGAAGGGGTAGCCGTCGATGGAGGCCTGCGCCTCCAGCGCGTCGCGGGTGGTGCCGGGGATCTCGGTGACGATGGCGCGCTCGGCGCCGAGCAGCGCGTTGAAGAGCGACGACTTCCCGGAGTTGGGGCGGCCGGCGAGGACGGTGAGTGCCCCCTCGCGCAGGAGCTCGCCCTCGGGCGCGGTGGCGAGGAGCGCGTCGATGCGGTCGAGCACGCCCGCGGCGGCGGCGTGGATGCGCTCGGGCGGGACGGGCGGCTCGTCTTCTTCGGGGAAGTCGATGGAATACGCGATCAGCGACTCGGCGTGGATGATGGCGGTGCGCAGCTCCTGGACGCGGCGGGAGAGGCCGCGCTCCATCTGGTGCACGGCCGCGCGGTGCAGCGCGCGCGACCGCCCGTCCACCAGGTCGGCGACGGCTTCGGCCTGGAGGAGGTCGAGCTTGCCGTTGAGGTAGGCGCGCCGGGTGAACTCGCCCGGCTCGGCCGCGCGCGCGCCGGCGGCGAGGAGCGCGTCCAGCACGAGCTGCGGGGTGAGCACGCCGCCGTGGGTGGAGATCTCGACCGTGTCTTCGCCGGTGTAGCTGGCGGGGGAGGGGAAGACGGCGACCAGCGCGCGGTCGAGCAGCTCGCCGGTCTCATGGTGCCGGAGCGAGAGCAGGCGCTGCTCGCGCGGAACGATCCCATCGACCGACGCGACCCGGCGCAGGACGTCGAGCGCCCCTGGTCCTGACACGCGCAGCAGGGCGACGGCGCCACGGCCCTGCGGCGTGGCGATGGCTGCGATGGTGTCGGGGGCGAGCGGCGAGTTGGACATGGGCGGGAGAATGCGTCCGGCACTGCGGCGCGGCAAGAAAGACGGGAGCCCCTATTCCGCTGCGTGACTGTGCATTCGGCGAGCAGATCCAAACTGCAATCTCTCACAGAGGTCACAGAGGTCACAGAGGACTGCAGTGGCTTTTCTCCGTGACCTCTGTGACCTCTGTGAGAGCCATTTCTGTTCTGGGTGTCAGCGGCGGCGCGGGAGCTCCCGCGCCGCGCCGGGGCGGCGGGGGAGCTTGGCGAGGTCGGCGGCCTTCTGGGCCTCGGTGGCGCGGCGGCGCTCGCGAGAGATCAGGAGCTGCTGCGGGAGCGAGGCGAGGTTGCTGCTCACGTAGTACAGGTTGAGCCCGGACGGCATGAACCAGAAGAAGAACCCCATCATCAGGGGCATGGTGTACATCATCATCTTCGTCTGGGGGTTCGACTCCATCCCGCTCATCTTCGTGCTGATCCACTGCAGCGCGAACATCGACACCACCAGCAGGATCGGCAGCAGGTAGTACGGGTCGCGCAACGAGAGGTCCGGGAGGTAGGCGAAGCGGGCGCCGCGGAACTCGATCGCCCCCTGGAAGACGAAGAAGAGGGTGATGAGCACCGGCATGGGGATCAGCATCGGGAGACAGCCGCCCATCATGGAGAAGGGGTTCACCCCCAGCTCCTTGTACATCGCCATCATCTCCTGCTGCTGCCGCTGCGGATCCTTCGCGTACTTGGCCTGGATCTCCTTCATCCGCGCCTGGAGCTGCGGCTGCACCGCCATGTTCTTCATCTGCGAGCGCATGGCGCGCGCGTTCAGCGGCCAGGTGACCAGCCGCACCAGCACCCCGAAGAGCACCAGCACCCACCCGTACGACATGTGGAACTGCCCGTGCAGCTCGCGCAGCGCCCAGAGCACCACCGCGGCGATCGGCCGCACCACCGGCCGCAGCCAGCGGTAGCCGTACGGGTTCACCTCCTCGAGCTGGTTGCCGACGGCGACCAGCCGCCCGTGCTCCAGCGGCCCCAGGTAGGCGCGGTAGGCGAAGGCACCGTCGGGCCCGATGGGGAGCGCCACGGTCCCCGCGGCGCGCGGGGAGACGAGCGCGTCGCCGCCCACGGTGTAGCTCTCGTCCGGCTGGTCGACCGCGACCAGGCGCGTGAACGAGCGCCCCTGCGGGATCAGCGCGAGCAGGAAGTAGCGGTCGCGCACGCCCGCCCAGGCGAGCGGCCCGGCGATGGTGTCCTGCCGCCCCGCCTGGACCTTGCTGAGGTACTCGCGCTCCACCCGCCGCCCGTTCCAGCCGACGAAGCTGAGCTCGCGTTCGGTGTTGTGCTCGCGCGCGTCGTGCGGCGCCAGCCCGGTGCCCAGGCTGGTGTAGAGCGTTCCCGAGCCGCCCAGCCCCAGCAGCCGCCCGCGCACGTCGACCAGATAGTCATCGGGGCGGAAGGTGTAGGTGACCTCGGCGACGGGCGCGCCGTTCTGCGAAGCCGTGAAGGTGAGCGTCTTCGGCCCTCCGGCCGCGTTGACGTCCAGCCGCCCGGTGCTGGGGGTGAACTCCGCGCCGCGCAGGTCCACGGTCCGCCCTGCGGCCACCACCACGCCCGAGAGCACGTCGCTGGCGCCGCGCGGCACGAGCTGCACCCGCTCGCCGCGGTGGACGTACGAGGGGAAGCGGAGGAGCTCGGCGGAGGTGAGCGCGCCGCCCCGGGTGGAGAAGGTGTACTGGTAGAGCGGCGAGCGGACGACGACCGGCCGCGCCGCGGGGGCGGTGGCCGCCGCGAGGGTGGGCTGCGTGCCGGGGACCGCCGCGGGCGCGGCCGCCGGTGGCGCGGCGGGCGCCACGGCGACGCTGTCGGTGCGCGCCCGCGGGGGCGGCGGCACCACCGGCGGGAAGAACACCTGCCAGACGATCAGCAGCATCGCCACCAGGATGAAGGCGAGCGCGAGTCGCTTCTGTTCCATCTATCGGTCCGGATCCTCGGAGATGTCGGGTTCCCGATGCTCAGGGCACCGGGTCGTAGCCGCCGCGCGAGAAGGGCTGGCAGCGGGCGAGCCGTTTGGCCAGCAGCCAGCCGCCCTTCGCCGCGCCGTACTTCTCGATCGCCTCCAGCCCGTATGCCGAGCAGGTGGGGTAGAAGCGGCAGACGGGCGGCTTCAGCGGCGAGAGCGCGCGCCGGTAGAAGCGGATCGCGGCGGTCATCACGCGGGTGAGCACAGCTCCTCCACCAGCGCCTGCAGCTCCTGGCGCAGCTCGTCGTACGCGGCCTGGTACGCCTCCGGACGGGCACGCACCAGTACGTCCAGCGCGCGGCCGGAGTTTCTGAGCGCGGGGAGCACCACGGTGCGCCCCGCCTCGCGCAGCCGGCGCTTCACCCGGTTGCGCTCCACGATCTCGTGCTTGTGCTTGGGCACCACCACGCCCCAGCGCGGAAACGCCGAAGGGGAAGGGGAGACGAACGCGTCCAGGTGACGCGTCTTCCTCCTCTTCCCCCGTCTGAACAGCTCCCGGATCTCCCCGGAGTTCGTGATGCGCGCCGCGCGGGGCAGCGCGAACCCGCGCGGGGCGGAGCCCTCGGCGTCCATCGGCGGCGGCGGCCCTGCGAGCCGGCCGCGGCTTACTTGCCCGCGATCTTGACCGCGAGCTGGTGCCGCCCCTTGCGCCGGCGGGCGTTCAGCACCGCGCGGCCGCCCTTGGTGGCCATGCGGGCGCGGAACCCGTGCTTGTTGATCCGCTTGCGGTTGCGCGGACGGTACGAAGGCTTCATTTGAACCCCTTGGGGTGCTTGCTCGTATGCGTTGGGCCGGGTGCGGCAAAGACGAGAAAGATAGCCCCGCCGCACCCATGCGTCAACCCGACCCGAAGCCTCGTACCAGCAGGTTTCACGCGGAGGCGCAGAGGGAACCGGGAGAACGACAACGACTTCGGGCTCAGCCGGTGGGCTGGGCGAAGACGACCACGTTGCCGCCGGGCTCGCGCACGCCGATCTCCGTCATCCCGTAGAAGGTGGTGCGGCGGGGCTGGACCACCTCGGCGCCGGCGACGGCCGCCTCCACCGCGTCCAGGTCGTCGACCTCGATGAAGAGGATGGTGCGGTACTGGCCCTCCGCGAGAGGCGGGAGGTCGGCGGCCACGCTGGCCCGGCTCTGGTACATGATCTCCACCGCGTCCTTCTGCAGGATCACGAACCCCAGCTCCCCCTCGTGCGGCACCTCGGCGGTGCGCTGGAAGCCCAGGGCGCCGGTCCAGAACGCGGCGCAGGGCTCCACCTGGTCCACCACCAGCACCGGCGTCAGCTTCTTCATCTCGTGTTTCCTCCGTCAGGATTCAGGGGGTGGAGCGGGGGCCCTCCAGTCTACGCGCGGCACCGTCGCGGGGCCACCTCGGCGGGCGCCGGGAGCACCGAGCGTCCACCCGCCGCTCCGATGCCGACAGCACGGGCACAAGCAGTGTCCAGACCGAAGAAAATCCAGCATTCATGCGGGTTCCTTGACTTTTCCACACCCCCTCTCTAGGTTGCGCCGGTACCGTTTGAAGGCCCGCCGAACCACCCTGCAGAGGTCATGGAGCTCACCGCCGGGGAAGTCTGGTCGCGCATCCTGAAGGCAGCCGAGGCGGCCCTCCCCGAGCAGGCGTTCCGGACCTGGCTGGCGCCCACCCAGGCGGTGGCGATCTCGCAGGACCTGCTGGTGGTCTCCACTCCCAACCCGTTCGCGGTGGAGTGGGTGGAGGTCAGGTACGCGGAGCTGCTCGCCACGCTGGGCGAGTCGCTCTTCGGACGCCGTTTCACCCTGTCGGTCCAGTTCCAGGCGAACGGAAAGTCCGCCCTCCCTCCGCCCCCCGTCGAGATCGCGCCGCCGCCCGTGCCCGCCGCCGCGCCCCTGCACGCGCCGTCCCTCCCCGCCACCCCTTCCGCGCCGGCGCACGCCGCCGGCGGGATCCGCGGGACGGTGCCGCTCAACCCGCGCTACACCTTCGACCGCTTCGTGGTGGGCGGCAACAACCAGCTCGCCGCGGCCGCCGCGCACGCCGTGGCCGAGGCCCCCGCGCGCCACTACAACCCGCTCTTCATCTACGGCGGGGTGGGGCTGGGGAAGACGCACCTGATGCACGCCATCGGGCACGCCATGCTGGAGCGCGACCCGGGGAAGCGGGTGATGTACCTCTCCTCGGAGCGCTTCACCAACGAGATGGTGGGGGCGATCCAGGGCGGCACCATGGCCGACTTCCGGCGCCAGTACCGCCAGATCGACCTGCTGCTGGTGGACGACATCCAGTTCCTGGAGGGGAAGGAGGGGACGCAGGAGGAGTTCTTCCACACCTTCAACGCCCTCCACGACGCGCAGAAGCAGATCGTGCTCACCAGCGACCGGCAGCCCAAGGAGATCGGGCTGGAGGACCGCCTGGTGTCGCGCTTCGAGTGGGGGCTGGTGGCCGACATCAAGGCGCCCGACTTCGAGACGCGCATGGCCATCCTGCGCCGCAAGGTGGAGGAAGACGGGCTGCAGATCCGCGGCGCGGAAGACGTGCTGAACTTCATCGCCCGCAACCGCACCAGCTCGGTGCGCGAGATCGAGGGGGCGGTGATCAAGCTCCTCGCCTTCTCCTCGCTCACCGGGCGGCCGATCGACCTGGCGCTGGCGCAGGAGGCGCTGGGCGGGGCGATGAAGAGCGGCGGCCCCGCGGGCGACCAGCTCTCGCCCGAGCGGGTGCGGCAGAAGGTGGCGGAGGCGTGGAACACCAGCAGCGAGGCGCTGCAGTCGAAGAAGCGCACCAAGGACCTCACCGTCCCCCGGCAGGTGGCGATGTTCCTCACCCGCGAGCTCTTCGAGATGCCGCTGGTGGAGATCGGCCGGCTCTTCGGCGGGCGCGACCACTCCACGGTGATCCACTCAATCAGCAAGGTGGAGGAGGACATGGCCGCCGACCCCGCCTTCCGCCAGCGCGTGGACCAGATCCGCACCTCGCTGCGCGCTTGACAGGCACCGGCCGGGGCGTCTATTTCGCGCGTCTCCGGGACCGCTCCCAGGGCCCGTTTCGCACCCGTGACAGGGCGTGGCCGGAGTGTGGAAACAGGGTGGGGAAAGCGCGTGGAGAAGTTGTGGGGAAGTGGAGCGCGGGGTGGGAATGTGGAGAGCGTGGAGAACGCGGGCGGTTTCCCACACCCCGGTCCACACCGCGCGAGGGGATGCAGGACGTTGCGCCGCAGAGGGTTGGCGGGGGTCGGAGGCGGTTCTCCACGGTTCCACACCCTCTACTACTACTGCGAATCTTTGTAACCCATCTGTCACAAGTAACGTTTCCGGTGGATAAGCTCCGGAACCTCCAGCCCAGGGCGCCGACAGCGTATGCGATTCACCATCACGCGTGAGAACCTCCAGCAGGGCCTGGGCGCGGTCGCGGGGAGCATCCCCACCCGCACCACCCTCCCCGTGCTCTCGAACATCCTGGTCGAGGCCGAGGAGGGCGCGGTGCGGTTCTCCGGCACGGACCTGGACACGGCGGTGTCGGTGCGCGTCCCCGCCGAGGTGGCGGAGCCGGGGGCCATCACCGCGCCGGCGAAGAAGCTCCAGGAGATCGCGCGCGAGCTCCCGGGCGCCACGGAGATCTCCACGCAGGGCGACTCGATCCTGATCTCCAGCGGGCGGACCCGCTTCAAGCTGAACGGGCTGCCGAAGGACGAGTTCCCGGCCTTCCCCAAGGTGGACTTCGCGGGGAGCTGGCGGGTGACGGGGAGCGACCTGCAGCGGCTGATCACGCACGTCTCCTTCGCCGCGAGCACGGAGGAGACGCGGCCGATCCTGAACGGGGTGCTCTGGCAGCTGCACGACCACGACATGCGGATGGTGGCCACCAACGGCCACCGGCTGGCGAAGATGACGCTCCCGGTGGAGGCCGGCGGCGACGCGACCGCGGCCGAGCTGATCGTGCACCCGCGGGCGCTGCAGCAGGTGCAGCGGCTCTTCGCCGGCGACGCCTCGGTGGAGGTGGCGAAGAGCGAGAACCACCTGGGCTTCCGCAGCGCCGACGTGCAGGTGTACACGCGGCTGATCGAGGGGCCGTATCCCAACTACGAGCAGGTGATCCCGAAGGACAACGACAAGAACATGGTGGCCGACAAGACCGCGCTCACGCAGGCGGTGCGGCGCATGGCCATCGTGGCGAGCGACCAGACGCACCGCATCCGCATGTCGCTGGGCGGGCCGATGCTCAAGTTCAGCGTGGAGAGCCCGGACCTGGGCGCGGCCAACGAGGAGCTGCCGGTGGAGTACGACGGCGACCCGCTGGAGATCGGCTTCAACGCGCAGTACCTGCTGGAGCTGCTGCGCTACATGCCGACGGACGAGGTGAAGATGACCTTCAAGGCCCCCGAGCGCGCGGCCACCATGCAGCCGCTGGGGAACGAGGACACGCCCGACTACCTTTGCCTGGTGATGCCGCTCCGGCTGCTGAGCTAAGCCGGGCGGTGACGGGTAGAGAGGGTGGCGGGGAGCGGCGGCGGCCGCTCCCCGCACGCGTTGGGATGGGCGATTGGCAAAAAGGAACACAAATGTCCAGGGCGCAGCGCAACGACCCGTGCCCCTGCGGGTCGGGGAAGAAGTACAAGGCGTGCTGCCAGGATCGCGACCGTGCGACCGAGCGCACGCTGCGGCTGGTGGGCGCCGACGTCGAAGCCGCGGAGGGCGACATGCCCTGGGGGCCCGCCGCACGCCAGGCCGCGTACTGGGAAGCCGACGTGGTGCCCCTGCAGATCGCCATCCGCGAAGACCGCGACGCGATGCCCGCGCTGGTGATGGTCTGCGCGGGGGAGTTCATCGTCCATGGCGACCTGGTGGCGCGGCGGCCGGTCGGGCCCGCGGAGCGCGCCCGTACGATCGCCGACGCGGTGAGCCAGGCCGGGCGCGGGCTGGGCCTCCTTCCCGAGACCCTGCACGTGCGGGACGAGGAGGTGGCGAAGGAGCTTGCGGAGGAACTGCGTCCGCGCGGCATCTCGGTTCGGGCGGCTCCGCTCCCCTCGCTCGACGAGGCGGCGGAGGGCGCCATCGGGCAGTTGGCCGGCGACCCCGTCGCGGTCCACACGGTTCGGCTGGAGAGCTGGGCGGAGACCGAGGCCTCGCCCGCGGAGATCGGAGAGCTGCATGCCGCGGCCGCGGCCTTCCACCGTGCCGAGCCCTGGTCCGACCTGGAGAACGCGGACGTGCTGGAGCTGCGGCTTCCCGGTGGCGAGGCCTTCGTGGCGAGCGTGATGGGCGCGGGCGGCGAGCAGTTCGGCCTCAACCTGTATTCCGCGCCCGAGGACCTCGCGGCGATTCTCGACGATGCGGTCACGCCCGACGTGACGGAGCTCGTCGCCGCGATGGTCGGGTGGCAGCTGGTCGTCGATTTCGAGCGGCGCGGCGAGCTCCACCGGCGGATGCGGCGCGAGGCCGCCAGCGCCGGATGGGAGGTGGCGGGCCCGGACGCGTACCCGTGCCTCTGGGGGATCCGCCTGCCCGGCCACCGGATCGCGGCGCACCACGTGCGGCTGATGACCACGGCGCTCCGGGCGGTCACCCGGCAGGTGGCGGCCGAGCGCGGAGAAGACCCGCCGCCAGCCGAGGACGGAGTGGAGGTGGAGATCCACTACGAGCGCCGGCCGTCGCCCTTTCCCCTGCTCGCGGCGGCGCACCCGATCGTGGCCGAAGGGCCGAACGCCGATCCGCGCGCGGCCCTGAAGCTCCTCGACGCGGATGTCGACGTCGACGCGCTGCTCTCCTCCGAGGCCGCGCGCGTCGGGCGGTTCGAGCGGTGGCTCGAGGCGCAGCCGTTCACGCAGGCGACCCGCCGCCGGCACCTGCGCAACGCGCGGGAGCTGGCCGAATACCTGGCGCTGCAACGGGTGACCACGCCGGGGTGCACCGAGTTCGACCTCCGGCACTACCTGTATGCCTGGCTGCCGCGGCGCATCCGTCTTCTGCGCGACGTCGGCCGCGCGATCCCGGAGTCACTGCGGGCCTGGTTCGACTGGCTCTCGGAGCACGAGGGGATCTCGTGCCCGTGGGCCGCGGGGGTGCTCGACGAGATCCCGGCGGTGCTCGCCCGCGCGGGGTTCACCGCCGCTGATGCCTGGTGGGACGAGCCCCGGGCGGAGTGGACGGGGGTGTTCTGGGATGACGCGGACCTCCGCGGCTTCGTGCCTGATTCGGAGCTGCCGGGTACGGGCGGGTGGCCCATCATGATGACCGGCGACGTCGCGGTCGCGCGCGAGACGCTGCGCCGGCTCTGGCTGCTCTGGTACGACGAGCTCGTGCGCGCCGGCCTGGCGGAGCTGGACCTGCTGTGGGAGGCGCTCGCGAGGCGGCAGCACGCGTGGGAGAAGCAGCCGCTGGCCCTCCTCGGCGGGCGCACGCCCCGGGAGGTGGTGCGCGAGCAGGAGGAGCTTCGCGCGGATGACGCTGGAGATGATGACGCCGAACACGATGAGGCGGAGCCGTACGACCTCTTCGGGCCCGGAGAGCCGGACCCCGGGGCGTCTCGCGGCGGCTGATGCCCGTTTGGGGGAAAGACCGTATCACGCAGAGACGCGGAGGCGCAGAGAGAGCCGCCGGGCCTCTGCGTGAGGCTTCTGGGCAGCTCGATTCACGCTGGCAGTCTGGCTGGTGCCGGCAGCGTGGATGGAAATGGAGGCCGGGATCGACTCCCAACTCGTGGGGCCGATCCCGGCTTTACGACGTCTGCCGGGGCCTCGGCGGGATCAGGAGTAGCAGCCGCTGAACGAGGGGCGGATGGTGATCACGCGCGACGAAGACACCGAGGTCCCCGAGGCGTCGGTGACCGTGAGGTAGAGGGTGCCGGTGCCGTAGCTGTAGATGCTCCCGTAGAACATGCCGGTGCCGGACATGCTCGACGTCCAGGCGTTGGCCAGGGTCATGTACGTGTTGGCGGTGCTGGGGATGAAGCTCCAGTTGTAGGTGTAGGGCGATGCGCCCCCGGTGACCGAGGCGTTCCAGGTGCAGGTGGTGCCGTGGCCCATCTGCGACGCGCCGGTGTAGCTCGCCGTGAAGCCGATGAAGCGCGTGTAAAGGAGCCGGTTAGGGGTGCCGGCCCCAGCGCTGGTGCTGCTCAGCGTGATCTTGTTCGTGCTCGCGTTGCCGGTGATGGCCGACGCGACGGTGGAGGGCGAGGCGGTGGGGAACTGCTCCAGGTACTGCGCCACCGCCCCGGCCACGTGCGGCGCGGCCATCGAGGTGCCGTCCTCGTACTTGCTATCGGAGTCGCTCCCGTTCCAGGCGGAGAGGATGCTCACGCCGGGCGCGAGCAGGTCCACGCAGGTGCCGTAGTTCGAGAACGACGCTTCCTGGTCGGCCGACGTGGTCGCGCCCACCACGATCGCCTGCGTCACGCCGGAGAGGGTGAAGGAGCAGGCGTTGGCGGGAATGTTGTTGTTGTTCGTGCCGTTCCCGGCGATGATCGTGTAGACGACCCCCGAAGCGATCGAGTTCCGCACGGCATTGTCCAGCGCGCTGCTGGCGGGGCTCCACAGGCTCATGTTCGCGACCGCGGGCTTCACCGCGTGGGCGGTGACCCAGTCCACCGCCGCGATGGAGCGCAAGACGTCGCCATACCCGGCGCAGTCGAGGATCCGCACCGCGACCAGCGACACCCCCTTGGCCACGCCGTACGTGGCTCCGCCGATGGTCGCCGCGACGTGGGTGCCGTGCCCGTTGCAGTCGCTCGCGTCGGTGTCGTTGTCGACGAAGTCGTAGCCGGTGCTCGCGCGGCCTCCGAACTCGTTGTGCGTCATCCGGATCCCGCTGTCGAGCACGTAGGCGCGGACGCCCGCGCCCGTGCGGAAGTAGGAGAAGTCGGTGCTCAGGGGAAGCGAGCGCTGGTCCACGCGGTCCAGCCCCCAGGGTGCGTTCGTCTGCACCGCGCCGGCGCCGACCACCTGGTTCTGCTCGACGTAGCTCACCTCGGGGTTGCGCGCGAGCGCCGCCACTGCCGCGTCGGGGATGCTCAGGCCGAAGCCCTTGAGGGCGCTCTCGTAGATGAACAACGTCTTCCCCCCGTGCGCCGCGGCCAGGCGCCTGGCCAGGCCGGGGACGTCGCGCACGTCGTCCTTGAACACCACGATGTATTGGCCGGGGATCTTCCTCGCGCCGGTGGATGCGGAGCGGGCGGGGGCGGGGGCGGTGGGCGGCGCCAGCGGATCCGGCACGTCGCCGCAGGCTCCGACGACGAGCATCAGGGCGACGGCCGCGATCGGGGTTTTCATGGCAGACCTTTCGGGTGATGGGGGAACGGCGGGACTGCGGGGATCTGGCTGGAGGGGCGATCGCCAGACTCTGGATGTGGAGATTTGAAATCTAATCGTTTCCTGCTCTCCGCGTGCAGCCGATGCGACGTTCGGGGAGAGAGGAAGCGGCGCGGCAGGTGAACGGCCTTGACGCTGCCGTTCGCCGGACGTACTCTGGAACCGGTTACTGTAAACGGTTACAACTCCCCTCCATCTCGGGGCGCGTACATGCGCGTGACGATCCGGGAGGTGGCGCGCGCGGCCGGGGTGTCGGTGGCCACGGTGTCGCGAGTGCTGAACGAGAGCGGCCCGGTCGCGGGGGAGACGCGCGACCGCATCCGGCGCATCGCGGGGGAGCTGCGCTACATTCCCAACGGCGCGGCGCGCTCCCTCAGCATGCGCCGCACGGGCACGCTCGGCGTGCTCCTCCCCGACCTCTACGGCGAGTTCTTCTCCGAGGTCATCCGCGGGCTCGACCAGGCCGCCCAGCGCGCCCGCTTCCATCTCCTCCTCTCCAGCTCGCACAACAACCGCAACGACATCGAGGCGGCGCTGCAGGCCATGCGCGGCCGCGTCGACGGGCTGGTGGTGATGTCGCCGCACATCGACGTGGCGGTGCTCGCCGCCAACCTCCCCGAGAGCCTTCCGGCGGTGATGCTCAACACCGCGCAGGCCACGGCCGAGTACGACACGCTGAGCGTCGACAACTTCGGCGGGGCGCGGGCGATGGTGGCGCACCTGGCGGGGCACGGGCACCGGCGCATCGCCATGGTGCGCGGGCCCGCGCCGAACCACGACGCGGCGGAGCGGCTGCGCGGCTACCGCGCGGCGCTCGCCGACGCCGGCATCGCGGCGGACGCGGCGCTCGAGGTGGAGGGCGACTTCACCGAGGAGGCGGGGTTCCGGGCGGTGCGCCGGCTGCTCGCGCTGGACCGGCGCCCCACCGCCCTCTTCGCCGCCAACGACTCCACCGCCATCGGGGCGATGAGCGCCCTGCGCGAGGCCGGCGCCGCCGTTCCGCGCGAGATGGCGGTGGCGGGCTTCGACGACATCCCCATCTCCCGCTACCTGACGCCGGCGCTCTCGTCGGTGCGCGTGTCGATCAGCGACCTGGGGGCGCGGGCGATGGAGCAGCTCGTCCGCGCGGTGGAGGAGGAGAACCGGCACGCGCGCATCCACCAGACGCTGCCGACCACGCTGGTGATCCGCGACTCGTGCGGATCGCACGACGGTGGCAGTGGGGGATGATGGATGGCGGTGCATGCGGGCGGCGGAGCGCTTCGGAGGCTCGGTTCCGAGCGCCGGCCATGGATCCCTCGGCCTGCCGGCTGTGGTGAATCGAGAGGTGAGGCGTGGCCGGCCTGGGGATGACGTCTTTCTTGTTCGTCGAGTGGAGAAGCAGCGGCAGATCGGGGAATCCACCCATCAGGAGACGCGGACGATGAGAAACGCAGCCGGGATCGGCACGCTCGCGCGGGCGTGCATCGGGGCCTGTCTACTCGCCCTGGGGGCGGCCGCGGGGGCCGCCGCGCAGAACCCCACGGGGAGCATCCGCGGCACGGTGAGCAGCGGCGACGGGGCCGCCCTGCCCGCGGCGGCGGTGGTGGTGGCGCGCAACACCCAGACGGGGTTCGTGCAGCGCGCGCCCGTGCAGCCCGGCGGCTTCTACAACTTGGCCGGGCTGGCGCCGGGGACCTGGCAGGTGACGGTGGAGGGCACCGGCACCGCCACGGCGGGGCGCACGGTGCAGGTGCTGGTGGGCCAGGTGCTCACCGTGGACCTGCGGACCGGCACGCAGACGGTGCAGCTCGCCGGGATCACCGCGGTGGGGACGCGGGTGGAGGAGACGCAGACCTCCGAGGTGGCCACCAACGTGACGCGGCAGCAGATCGAGGCGCTGCCGCAGGGCGACCGCAACTTCCTGAACTTCGCGCAGCTCGCCAACGGCGTGCAGCTCTCGCTCGACGAGCAGCGAAAGACCTTCCGCAGCGGTGGGCAGCCGGCGGAGAACGTGAACGTGTTCATCGACGGGGTGAGCTACAAGAACGACGTGCTGCAGGGGGGCGTGGCGGGGCAGGACGCCAGCCGCGGCAACCCCTTCCCGCAGAACGCGATCGCCGAGTTCCGGGTGATCACCGAGAACTACAAGGCCGAGTACCAGAAGGCCTCGGGCGGGATCATCACCGCGGTGACGCGCAGCGGCGGCAACCGCTGGGAGGGCGCGGGCTTCGCCTACGGGCAACCGAACTCGTTCGTGGAGCAGGACTTCTTCGCCAACCGCGCGTGCAGCCAGGCGCGGGAGAACAACCTCCCCTGCGCGGCCAAGCCGGCCTACCGGCGCTGGCAGGTGGGGGCGAGCGCCGGCGGCCCCATCATCCGGGACCGGCTGCACTTCTTCGGCGCCTACGAGGGGAACTACCAGGACCGCGCGTCGCGGGTCTCGCTGGGCGGCGCCGCCACCCCGGCGATCACCAGCCAGCTCGGCTCGTACGTGGGGAACTTCGGCCAGCCGTTCCGCTCCAACCTGTTCTTCGGCAAGCTCTCGTACCAGCCCACCGAGGGGCAGACGCTGGAGCTCACGGCCAACCTGCGCAACGAGGCCGAGGACCGCGACTTCGGCAGCCAGCGGGCCTTCGAGTCGGCCACGCACCTGAAGAACGCGGTGAACACCTTCGGGGCGCGCCACCAGCTCAGCCGCGGCAGCCTGCTGAACCAGGCGTCGGCGAGCTACCAGCACTACAGCTGGAACCCCACGCCGCTCAACCCCGGCGTGGTGGGGCAGGAGATCTTCGGGGTGCTGCGCTTCGGCGGGGCCGACACGGAGCAGCGGTTCGCGCAGAGCCGCCTCTCGCTGCGCAACGACCTGACCTGGACCACCTCGGGCTTCCTGGGCGACCACGTGATCAAGGGGGGCGCCAACGTCGACTTCCTGCGCTACGACGTGCAGAAGCGGCTCTTCGGCAACCCGATCTTCAAGTTCAACCCGGGCGACCTGAACGTGCCGGTGGAGGCGCAGTACGGGGTGGGGAACCCCGACCTGAGCACGAACAACCGCCAGATCGGGCTCTACCTGCAGGACGACTGGGCCCCCACGGCGCGGCTGACCGCGAACCTGGGGGTGCGCTGGGACTACGAGTCGGACATGCTGAACAACAGCTACGTGACGCCGCAGGCGCTGCGCGACTCGCTGAGCCCCTACATCCCGGCGCGCTACTTCACCGACGGCAGCGACCGCAAGCCGTTCTACGGCGCCATCCAGCCGCGCGTGGGCCTCTCCTACGACCTGAGCGGCGACCGGCGCACGGTGGTGTTCGGCGGGTTCGGCATCTTCTACGACCGCAACTTCTACAACTCCATCCTGGACGAGAAGTACCGCCGGCAGTACGCGGTGCGCACCTTCCGCTTCTCGGCGAACGGACAGCCGCGCGACGGGCTCCCCACCATCCAGTGGAACCCCAGCTACATGAGCAAGGCGGGGCTCGACCAGCTCATCGCCAACGGCACCGCACCCGCCCCCGAGGTGTTCCTGCTCGACAACGAGACGAAGCCGCCGCACTCGGAGCAGTGGAGCCTGGGGATCCGCCACAACCTGGCGAGCTGGCTGCTCTCGGCCACCTACACCGGGGTGCGCGGGCACAACTTCCTCTCGTGGATCCGCGGCAACCGCAACGTGGACCCCGCCAACCCGGACGCCAGCCCCGCGACGGGGAGCTGCTGCCGCTCGCTGGGCCCGTACGCGGCGGTGTTCGTCTCCAGCGACGCGAAGCGCACTTGGTACGACGCGCTGTACCTGAGGGCCGAGCGCCCGTACACGCAGCGCTCGCGCTGGGGCGTGACCTTCGCCTACACCCTGGCCAAGGCGACCCAGAACGGCCGCGACCTGTTCAGCCTGGACCGCCCGCGCATCGAGGACACGGGGCGCTACCCCAGCCCGGGCGACCAGCGGCACACCCTCGTGGCCACGGCCATCGTGGGGCTGCCGTACGACTTCCGCGCGAGCACGCTGGTGAACCTGGGCTCGGGGGGCTCGTTCACCATCATCAACGCCACCCGCGGCTTCGGGCCCAACGACATCGACTTCGAGGGCGGCTACCCCGACCAGCAGAGCTTCATCTTCCCCGACGCCTTCGCCTACCGCGAGGTGGACCTGCGGCTGGAGAGGAACTTCGGGCTTCCGCGCGGGCAGCGCTTCGGGGTGGTGGGAGAGGTGTTCAACCTCTTCAACTTCGACAACTTCGGCTGCTTCAACGACTTCATTCCGCCGGAGGGGAACCCGAACGTGGGCAAGCCCAACTGCACCGTGGGCAACCCGCGCCGCTTCCAGCTGGGCATCACCGCGGGCTTCTGAACCGGCAACGGCGGGTTCACGCAGAGACGCAGAGACGCGCGGAGGGAGAGACGCAGAGGCTCTCTCCGCGTTGCTGCGATCGGGGGATGAGCGATGAGGGGTGGGAGAATCACCTGGCTGGTCCTGCTGCTCGGCGCGTGCGCGGCTCCGTCCACGGGGCCGGCGCCGGCAAGGGACGAGGCGTTCCTCGACACGCTGCAGCAGCGCACCTTCGGGTTCTTCTGGGAGCTGGAGGACCCGCGCACGCACCTGGTCCCCGACCGCTGGCCGTCGAAGTCGTTCAGCAGCGTGGCGGCGGTCGGGTTCGGGCTGGCGGGGTACCCGGTCGGCGTCGAACGGGGATACGTCACCCGGACGCAGGCGGCCGCGCGGACGCTGGCGACGCTGCGCTTCTTCTGGACGGCGCCGCAGGGGCCCGCGCCGGCGGGGGTGACGGGGCACAAGGGGTTCTTCTACCACTTCCTGGACATGGAGACGGGGCGGCGGTTCGAGCGGGTGGAGCTCTCCACCATCGACACCGCGCTCCTGCTGGGCGGCATCCTGGTCTGCCGCGAGTACTTCGACGGGAGCGCCGCGGAGGAGCGGGAGATCCGCGCGCTGGCCGACTCCATCTACTTCCGCGTGGACTGGCAGTGGGCGACCGTGCGCGCGCCGCTGGTCTCCATGGGGTGGAAGCCGGAGGAGGGCTTCCTGGCGTACGACTGGCGGGGGATGAACGAGGCGATGCTGCTGTACGTGCTCGCCCTGGGCTCGCCCACGCACCCGGTGGCGCCGGAGGCGTGGAGCGCGTGGACATCGACCTACCAGTGGGGGACGTACTACGGCCAGGAGCACGTGGGCTTCGCGCCGCTCTTCGGCCACCAGTACTCGCAGCTCTTCATCGACTTCCGCGGCATCCTCGATCCGTACATGCGGGCGAAGGGGATCGACTACTTCGAGAACGCGCGCCGGGCGACGCTGGCGCAGCGCGCCTACGCCGCCGCGAACCCCGGCGGCTGGGCGGGCTACTCGGCCGAGGTCTGGGGGCTCACCGCCAGCGATGGGCCGGTGGACGCGGACTACGTGATCGGCGGCCGCTCCCGGCACTTCATGACCTACGCGGCGCGCGGGGCGGACTTCACCGAGGTGCGCGACGACGGCACGCTGGCGCCCACCGCGGCCGGCGGCTCCATCCCCTTCGCTCCCGAGATCGCCATCCCCGCGCTGCGGGAGATGCGGCGGCGCTACGGCGACCGGCTCTTCCAGAAGTACGGCTTCGTCGACGCCTTCAATCCCACTCTCACCGACCCCGCGCTGCGGGTGCAGACGGGGAGCATCGTTCCCGGCGTGGGGTGGTTCGACGTGGACTACCTGGGGATCGACCAGGGGCCCATCCTCCTCCAGGCGGAGAACCACCGCAGCGGGCTGATCTGGCGGCTGATGCGGAAGAGCCCGTACGTCGTCAGCGGCCTGAAGCGGGCGGGGTTCACCGGCGGATGGCTGGACGCGGCGACCGAGGGAGCCCGTGCGGATTGAGGACGCTCCAGGGTCCGACGGGTTGGAGACGCCGACGGGTTGGAAGCGTTGACGGGTTGGCAACCGCCGACGGGTTGGAAACGCCGACGGGTTGGAAACGGCCGACGGGTTGGAAACCCGCCGCTGGAACGGCACGAAGTCCGCCTTCGCGGACTCTGCCGCAGCTCTGGTGTGTGTCCCCGCCGGCGACGAGACGTCGAATGCACGGGCAATCCGCGGAAGTGACATGAAATCCTGGCTTCGCCCAGTTGTGCTCCTGGCCGCGCTCGCGGGGGCGCTCTCCTGCGCGCCCGGGCGCGGCGACGGGCGGGTGACGCTGCGCTTCTGGGCGATGGGGGCGGAGGGGGAGAAGGTGCAGGCGCTCGTCGCCGACTTCGAGCGCGAGCACCCGGGGGTGCGGGTGGAGCTGCAGCAGATCCCCTGGACGGCGGCGCACGAGAAGCTGCTGACCGCGCACGTG
>JBJMPM010000083.1:0-9877 GCA_045803205.1 Longimicrobiaceae bacterium
AACAGGACCGGCCGTGTCGCTGCCGAAGTTATAGATCCTTCGGTCGCCGCCAGGCTTTCTCGACGACGCGAATTCCGCGCGGCGGCTCCCTCAGGATGACGTCTTTTCTTTGCACAACCAATCTTAAGAGGCGGTATGAGAGCCAGTGCAGTTGCGTTCGTCGCGGTCAGCGCCGCGGCGGGAGCGCCTCGCGGAGCGCCCGTCCTTCCAGCCCGCGGTAGATGGTGGCGTGCGTGAGGTCACGCCGCGGCTCGTACGTCCACCGCACCCCGCGCGGCGCGTTCGCGCGCAGGACGTCGGCGAAAGCGTCGATGGGCTCGAGGATGTCGTCGCCCGCGGACGCGAGAGAGAGGGTGGCGCGCAGCCCGGGCCGGGCGCGCAGGTACCCGGGCGCGGCGCGCACCAGCGCGCCGCCGTTCCACCAGAGGCTGGGGCTCAGCGCGATGTAGGTGTCGAACAGCTCCGGCTGGAGGAAGAAGGTCTCGACGATGAACAGCCCGGCCAGCGACTCGCCGATGATGGCGCGCTCGTCCGAGACGCGGTAGCGGCGGCGCACCTCTGGCATCAGCTCGTCGGCGATGAAGCGGCGGAACGCGGCCGAGCCGCCCACGCGCGGGGCGATGGTGCTGTCGCGGTGGACGGTGGTGGGGCCGGTCATGTCGCGCCGGCGTTCGGTGTTCTCGATCCCCGCCACGATCACCGGACGCATCTCCCCGCCGCGGACCGCCGCGTCCACCGCCGCCACCACGTGCGGGAAGTCTTCCTCCACCCCGCCGTCGGGCATGTAGAGCACGGCGTACCGCGCACGGCCCGCCGCGTACCCCGGCGGCGTCCAGACGTTGATGCGCCGCGTCTCCCCCAGCGCCGCCGACTGCAGGGTGAACGTCTCGTGCGGCGGAACGGAGTCCTGCGCCGCCGCGCTCCCGGCGGCGAGGAGCGCCGCCGCGAGCAGGGAAGTGAGCCGGGTCACCGCCGCATCGAGGTGAGGATGCGGTTCATCACCCGTCCGACGGGCATCGACGGCCGCCCCGGGAGGATGTTCCACTGGTTCACCACCACGATCAGGTCGTCTTCCGGGATGGCGACCGGGAACTGGCCGCCGAACCCGTTGCCGGCCCACATCACCCGCGTGGTGTCCGCGGGGTTCGGGTAGAGCCACCACTTCAGCCCGTAGTGCGCGCCCCCCGGCCGGTTCCCCACGGCCACCGCGGGAGACGTCGACTGGCGCACCCAGTCGCGGCTCACCACCTGCCGGCCGTTCCACTCGCCCCCGCGCAGGAAGAGGTACCAGAGCCGCGCCAGGTCCTCCGACGCCAGGTAGAGCCCGCCCTCGGTGTCGGGGAGCCCCGCCGGCGTGCGCTTCCAGTACCAGTCGCGGATGCCGAGCGGCCCGAAGAGGTGGCGCGCCGCGTACTCCTCCACGTCCATCCCCGTGGCGCGCCAGAAGACGTGCGCCAGGAGCTCGCTGGCGCCGCTGTTGTAGTTGAAGCGCGTCCCCGGCTCCTCGCTCATCGGCCGGTCGATGGTGTACTTGATCCAGTCGTAGCTCGCCTCCAGCCCGATCGCCGTGTTGGCCGGGTCGCCGTACGGCCGGCTCTCGTCCCAGTCGATCCCCGCGGTCATGGTGAGCAGGTGGCGGATGGTCATCCGCCGCTTGCGCTCGTCCACGTTGGCCACGCTGTCGGGGTTGAAGAACGAGAGCACCGGCGTGTCGAGCGACGGGAACTCGCCGCGGGTGACGGCGGTGCCGATCACGATGGAGGTGACGGTCTTGGTCACCGACTGCAGCGTGTGCAGGTCGCCCCGGCGGTAGTACGGATGCCACCAGGCGTGGAAGTAGTTGAACGGCCCCGAGCGGTCCCCGCTGCGCAGCGTGGTGGCGAGCCGGGCCGAGTCGCCGTAGATGCTGTCGTAGTTGTGCGCGTACCGCCGGTCGAACGCCAGCCTTCCGCGGCGGATCACCAGGATGCGGTCCACCGCCCCGTAGCGCCCCGACCGGATCTCGGCGTCGATGCTGTCCAGCACCGCCGGGTTCAGCCCCACCGCCTGCGGGGTCGTGGTGGGCCACCGCTCGCCCGGGAAGGGGCCCTGCCCGCTCGCCGCGCGGCTGCCGGCGAGCATGGCGACGGTGGCCGCCACCGCCGCGAGCGGCACGGGAGAGGGGCGGAGGGCGAGGAGCGTCGTGAAGACGCGGCGACGCACGCGGACCGTGGTGAAACGATGTGTTCTCATGAGAGCTCGGTGAGGGGTGAGTCTGCTTCCCGGGGCCGAACCCGCGTGGGCCGAGGCTTCTACGGCGGCCCTCTCCCTGGCGCTTCGCGCCGGTCCCTCCCCCAAAACAGCCTGGGGGAGGGACGAGGGCTCGCTTCGCTCGCGGCTGCCCCGGTGCGGTCCGGCAATCCTGCGTACCCGCGACGTCGACAAACGGAGCCGCGGCCACCCCCGCATCCCATCGCGTGCCGCCCGCTCACGGCCGCACCAGGGGCCGCAGTCCGCGAAGGCGGACTGCGTGTGGTTGTTGCCGCGGTGCCGCGGTTTCAACCGCCCTGGTGGCGCGGCGGCTCGGTCACGCCGGAGGCTTCGCAACGCCCACGAAGATCACGATCCCGTCGCCGCCGGGGTTTCCCGACCCGGGCTCGAAGTCGGTGGCGAAGCGCGGCTTCCAGTTGTTCACCGCCCAGAGGTTGCCGGCCGCGTCGATGGTCACGCTGGTCATTCGCATCAGCGGGGAGTAGCAGGGGGTGCCGTCCTTGTACAGCGGCGATCCGTCGGCGAGCGTCACCGGGTCTCCGGCGGTCGGCAGGGTGTACCCCGTCTCGGGCGAGATGGGCTCGCCCACGGGGAGGCCGGACGGAGAGTCGGCGCCCGCGAGCTTCGAGACGGCCGCGTGGGTGTAGTCGTAGAGGATTCCCAGGTGGCCGAAGTTGCCCACCCAGACGTCGCCGTTCCCGTCCACGGTCAGCCCCCACGGGCTGTTGAGGCCGCCGCGGTCGGTGAACCCCGCGACGTGGCCGGCGGGGGTCACCATGTACACGGTGTCGTCGCCCCCCGAGGCGATCCAGGCGTTCCCCTTCGGGTCGAGCGCGATCGCCTTGCTGGACGCGCCCACCTGCAGGGCGAGCGTGCACCGCAGCGCGCCGTTCTCGATGACGAACCGGGCCACGTGGGCGGGGTTCGCCTTTGGCCAGCCCAGACCGCCGCCGTAGGTCACCCAGGCGGTCGGCACCTCGGCCGTCTGGTCCACGGCGACGCCGAAGGTGTACATGCCCGGCGCCGTCTGCGGCGGAGACGCGTCGGGATCCGGGTACGAGATGCAGTTGCCGGGGTCGCCGCCGAGGTACACCGACACGGTGTTCAGGTAGGGAGGCGGCGGCGTCACCTCGTCGTTCCCGTAGCTCGCGATCCAGAGGTTGTTCCACCGGTCCACCGCCATCCCCTGCACGCGCGACGTCCCCTGGGTGTAGCCGTCCCCGCCGATGTTGTTGCCGCTCCCGTCGAACTTCGACACGACCCCCGTTACCGGCCACGACCCCTTGGGGCCCCAGCCGTAGCTCCCGATCCACGCGTCCCCGTTCCGGTCCACCACGACCCCGAACCCCGGCCCGTTCATGCCGCCGCCGACCACCGGCGACTTCGGCCCGTCCACCCCGTCGGCCGGCGTCCCGTCGGGCTTCAGCACCACCGCGAAGTCGCACCCCGCCGACTCGCCCTGGACCACGTTGTTGCTGATCCAGGCGTTGCCGTGCCGGTCCCAGGAGATGTTCGCGGGCCCGCCGAACTTCCGCGTCCCGTCGTCGCCGGTGCGGTTCACCTTCACCGCCAGCGTCCAGGCGTCGGGGGGCACGGCGAGCGCCGGCGAGTAGAGTTGCATCGACTGCGACTGCCGGTAGATGCCCGCCACGTGCCAGCCGGGGTGCCGCGCGATGTTGACCATCGCCTGGAAGGTGTCGGCCGGCGGGTCGCCGCGGGGAGGCGTGGCGAGCTCGTGCACCTCGTGCCAGTCGCCCCCGGAGCCGCGCACCGCGGGAACGAGCAGGTTTGCCAGGTTGCGCAGGGAGCGCAGCGAGTTGGTCTGGTCGCCGTTGGGTGCGCCGAGCATCACGTTCGAGGGGTCGCCCGTGATCGACGCCAGGTTCGCGCACATCCCCGCGGCCACGCGCAGGGACGCCGCCGGCCCGCTGATCTGGCTTGCCGCGGTGAACTGCGCGAACGCGTAGGCCGCGGCGACGGTGGTGAGCTCGTTCACCGTGACCGGCCCCGCGAGGGTCGGTCCGACCACCGCGACGAGCCGCACCCATTCCGGCTCCGTCCAGGCGGCCACGTAGAAGATGCCGTCGGCCGGCGGAGGGGATACCGACAGGGTGAACCGCCCCTGTTCGTCCGTGCGGGTATGGCCGATCTCGGCCGGAATGCCCTCCGTGGCGTAGAGCAGGGAGACGTGCGCGCCGGCGATGGGGATGCACACGGGCATGCTCGGGACCGGCGGCTCGGCCTGGGAGCCGCCCGACAGGACCTGACCCGTGAGCTGCAGCTGCTGGTTGCTGTCCATGGTTCCGGAAGTGGGATTGTAGAATGGAGAGAGATGAAGCGAGGGAGGTGCAAGGGTGTGGCGGGAGGCTTCCGTGCGCAAGGAAATCGGTTTTTTCTCACGCAGAGACGCGGAGGCACGGAGAGAGAGAAATCAGCGTTCTCTCCCTCCGTGTCTCCGCGTCTCTGCGTGAGGCGCTGTTTGCCTAGCGTCGCCCGCTCCGCGCCGGCAGCGGGCGCGCCACCTTCTCCAGCACCATCCGCGCGGCGCGGCGGCCGATCTCGGCGCCCGCCTCGTTGGAGAAGCGGTAGTGCACGCCGCCGTAGGTGCGCGAGTCCGACACCTCCTGCGCCCACTCGTCCCAGCCGGGGAGCACCGCGACGATCGAGTTCGCCACGGCCATGGCGGTGACGCGGACGCCGGTTGCCGGGTGCGGCCCGGTCTCGGCCTTCATCACCTCGGCGATCGCCGCGGCCACGGTGCAGTGGCCGCACGGGTATTCCGGGAAGTTCGGCGTCCCGAGCAGCGGCAGCCACGCGGGGTCGGGCGCGGTCGCGTCGTTGCCGTCGCCCGCGCCGTTGCGGATGGCGGTGACCGGCCGCCAGAAGTTGTAGTGGAACTTGGCTTCGATCATCGCCAGCGCGGCGTCGTCGAAGGCCATCTGGTAGAGCGCGAACATCCGCGCGTTCTGCACCGCCGTGCGCCCCGGGGTGCCGGCGGCCGCGCGCATCGACGGGGTGACGTCGAAGGCCTGGCGGTAGCGCGCCATGATCGTCTGGTGCGGCGTGCGCTCGGTGCTGGCGCGGGCGCCCAGCCGCCGCACCTCTTCGTAGTCGCGCGCCCAGCGGGGGCTGCCCAGCGCGGGCGGCGGGGGCGGCCGCAATGCGCTGGCGCTCCCGATCACCCACGGGTGGAAGGCGCTCATGTACGGCTGGATCTCCGGCAGCGGCGTCGAGATCCACTCGCCCGGCGTGGTGCGGGGGCGGTACGGCACCTGGACGATGGTGGAATCGATCCCGCCCACCGTCATCGCCGCCGCGGCCGCGCGCTCGCCGATCGCCCGCCCCGCCTCCTTCGCCGCACCGTCGGCGATCGCGTCCATGGCGATGGCGTAGTTCTCGTCGAGCGACGGCTTCTGCTGCGGGAACGACGCGAGGAGCACCCGGTAGGCGGCGGTGGCCGCGGCGGCGTCCTGCGAGGCGGTGGGGTCGCCCGCCGGGAAGCTCAGGTAGCTCTCGTAGCGCCGGTCGATCGCGTTCAGCGCCTCGAACATGGCGAGGGACGCGCGCGTGACGGCGCGGTCCTGGTCGGGCGGGTGCCCGGGGGTTCCCTGCACCGGGCCGTACAGCTTGTTGGCGAACTCCCACCAGTCGCACACCGGGTCGGCGTAGGCGGGCCGCGCGATGGCCAGCGCCGCGACGGCGGCCAGTCGCAGGTATCCTCGACGCATGAGTCACTTCTCCAGGCTGGAGGGGTATGGAAGGCACTAGAGTGATTTACTAATATACTCTAGTATACCAGTATAACGAAACGCAATCGTTTTTTGTTTCAGCGCGCAGAAACGCGAAACCGCGGAGATCTCTCTCCGCGGCTTCGCGGTCACTGCGTGATACCCAATCCGCAATCGGAGTGTGAGGGAAATTCAGCTTGGTCTCTCACAGAGGTCACAGAGGTCACGGAGGAACAGCGCCGTTCCCCTGTGACCTCTGTGACCTCCGTGAGAGGATTCTTTTGCGGGATCTGGTATGAGCGTCGTTGCGTCAGCCCGGCGCCCGGTACCGGCGCAGGCGCACCGCCGCGGCGACGAACACCACGGCGAGCCCGAGCCCGATCCAGAGCCACGGCGTCATGAGGAACCGTCCCGGCGTGAGCGCGGTGGATGGTTCGAAGGGGATGTGCTCGCGCGCGGCCGGGGCGAACGCCGCGCCGTACCAGCCGATCAGGGCGTGCGCCACCAGCGCCGCGACCCGCGTGGTGTCCATCGTGAGCTTCTCGATCACCCCCAGGGCGAGCAGCGGCAGCACCGCCCACAGCCCGGCCGTGCGCCTCGCCCACCCGGACACCAGCAGCAGGAAGCCGTAGATCGGCGCGTGCCAGAGCGCCATGGCCGCCAGCGCGTACAGCAGCGTCCCCCACGTCTGGAACAGGTGCAGCGCGCGCCAGAGCGGGGCGACGCCGAACCCCTGCGCCAGCAGGGCGACGGCGCTCAGCAGCAGCAGCGCGAGGTGGATCGCCACGATGGCGGCGAAGGTGACCATCGGCAGCACCGCCAGCGGGACGATCGCCTTCGCCAGCACGGTGGTGCGGTCGGAGACGGGGAGCGACTTCCAGAAGAGGATGCTGCGGTCGCGGCGCTCGCCGCTGAGCGCGTCCGTGCAGTAGAAGGCCGCGGTCACGAACAGGGTGGCGAGCATCAGCATGGCCGCCACCCGGTACGTCACCAGCGCCGAGCCCGGGTTCGCCGGGTCGTTCGCCAGGACGCCGGGCATGTGGCTCGGCATGGTGACGCCGTGGGTGACCAGCGCGGCCACCGTGAAGGCGGCCACGCCCAGCGGGGCGAGGTGGATGGAGCGGTTCTCCCAGAGCTCGCGCCGCACCGACCAGTACAGCGGCCGCGTCGGACGCGGTGCGGCGGGCGCGGCCTCGCGCGCCTCCGCCGCCTCGGGGAGGGTGGCCGGTGCGGGGCTCATCGCGCCGCTCCGCGCGCCTGGCCGGCGCCGTCGCCCACCACCGCCACGAACAGGTCGCCGATGCCGGGAGTGCGCACGTCGCCCAGCGCGGCCACCTCGCGGCGGTCCGCCCCGTCGAAGAGGAGGATGCTGCGGCCCAGCGACTGCCGCTCGTGCACCGGCCCGAGCGCGCGCGCCGCCTCGGCCTCGCCGGGGCGCACCATCACCTCCAGCCAGCGCGACTCGTACTCCTCCATGCTGCACTCCAGCACGATCCGCCCCCGGTCGATGAACATCAGGTCGGTGAGCACGTCCTGGATCTCCTCCACCTGGTGCGTGGCCACCACGATGGTGCGGCTGCGGTCGAAGTAGTCGTTCAGCAGCGCGTCGTAGAACTGCTTGCGGTAGAGGAGGTCCAGGCCGAGCGTCGGCTCGTCGAGCACCAGCAGCCGCGCGTCGATCGCCATCACCAGCGCCAGGTGGAGCTGCACCACCATCCCCTTCGAGAGCTCCCGCACCCGGCTGGCGTGCCCGATGCCGGTGCGCGCGAGGAACTCCTCCGACTTGGCGCGGTCGAAGCGCGGGTGCACGCCGGCCACGTAGTCGAGCGCCTGCGACACCCGCATCCAGCGCGGCAGCACGGCCACGTCGGAGATGAAGGCGACGTCCCGCATCAGCCGGTCGCGCTCGCGCCACGGGTCGCGCCCCAGCACGCGCAGCTCGCCCTGGTAGGGGACGAGGCCCAGGATGGCGTTCAGCGCGGTCGTCTTCCCCGCGCCGTTGGGCCCCATGATCCCCAGGATGCGCCCCTCGTCCACGCGCAGGTCGATGCCGTCGAGCGCGACGGTGGCGCCGTACGCCTTGCGCAGGCCGCGGGCTTCGATGCATGCCATCGCTTCAGCGCTCCTCGTCCGCGGTGCCGGAGCCCGCCCGGGCCGCGGCGGCCTCCAGCAGCTCTTCGGGGGTGATGCCGAGCCGCCGGATGGTGGCGTGGATCCGCGGCCACTGCTCCTCCAGGAAGCGCTGGCGCTCCGCCTCCAGCAGCAGCGCGCGCGCCCCCGGCCGCACGAACATCCCGCGCCCGCGCCGGGTCTCCACCAGCTGTTCGTCGACCAGTTGCTGGTAGCCCTTGAGCACCGTGAGGTGGTTGACGCGGTACTCGGCGGCGACGTGGCGCACCGACGGCAGCGGGTCGCCCTCGTCGAGCACCCCGTCGAGGATCATCGCCACCATCAGGTCGCGAAGCTGCCGGTAGATCGGCTGCCCGTCGTTCCACTCGCGGTCCATCATCCGTTCCGGCTGGTCGTGCGAGAGGCGGCGGCACCCCGGAGTGGTATGGTGTTATCTGTAACCCCACCACCACGGCGGGCGCAAGGTTCGGAAATGATCGTCTCATACCAAATCCGGCTAAACACTTACTGCATCCTGTGTCGTGGGCCACCAATGGAAGAGCGTGGTGCTTCGGATGGTTTGTGTTTGCTCGCTCAGTTGACAGCAACGCTCTCCAAGGGTGCTCGTCAGCTCCGCGAGTGACTTGAAGTTCTTGTTGGCCAGCGGCTCATCGCAGAGTTCCCAGAGGTGCTCGGCAGGCTGCAGCTCGGGGGAGTAGGGTGGCAGGGGAACCAGCTCGATCCTTTCAGGGCACTGCACCTCCGCACCCGTGTGCCACCCCGCTCCATCCAGCACCAGGAGGATACGTTTCCTGGGTCCGACCTGCTGCTCCTCCGCAAACGCCTGCAGCACTGCGGAGAAGACCTGCGCGTTGATCGTCGGCAGGATCCACCAGGAGGTCCTGCCGCTCTCCGGATGCACGAAGCCGGCGAGGTAGAGCCACTCGTAACGCGGACGAGCGACCACGACCGGCCGCTGCCCGCGCTTGGCCCAGATCACCCGCAGGATGGGGATCAGCCCCACCCGGTGCTCGTCCATCGTCCACAACTCCACCAACACGGTGGGATCTTGCTGCCGCGCCTCATGGAAGCGGACCGGCAGCTCCTGCTTGAAAGCTCTCCTGGGCTGCAGGGTCGCCACCCGGGTGCTTCGGCCGGGGCCGTTGCGCAGTCATGTCCACGCGCCGCAGATACTCCCACCCCCGTTGCGGGTGGACCTTGCGCCCCAGCCGCTGCTCCATCCAGGCAGCCACCTTGGGCCCGCTCCAGAGGCCGCCTCCATCCGGGCTCTTCCCCACGGCCGTGGCGAGCGCTTCGCGCAGCGGCGCATCCAGCAGTCCGGCGGCACCAGGGTTGTCGTGCCGCCCATCCCGCATCGCTGCGGGGCCTTCCTGGTTGTAGCGCCTGGCGAGCGCTCGCACCCACGGCGTGCAGTAGCCCGTGATCCGGGCGACCTCCTCACTGGGCACCCCTTCGGCGAGCAGGAGGATCGCCTGCCATCGCGTCTGCTCCACCACGTCGGTGCTCGTGAGGTAGTAGCCTCGGAGCTCGTCCTCTGTCAGGTGCGGTTTCAACTGCAGCCGGGCTCCCATCGCATCCTCCACTTTTTCGAAGAATGAGCGGGGGGATACCGGACTTCCAGCTTAATCACCGCGGCAACACTTCACCAGGATTTGGTATGATGGGTACGGTTCGAACAACAATGGCTCTCACAGAGGGTCACAGAGGAACTGCGGTGCTTTTCCTCTGTGACCTCTGTGACCTCTGTGAGAGAATTGCAGTCAATCGAG
>JBJMPM010000170.1:0-24899 GCA_045803205.1 Longimicrobiaceae bacterium
GGACAGGTTACAGGGGACTGGGGACAGCCAGCAGCCTTCCGGCGGTCCCCGGCGGCGGTGCGCGACCTTCGCCGGCATCGCGTCGCCCGGGCCCGGGCGACGCGTGAGTTCCGCCTGCTGTCCCCTGTTCCCTGTCCCCTGTCCCCTGGTGTTCGGGAACGAAGCGGGCGGAACAGGTTACAGCCTGCCATGCGCACCGCTTCCTGCTTGCTGTCCCCTGTCCCCTGTCCCCTGTCCCCTCCCTCGTTCATGCCGGAGGTGCGCCGGTGAGCCTGGAATGGTTCATCAGCCGGCGCTACCTGTCGTCGCGGCGGGGGACGCGCTTCCTCTCGCTCATCACCCTGATCGCCATCGGCGGCGTCTCGGTGGGGGTGATGGCGCTGATCACCGTCACGGCGGTGATGACGGGGCTGCAGCGGGACCTGCGCGACAAGATCCTGGGCGTCAACCCGCACATCTGGGTGATGACCTACGGCGAGTCGATGCGCATGGACGGGTGGGAGCCGACGCTGCAGAAGGTGCGGCAGGTGCCCGGGGTGCGCGCCGCGGCGCCCTTCATCCACACCGAGGTGGGGATCACCAACCGCGCCAACTACTCCGAGGGCGCCTTCCTGCGCGGCATCGACCCCTACCGGGCGGGGACGCCGGTCACCGACATCGCCGCCACGCTGCGCTCGCACGACATGCTCCCGCCGCGCACCCGCTCCGGGCTGCCGCCGCTGGTGGTGGGCGAGTCGCTGGCCACGCGCGCGAGCGTGCTCCCCGGCGACACGCTGGTGGTGATCTCGTTCCAGAACGCCAAGGTCTCGCCCGTGGGCGGGCTGATGCCCACCATGCGGCAGTTCGAGGTGACGGGGACCTTCCGCACCGGGATGTACGAGTACGACAACAAGTTCATGTACACCACCATCCCCGCGGCGCAGGAGCTCACGGGGATGGGGGAGGCGGTGAGCGGGATCGAGGTGCGCGTCCCCGACCCGCTGCAGGCCACCCGGGTGGCGCGCCGCATCGTCGACCGGCTGGGGATCCCCTTCCGCACCGACGACTGGAAGACGATGAACGCCGCGCTCTTCTCCGCGCTCAAGCTGGAGAAGCTGGCGATGGAGCTCATCCTCCTGCTGATCGTGCTGGTGGCGTGCTTCAACATCGTCTCCACCCTGGTGATGGTGGTGACCGACAAGACGCGCGAGATCGGCATCCTCAAGTCGATGGGGCTGGGCTCGCGGCGGGTGCTGCGCATCTTCATGATGCAGGGGCTGGTGATCGGGATCGTGGGGTCGATCATCGGCGGCGCGGGCGGGCTGATCCTCAACTTCCTGATCGACCGCTACGAGCTGATCAAGATCCCGGGCGACATCTACTTCGTGAGCCACCTCCCGGTGCGCAGCGACCCGTTCGACGTGGCGACCATCCTGGTGGCCACCGTGCTGATCTCCTTCGTGGCCACCATCTACCCGGCGCGGCAGGCGGCGCGGCTCACCCCGGTGGAGGCGATCCGCCATGAGTAGCCCGCTCCCCGAGCAGCCCGCGCTGGACCGGGCCGAGGAAGCCGTCGCGGCCGGCGCCGTCGCGGCTCCCTCGCCCGCGCGCTGGGCCCCCGCGCCGGAGACGCCGGCCGGCGACCCGTCGCTGTCGGCGCTCTCGGCGCGCGGCGTGCGCAAGCACTACGTGGGCGGCGACGGGCGCGTGCTCACCGTGCTCGACGGGGTGGACC
Source organism: Longimicrobiaceae bacterium (assembly GCA_045803205.1). GTDB lineage: Bacteria > Gemmatimonadota > Gemmatimonadetes > Longimicrobiales > Longimicrobiaceae > Longimicrobium. The sequence goes on from JBJMPM010000170.1 coordinate 1,715, forward strand.
TGGAGATCGCCCGCGGCGACTCGGTGTCGGTGATCGGCCGCAGCGGTTCGGGGAAATCGACGCTGCTGCAGGTGCTCGGCGGGCTGGACGAGCCGAACGCGGGCGAGGTGTACGTGGGCGGGCAGGCGCTGCGCCGGCTGAACGAGGAGGAGCTCGGCAGGGTACGAAGCACCATGATCGGCTTCGTCTTCCAGTTCCACCACCTGCTGCGCGAGTTCACGGCGCTGGAGAACGTGATGATGCCGCAGCTCATCCGCGGCGCCGCCCCGCGCGAGGCGCAGGACCGAGCCCGCGAGCTGCTGGCATCGATGGGGCTGGAGGGGCGGGCGACGCACAAGCCGGCGCAGCTCTCCGGCGGCGAGCAGCAGCGGGTGGCGGTGGCGCGGGCGCTGGCCAACCGGCCGCTGGTGCTGCTGGCCGACGAGCCCTCGGGGAACCTGGACCCCGAGACGGCCGAGGGGCTGCACGACGAGTTCTTCCGCGTCTGCCGCGAAGAGGGGGCGGCGCTGGTGCTGGTGACGCACGACTTGGCGCTGGCCGCGCGGGCGGGGCGGGTGCTGCGGCTGCACGCCGGGCAGCTGGTGCCCGCCGAGCACGCGGACGGCGCGGGACTGCCGGAATAGAAGGGGCATGGACGCAATGGGCACACCCTGCGATCGCTGCGGCAACGCCGAGGCGGCGATCCACTTCACGCAGATCCAGAACAACGAGACCACCACCCGCCACCTGTGCGAGGGGTGCGCGGCGGCGCTCGGCCTGGACCCGGGCGCCGGCGCCACCGCGCCGCTGGCCGACTTTCTGGCGCAGATGGGGAAGGCGATCGCGGGCGAGACGGTGACCACGGCGGGCACCTGCCCCGCCTGCGGCCTCACCCTGGCGGATTTCAAGCGCACCGGCCGGCTGGGGTGCGCCCGCTGCTGGGCGGTGTTCGAGCCGTCGCTCAAGGGGCTGCTGCGCAAGCTGCACGGCGGCACGCAGCACGTCGGCAAGGTCTACCTCCCCGCCGACCCCACGGCGGTGGACCGGAGCGCGCGGGTGACCTCGCTCCGCCGCTCGCTGCAGCGCGCCGTCGACGAGGAGGACTTCGAACGCGCCGCCGCGCTCCGCGACCAGATCCGGCGTCTGGAGACCCAGGTTTGAACGGAAGTGCCTAGTGCCTAGTGCCTAGTGCCTAGTGCCTAGGAACTGAAGTGCTAAGTGCTGTGACGGTTCGGATGCATCTCGCGGTGGCGACGGGGTGGCGGGCAGGCGCTGGAGTGTCGGGATGCACTGCAGCCCTTCGAAATTTTTTTGAGAGATGCTCTTCGCCGGCACGCTGTCATTCGCGGAGGAGAGCCTGGCAACTGCGTCATCAGGAACGGCGTAACCTGAGGGTATATCGCGGTAATCGCGTCCGTGGTGCGTCGGAAGCGGTGAGGGTCGGGGTTGACGCGGAGTCGGAGGCGGAGATCACCCGATGACGCTGTTAGCGGGTCCGACGTCAAGATGAAGGTCGGGGAGGCTGTCGTTCTTCCTCTGCTCAGCAATTCGTCTCACGCAGAGACGCAGAGGGACCAGAGAGAACTACAACAGCACTTTAGCACTCAGCACTTGGCACTAGGGGACTAGGCACTTGGCACTTTCTTTCGATGTCTGAATCGCTGATTCCCGGCGACCCCGAGGCGGGGCTGGGGTGGCTCGAGTCCGACGGGCCCAACGCCGACGTGGTGCTCTCCACCCGCATCCGGCTGGCGCGCAACCTCAAGGGGTTCCGCTTCGGCCAGCGCGCCGACGCCGCCGACCGCGCCGAGGTGCTGCGCCTGACCGTGGGCGCCGCGCACGAGACCGAGGCGCTCTCCGGGGCGGCCACCCTCGTCGTGCCCCAGCTCCGCCCCGCGGGGCGCCAGCTCCTGCTGGAGCGCCATCTGGTGAGCCGCGAGCTGATCGGCTCCGAGGGCGCGCCCCCGCACTCCGACGCCGCGCTGCTGCTGGCGCCCGGCGCGCCGGTGAGCGTGATGGTGAACGAGGAAGACCACCTGCGCCTGCAGTCGCTGCTGGGCGGCTTCCGGCTGCGCGACGCCTGGCGGGCCACCGAGCGGCTCGACGACGAGCTCGGCGCGCGGCTCCCCTTCGCCTACCACAGCGAGTTCGGCTACCTGACCAGCTGCCCCACCAACGTCGGGACGGGGCTCAGGGCCTCCGTGCTGATGCACCTCCCCGGGCTGGTGCTCACGCAGGAGATCAACAAGGTGCTGCAGGGGATCGCGCAGGTGGGGCTCACCTTCCGCGGGCTCTACGGCGAGGGGAGCGAGGTGGTGGGGAACTTCTTCCAGATCTCCAACCAGACCACGCTGGGGAAGAGCGAGGAAGACCTGATCGACCACCTGCAGCGCATCGTGCAGCAGGTGGTGCACTACGAGACCCAGGCGCGCGCCGTGCTCCTGCGCGACGCGCGCACCGTGATCGAGGACAAGGTGTGGCGCGCCTACGGGCTGCTGCGCCACGCCCGCAGCACCAGCTTCGAAGAGGTGATGAACCTCCTCTCCGGCGTGCGGCTGGGCGTGGGGCTGGACTTGATTCGCGGTGTCCGGGTATACACGCTTAACCGGATCATGATCTTCGCGCAGGCCGCCCACCTAGAGCTCGTAAACGACGGAAACGAGCAGGACCCGGATGTCCGGCGTGCCGCCTACGTCCGGGGCGCCCTCGCGGCGGAGCCTGTCGAAACGGCTTCCGGGTGCTGATGCGCGAGATGTCCTTCTGCTGTACCTGCATTTCCTGCGGCGGCGGGCGACGCGCTGCTTAAGCGCTTTGCCTGCAGCGACTTACGCGCACCGGAGCGGGCAGCTCGTTCCGGAGGTGGTCCCACCGTTGCACAGGGGGCTACGCGGTTCAGGCAGCGCCATCACGACATGCGAGCACGGAGGTCCAGCGACCGATGAGCTACAACTACGCGAAGCGAGTGTTGAGGGCGATGGCCGATCGAAACCATGCCGGGGTGGGTCCTTCCCGGCAGCGTTGCTCCAGCTCTGCGGCTTCCGGCACCGTGGGTCGCCGTGGCGCTTCGCGTCCGGCTTGCACCCCGTCGGAGCCCGAGCTCTCGCGCTGGATGGTGTTCTTCCTCAAGGTTCTGCACGAGCTCGGCCCGCAGCACGCCTTGATCCTCCTGTCGGTCGCCCTGCTGCTCCATCCTCCGGCGCTGACTGCGCCGACGGTCGCTGCGGTCGCCACCGGCGTGTGGACCAGCATCAAGCTCATGCGCCAGGGTGATGGGGCGGTACCAGCGCAGCAGCGGGCGGCGAGCAGCCGCGGCAGAAGGGCGTGAACGGGCGCCGCGGTAGGGAACCGTGGGCACCTCACGGGGTCTAAAGCGGCCAGCAGCACGCCCCTCGGCGTGCGCGCGCGCCAACCGTTTCGCGGCACGGACGAGCCTGCCAGTTTCCGGGCATGTCCGATGCATAGCTGGGGCGAAGACTCCCTTCCGGCAGCCACAACGGCAGAGCCGACGGCGCGCGCCATCCACACGGTTGAACGATGAACTACAACTTCACAGACCGGGTCCGGAAGGTCCTGGCGATGGCCCGCGAGGAGGCCATCCGCCTGCAGCACGACTACGTCGGCACCGAGCACATCCTCCTGGGGCTGATCCGCGAGGGCGAGGGGGTCGCGGCCGCGGTGCTGAACAACCTGGCCGTGGACCTGGAGCAGGTGCAGGAGAAGGTGGAGGAGAGCGTGCGCCGCGGGAAGGCCACCATCGCCCTGGGCGAGCTCCCCTACACCTCCCGCGCCAAGAAGGTGCTCGAGTTCGCCATGGCCGAGGCGCGCGAGCTGAACCACTCCTACGTGGGCACCGAGCACCTGCTGCTCGGCCTCCTGCGCGAGGAGAAGGGGATCGCCGCCGAGGTGCTGGGGCAGCTGGGCGTCAGCCTCGAGGACGCCCGCCGCGAGACGCTCAAGCTGCTGGGGAGCGAGCCCAGCGCGGCGCCGCAGACCTCCTCCTCCGCCATCGGCGCCTCCAGCTCGGCCGCGCCCAAGGGCGAGAAGAAGAGCAAGACCCCCGCGCTCGACCACTTCTGCCGCGACCTGACCGAGCTCGCGCGGCAGGGCGAGCTCGACCCCACCATCGGCCGCGCCGAGGAGATCGAGCGGGTGATGGAGATCCTCTCGCGGCGCAAGAAGAACAACCCGGTGCTGATCGGCGAGCCCGGCGTGGGCAAGACCGCCATCGTCGAGGGGCTGGCCCAGATCATCGCCGAGAACAAGTGCCCCGAGTCTCTCCGCGACCACCGCGTGCTGGCGCTCGACATGGCGGCCGTGATCGCGGGGACCAAGTACCGCGGGCAGTTCGAGGAGCGGCTCAAGGCGGTGATGAACGAGATCAGCCAGAACAAGGCGATCATCCTCTTCATCGACGAGCTGCACACCCTGGTGGGCGCCGGCGCGGCCGAGGGGGCGATCGACGCCTCCAACATGCTCAAGCCCGCGCTCGCCCGCGGCGAGCTGCAGTGCGTGGGCGCGTCGACGCTCAACGAGTACCGCAAGTACATCGAGAAGGACGGCGCGCTGGAGCGGCGCTTCCAGACGGTCGCGGTCGACCCGCCCTCGATCGACGAGGCGATCGAGATCGTGAAGGGGCTCAGGACCCACTACGAGGACCACCACCGGGTGAAGATCCCCGACCAGGTGATCGAGCAGGCGGTGAAGCTCAGCGAGCGCTACATCACCGACCGCTTCCTCCCCGACAAGGCGATCGACGTGATCGACGAGGCGGGCGCGCGCGCGCGGCTGGCCACGCAGGTGCCGCCGGCCGACGTGAACGACCTCAAGCAGGAGATGGAGAAGGTCGGCCAGAAGAAGGACGAGGCGATCCGCGACCAGGACTTCGAGCGCGCGGCGGAGCTGCGCGACCACGAGCGCGAGCTGCAGCGCCGCATCCAGGAGCGCGAGCGCGCCTGGGAGGAGGAGCGCCGCACCAACCGCCCCGAGCTGGGCGAGGAAGACATCGCCTTCATCGTGAGCCGCTGGACGGGGATCCCGGTGACGCGGCTCAAGCAGGCCGAGACCGCGCGCCTGGTGAACATGGAGGGCGAGCTGCACAAGCGCGTGGTGGGGCAGGACCGGGCCATCGGCGCCATCAGCAAGGCCATCCGCCGCTCGCGCGCGGGGCTCAAGGACCCGCGCCGCCCCATCGGCTCGTTCATCTTCGCCGGGCCCACGGGGGTGGGGAAGACGGAGCTGGCGCGCGCGCTGGCCGAGTTCCTCTTCGCCGACCGCAACGCGCTCATCCGCGTGGACATGAGCGAGTACATGGAGAAGTTCTCGGTCTCGCGGCTCATCGGCGCCCCTCCGGGGTACGTCGGCTACGAGGACAGCGGCACGCTCACCAAGGCGGTGCGCCGCAAGCCCTACAGCGTGGTGCTGCTCGACGAGATCGAGAAGGCGCACCCCGACGTGTTCAACATCCTCCTGCAGGTGCTCGACGAGGGCCACCTCACCGACAACTACGGGCGGGTGATCGACTTCAAGAACACGGTCATCATCATGACCTCCAACCTGGGCGCGCGCGACATCGGCAAGGGGAAGGGGCTCGGCTTCCACACCCCCGACAGCAAGAGCGAGTTCGACCGGATGGAGGAGAAGGTGAAGGAGGAGATCGAGCGCGCGTTCAACCCGGAGTTCCTGAACCGGCTGGACGACTCGATCATCTTCCACCCGCTCACCCGCGAGCAGATCGGGGAGATCATCCACAACCTGCTGCAGGACGTGGAGAAGCGGCTGGCCGAGGAGGAGATCCGCCTCAAGCTGGCTCCCGAGGCGATCGACTTCCTGATCGAGAACGGGTACGACGAGAAGTTCGGCGCGCGTCCGATCCGCCGGGCCATCCAGCGCTACCTGGAGGACCCGCTCAGCGAGAAGATCCTGCTGGCCGAGTACGCGCCCGGCGACGAGGTCGAGGTCACCATCGGCGAGGACAGGCAGTCGCTCGCCTTCCGGGTGCTCTCGAAGGAATCCACGACCACGACCACCTAGACGAGCTGTGCTCCCCAAGCTGAACGGAAGGCGGGCCGCCCCGGCGGCCCTCCTCGCCCTCGCCCTCGGCGCCCTGGCCCCCCGCGCCGCGCACTCCCAGGTCACCGGCACCACCCCCCCGCCCGCGCCCCAGGCGCCGGCGGGGATCGTGGTGGACTCGGTGAACGTCACCGGCAACGCCCGCATCGCGGCGAGCGCGGTGCGCTCCACCGCGGGGATCCAGCCGCGCGCCACCCTGACCCCGGTGCAGGTGCAGGCGGCCATCCGCCGGCTGATGGCCAGCCAGGCCTACGCCCGCGCCGACGTGCTGGTGCGCGAGACCACGGCCGGCCACGGGGTCGTCACCATCCAGGTCGCCGAGCGCCCCTGGATCGGGGCGGTCGAGTTCCGGGGGCTGAAGAGCCTGGGCGGCAACGCCATCCGCGACTCCGCCGGGCTGCGCGAGGGGGCGCCGCTCAACCCGCAGCGGGTGATGGACGCCGAGCGGCTGGTGCGCGACGGGCTGGCGAAGAAGGGGATCCAGCTCCTCTCCATCGACACCTCGCTGGTGGCCCAGCGCACCCCGGCCGAGGGGTACCGGCTGGTGTTCAACGTGCGCGAGGGGAGCCGGCTCACCCTGGCGCAGGTGGACTTCCAGGGGAACCAGGCCTTCGGCGACGACGAGCTGACCGGCGCCATGAAGACCAAGCCCGAGGGCTTCTGGTGGTTCCGCTCCGGCCGCTTCGACCGCGAGGCCTTCGAGGCCGACCTGCGCGAGAGCCTTCCCGGCTTCTACGCCAACCGCGGCTACATCGACTTCCAGGTGCTGGGCGACACCCTGGTGGTGGACCCGGCCACCGGCGGCGCGCGGCTGGTGGTGGACGTGCGCGAGGGGCCGCAGTACCGCCTGGGCGAGTTCATCATCCAGGGGGCCAGCCACTTCCCGCACGAGGAGCTGGAGAAGATCTTCCTGGAGCAGCACCGCTCCATCCTGGGCCTTCCCGTGGGCGGCACCAGCCAGCGCATGGCGGGCGAGGTGTTCGACCGGGGGGCGCTGGAAGACGCGGCGCGGCAGATCCAGCAGCTCTACCGCAACCAGGGGTACCTGTACGCGCAGGTGGTCCCCGACGTGGATCGCCTGCCGAACGAGCCGGGGAAGCCGCCGCGGGTGAACGCCACCATCGCGGTGAGCGAGCGCCAGCCCTTCTACGTGCGCCACATCGCCTTCGAGGGGAACTCGACCACGCACGAGCAGGTGCTGCGCGACCGCCTCTGGCTGCTCCCGGGCGACGTGTACGACGAGCAGCGGCTGATCCAGAGCTTCCAGGCGCTTTCCGGCCTGGGCTTCTTCGAGACGCCCATGCCCACCCCCGACATCCACCCCGACCCGGACTCGGGGACGGTGGACATCACCTTCCACGTGAAGGAGAAGCAGACGGGGAACATCAACTTCGGCACGGTGATCGGCGGCGGCTACGCGGGACGCGGCGGCGGCGTGTCGGGGTTCCTGGGGTACCAGCAGCCCAACCTCTTCGGGCAGGGGAAGAACGCGTCGCTGCGGCTGGAGTACGGCTACGGGCGCAGCACCATCGAGGCGAGCTACAGCGACCCCTCGCTGGGCGGCTCGCGCACCTCGGGGAGCTTCTCGGTCTTCCGTACCGGCGACCGCTTCATCACCACCAACAACGGGCGGCGGCTGCGCACGGGCGCCAGCACCTCGTTCGGCTTCCCGCTCCCGGGGGCGCCGCGCACCCGGGTGTTCCTGGGATACACGCTCTCGAAGACCACCTACACGGCCTTCGAGGACCCCTGCCTGGGGCAGACCAACAACGTCTTCTGCCAGCGGCCGGCCACCGCCAGCCAGCTCTCGCTCTCGCTGGTGCGCGACACCAAGAACCACCCGCTCTTCCCCACCCAGGGGACGCGGCAGTCGGTCAGCGTGGCGCAGACGGGCGGGCCGCTGGGCGGCAACGGGAACTTCCAGAAGCTGCTGGCCGACGCCGAGTGGTGGGTGCCGGCGGGACAGATCGGCACCGGGCCGCGCCCGATCCGCTTCGCGCTGGGGCTGAGCGCGCGCGCGGGCACGGTGTTCGGCGACGTGAGCCGCTTCCCCTTCGAGCGGTTCTACGTGGGCGGCGTGCAGCAGGGCGAGCCGCTGCGCGGCTACGGCGAGTTCACCGTGGGGCCCCGCGGCTACACCCCGGGGTGCAAGAGCAGGCTGCTCACCGAGTGCCTGGGCGACTCCTTCGTGACGCTCAGCGCCGAGTACGCGGTGCGGCTGAACGACATGCTCTCGCTGCACGTGTTCGGCGACGCGGGGAACGTCTTCGACGACGTGAGCGAGTTCAACCCCACGCGGCTCTACCGCGGCGCCGGCGTGGGCGGCACCATCATCACGCCCTTCCTGGGCGCCATCGGCGTCGACGCGGCGTACGGGTTCGACCGCCCGGTTCCCGGGTGGGAGATCCACTTCAAGCTGGGCACCGGCTTCTAGAGCGCCGGCGCACGGGTGATGAACCTCAACCTCCTTCCGAAAGCGAGATCACGCATGAAGCGTATTCTGTCCGCGGGTGTCCTGGGCGCGCTGGGCGCGCTCTTCCTGGGCGCGGCGCCGGCCGCCGCGCAGGTCAAGATCGGGTTCGTGAACTCGCAGCGGGTGCTGGCCGAGGCCCCGGGGGTGCAGCAGGTGCAGCAGACGCTGCAGAGCGAGATGACCCGCATGCGCGCGCCGCTGGACAGCATGGAGCAGCGGCTGAACGCGGCCAACACCGCCTTCCAGCAGCAGCAGGCCACGCTCACCCCGCAGGCGCGCGAGCAGCGGCAGACCGAGCTGCAGCAGCAGTTCGCGGCCTACCAGGCGCGCGGCCAGCAGCTCCAGGAGCAGGCGCAGCAGCGGCAGCAGCAGCTGGTGCAGCCCATCATGAACCAGATCAACGCCGCCATCGAGGCGCTGCGCCGCGAGTTTGCGTTCAGCATGATCGTGGACAGCTCGCAGGGCGGCATCGTGACGGTGGACCCGGCGCTCGACCTGACCGACCGCGTGCTGCAGCGCCTGCGCGCCGCGGCTCCCGCGGCGCCGCCGGCGGCCCCGCGCCCGTAAGCGGCGGAAGCACACGGAGTTTGCGCCCCGGCGCGGCTCCGGGCTAAACTGAAGGCGCCCGCGACCCTCCCGTCGCGGGCGCCTTCGATTTTACGGGGAAAAGACAGGGCTCTCACGGAGGCACAGGGGAACCGGGGACCGAGATGCCCGAGCTGACGGTGGCCGAGGTGGCGCGCATCGCGCAGGGGGAGGTGGAGGGCGATCGCGACCGCGTGGTGCGCGGGGTCAAGCCGCTCGACGAGGCCGGTCCGGACGACCTCTCGTTCGTTGCCGAGGCCCGCTACTTCCCGTACATTGCGGCGACCCGGGCCGCCGCCCTGCTGGTGGCCCGCGGCTCCGAGGCGCCGCTCGCCGCCGGCCCGGCCGTGGTGTGGGTCGACGACCCGCGGCGCGCGCTGGCGGCGCTCCTTCCCGTGCTCTACCCGGAGGCGCCCGCCGCCCCCGGCGTGCACCCCACCGCCGTGCTCGGCCAAGGGGTGCGGGTGGACGAGACGGCGACCGTGGGCCCCTACGCGGTGATCGGCGACGGGACGGTGGTGGGGCCCCGGGCGCGCATCGGGGCGCACGTGGTGGTGGGGCGCGGGTGCGTGGTGGAGGCCGACGCCGTGATCCATCCCCAGGCCACCCTGTACGACGGCGTGAGCGTGGGCGAGCGCAGCGTCGTGCACAGCGGCGCGCGGCTGGGCGCCGACGGCTTCGGCTACGTGCCCGGGGAGGGGGGGCTGCGCAAGGTGCCGCAGGTGGGCGCCTGCCGCCTGGAGGCCGACGTGGAGGTGGGGGCCAACACCACCATCGACCGCGGCTCCATCGGCGACACGGTGATCGGGCGGGGGTCCAAGATCGACAACCTGGTGCAGATCGGCCACAACTGCCGCCTGGGGCGGAGCGTGGTCGTGGTCTCGCAGGCCGGGATCTCGGGCTCCACGAAGATCGGCGACGGCGCCCAGCTGGGCGGGCAGTCCGGCTTCCAGGGGCACATCGAGGTGGGGGCGGGGGCGCGCGTGGGCGCGCAGGCGGGGGTGACGGCGTCCGTCGCCGCGGGCGAGACCGTATCCGGCTACCCGGCGCGGCCGCACCGCGAGGCCATGCGCGCGCAGGCGGCGCTCTTCCGCCTCCCCGAGCTGCTCAAGCGGGTGAAGGCGATCGAGCGCGCGGTGTTCGGCGGCGGCGCCGCGGACCCCGGCGCATCCTGAAGGCGACGAAGAAGATCATTTCCCGATAGATGGCGAACACGACTCCCCGACAGCAGACCATCGCCACTCCCGCGGAGCTGGAGGGGGTGGGGCTGCACACCGGCGTTCCCGTGCGGATGCGCCTCCTCCCCGCGGCGGTGAACACCGGCGTGGTCTTCCGCCGGGCCGACCTGCCGGGCGCGCCCGAGGTGGCGGCGCTGGTGGCCAACGTGAGCACCACCGACCGCGGCACCACCCTGGAGCAGGGCGAGGCGAAGGTGCACACGGTGGAGCACCTCCTGGCCGCCGTGGTGGCGCGGCAGGTCGACAACCTGGTGATCGAGCTGGAGGGCCCGGAGCCGCCCGCGATGGACGGGAGCTCGCAGGGCTTCGACGCGGCGCTCGCGGCGTGCGGGGTGCAGGAGCAGGACGCCCCGGCCCGCTTCATCACCGTCGACGAGACCTTCTCCTTCGCCAAGGGGACGGCGGAGTACGTGGTGGCGCCGGCGCAGGGGTACCGCCTCTCCACCACCATCGAGTTCGACCACCCCGCGGTGGGGCGCCAGTTCGCCAGCTTCCGGGTGGAGGACGGGGCGTTCAGCCGGGAGCTGGCGCCGGCGCGCACCTTCTGCTTCGAGCGCGAGGTGGAGGAGCTGTACTCGCGCGGGCTGGCGCAGGGGGGCACGGTGCAGAACGCCATCGTGCTGGGCGAGGACGGGGGGATCGTGGCGGGGACGGAGCTGCGCTTCCCGGACGAGTTCGTGCGGCACAAGGCGCTCGACGTGGTGGGCGACCTGGCGCTGGTGGGGGCGCGGCTGAACGCGCACGTGGTGGCCGAGAGGCCGGGGCACAAGGGGAACGTGGCGCTGGCGCAGGAGCTGGTGGCGCGCCACGAGCGCAGGGCCAAGACGCGGCCGGTGCTGGGGATCGAGCAGATCATGCACTACCTGCCGCACCGCTACCCCTTCCTGCTGGTGGACCGGATCGTGGAGTTCGAGGAGCGGAAGCGGATCGTGGGGCTCAAGAACGTGAGCATCAACGAGCCCTTCTTCGTGGGGCACTTCCCCGGGCGGCCGGTGATGCCGGGGGTGCTGATCATCGAGGCGATGGCGCAGGTGGGCGGGGTGCTGGTGCTGGAGCAGATGGAGAACCTGGAGGAGAAGGTGGTCTACTTCATGTCGCTCGACAACGTGAAGTGGCGCCGCCCGGTGGTGCCCGGCGACCAGATCCGCTTCGAGGTGGAGGTGCTGCAGATCCGCGGCGCCACCTGCCGGATGAAGGGGGTGGGCCGGGTGGACGGGAACGTGGTGGCCGAGGCCGAGATGATGGCCCGCGTGGTGGACCGCTGAGGTGCCGATGACCATTCCTGCCACGGCCGTTGTGCCGGAAGTTCACCCCACCGCCCTGATCGACCCCTCGGCCGAGCTGGCGCCCGGGGTGGTGGTGGGGCCCTACTCCATCGTGGGCCCGGGCGTGCGCGTGGGCGCGCGCACCCGCATCGGCAGCCACGTGCTGATCGAGCGCGACACCACCGTGGGCGAGGAGTGCACCCTCCACCAGGGCGCGGTGCTGGGCACCGACCCGCAGGACCTGAAGTACATGGGCGAGCCCACCGTGCTGGTGGTGGGCGACCGCACCGTGATCCGCGAGTACGCCACGCTCAACCGCGGCACCATCGCCAGCGGCGTGACGCGCGTGGGGAGCGACTGCATGCTGATGGCCTACACCCACGTGGCGCACGACTGCCACCTGGGGAACCACGTGATCCTCTCCAACGCCGTGAACATGGCGGGGCACGTGAGCATCGGCGACTGGGCCATCATCGGCGGGCTGACCCCCATCCACCAGTTCGTGCGCATCGGCGCGCACGCCTTCGTGGGCGGGGCCACGCGCGTGGCGAAGGACGTCCCCCCGTACGTGAAGGCGGCGGGGAGCCCGATGGAGCTCTACGGCCTCAACTCCGTGGGCCTGCAGCGGCGCGGCTTCCCCGAAGAGGTGCGGCGCGAGCTGAAGCGCGCCTACCGCCTCTTCTTCGCCTCGAACCACAACGTGGCGCAGGCGCTGGCCCGCGCGCGCGAGGAGCTGAGGGCGCTCCCCGAGGTGGAGGTGTTCCTCTCCTTCTTCGAGAACTCGGAGCGCGGGGTGCAGGTTTGAGAGGGGACAGGGGACAGGGGACAGGGGACAGCAGGCCTGTCGAGCCTCTGCGCCCGGTCGCGCGCCATCTCCCCTCAGACGTCATCCTGAGGCTGGCCTCGCCGCGCTCTGCGTTCTCACCAGTCTTCGCAGGCCGAAGGATCTATCCCCGCGTCGGCACGTCAGCCGGCGGAGTGCGCAGGCGCCGAATTGCCAGCTCTCTTGATGCGTCGGCTACAGATCCTTCGGCCTGCGGAATGCTCCGTGGACCGACGCAGGGTCGTGGCCGGCCTCAGGATGACGTCGGTCGGGGTGGCGGCTGCGGCGGAGCGCGTCGCGTGCGTGGTGGCTTCGGCGGCGACGGGGCCGGGAGTCCGCGCAGGCGGACTTCGTGTGGTCGTTGCCGCGGTTTCAACCGCCCGGCTCTCCGCGCCGGGGGTGCGGCGTGAGCGCCACGCGCGCGGGGGTGATCGGCGCGGGGTCGCTCGGGTTCCACCACGCCCGCATCCTGCGCGAGGTGGCGGGGGCGGAGATGGTGGGGATCTACGACGCCGACCCGGCGCGCGCCGCCACCGTCTCCGCCGAGCTGGGGGTGCGCGCCTTCCCCACCCGCGACGCGCTGCTGGAGGCGGTGGACGCGGCGGTGGTCGCCGTCCCCACCACGGCGCACGCGGAAGTTGCGCTGGCCGCGCTCGACGCCGGCGTGCACCTGCTGATCGAGAAGCCGATCGCCGCCTCGGTCGAGGAGGCCGAGGCGATCGTGGAGCGGGCGGAGGCGAAGGGGCTCGTCGTCGCGACGGGGCACGTGGAGCGCTTCAACGGCGCGCTGCGGGCCTGCGAGGAGTACCTGGAGGACCCGCGTTTCGCCGAGAGCCACCGCCTGGCGCCCTACGGCCCGCGCGGGACGGACGTGGCCGTGGTGCTGGACCTGATGATCCACGACATCGACCTGCTGCTGGGGCTGGTGCGGCGCCCGGTGGAGTCGGTGGAGGCGGTGGGCGTGGGGGTGCTGACGGGGAACGTCGACATCGCCAACGCGCGGCTGGTGTTCGAGGGGGGCGCGGTGGCCAACATCACCGCGAGCCGCGTGTCGCTGGAGCGGATGCGGAAGATCCGCTTCTTCCAGCGCTCCGGCTACCTCTCGCTGGACCTGGCGGCGGGGACGGGCGAGTTCCTGCGGCTGAAGAAGGGCGCCACCCTCCCCGAGGGCGACGTGAACCTCCTTTCGCTGATGAGCATCGTGGAGCGCATCGAGCTCAAGGGCGACGGGCGCGAGCCGCTGCGCGCGGAGCTGGAGGCGTGGATCGCCGCCGTGCGCGGCGAGGGGCCGCTGGTGGTGAGCGGCCGCGACGGGCGCGACGCGCTGGCGGTGGCGCTGCGCATCATGGAGAAGATCGAGGACCATGCTGTCACAGTGGCCGGAGCAGCGTAGGCCGGGGCGCTGGGGCACCACTCCCAGGCCGCCCTCGCTGGTGCGCCTGGTCCTCTTCCTGCTCGCCATCCTCTCCGTCATCTACTGGCTCCTGAAGAACACCCAGGCGGGGCGGTGAGCGCGCCCGCGCCGGTGATCTTCGTCGCCGCCGGCGAGGAGAGCGGCGACCTGCACGGCGCGGCGCTCGCCCGCGCCCTCCTGGAGCGCTTCCCCGGCGCGCGGCTGATCGGGCTCGGCGGCGCCCGGATGGAGGCGGCGGGGGTGGAGCTGCTCGCCGGCCTGCAGGAGCTGGCGGTGATGGGCTTCGTGGAGGTCATCCGCCACCTCCCCTTCTTCATCGACCTGAAGCAGCGGGTCTTTGAGGCGCTCGAGCGCGAGCGGGTGGACCTGGTCATCCCCATCGACTATCCCGGCTTCAACCTGCGGCTGGCGCGGCACGCGCGCGGCCGCGGGATTCCCGTGCTCTACTACATCGCCCCGCAGGTGTGGGCGTGGCACAAGTCGCGGGTGCGCGACCTGGCCCGCGACGCCGACGAGGTGGCGGTGGTGCTCCCCTTCGAGGAGGCCTTCCTGCGCGCCGCGGGGGTGAACGCGCGCTTCGTGGGCCATCCGCTCCTCGACCGGCCGGGGCCGGAGCTCTCGCGCGAGGCGTGGGCGCGGGCGAACGGGCTGGACCCGGCGCGCCCCATCCTCGGCCTCTTCCCCGGCTCGCGCGCGCAGGAGGTGCGGCGCCACCTGGAGCTCTTCTCGGCCGCGGCGGAGCGCGTGGTGGCCCACGACGCGCGCGTGCAGCCGGCGATCGCGATGCCGCGGGGGATCGACCGCGCGGTGTATGGCGGCGCGCGCTGGCCGCTGGTGGAGAGCACGGGGGGGATGCTGCTGCAGTACGCCACCGCCGCGCTGGTGAAGAGCGGCACCACCACGCTGGAGGCCGGCATCGCCGCCACGCCGATGGTGGTGGTCTACCGGATGGCGCCGCTCAGCTACGCGCTGGCGCGCCGGGTGGTGAAGGTGCCGCACATCGCCCTCGCCAACCTGATCGCCGAGCGCCGCGTGGCCCCCGAGTTTGTGCAGGACGCCGCCACGCCGCAGACGCTCGCGGACGCGCTCCTCCCGCTGCTCGACGAGGTGTCGCTGGAGCGGCGGGAGATGGTGGAGGGGCTCTCGGCGATCCGCGGGAAGCTGGGCGGGCCGGGGGCGTCGGCGCGCGTGGCGGAGATCGCGGGGGAGCTGCTGGCGCGGGGGGCGGCCGGGAGGGGAGAGGGGGGGCAGGGCGAATGAATTCGCTGCAACAACCACACGAAGTCCGCCTTCGCGGACTACCGGCTGCGGTGTTTCCGAAGGCGAGAGGCACGCGACGGGCTCCTGCGCAGCCTCAGTCCGCGGACCTCGGCCGCAGTGGAGTCAGTCGCGTGCCCCGCGGCCGTGGCTGCACGGCAGGTGGGAGTCGGCGCAGGCCGACTTCGTGTCGTTGTTGCTGCGGATTTATCCGCCCGACCCACCCAGCGCAGCAGCGGGGTGGGGGAGGGACAGGCGAGGAACGAGCCAGGGAGAGGGCCCTCGCGGCCGAGGTCGCGCGATGACCTCCGAGGCGCCCGCCCCCGTCCGGCCGTCGGAGCAGTCGACGTCGCTGCGGCCGCACGAGGACGCGCTCGCGGCGCTCGGGAGCGCGGCGCTCAACGCGCTGATGGGCACCTGCAGCTACCGGCGCGAGGGGGTGGAGCACTACGACCAGTTCTGGCGCGCGGGAAAGCCGGTCATCTTCACCCTCTGGCACGGCCGGCTCCTGCCCTGCACGCACTTCCACCGGCACCAGGGCGTGGTCACGCTCATCAGCCATCACCGCGACGGGGAGTACATCACCCGCGTGGTGCGCCGCTGGGGCTTCACCGCCGTCCGCGGGTCGACCACGCGCGGCGGGCTCGACGCGCTCCGCGAGCTGATCCAGCACGTGCGCGCCGGCCGTTCGCTCGCCATCACCCCCGACGGTCCCAGGGGGCCGAGGGAGAAGATGAAGCCGGGCCCGGTGCTCATCGCACAGCGCACCGGGGCGCCGATCATCCCCGTGGTCTCCGGGGCCAGCCGCGCCTCGTACGTCGGGGGATGGGACCGCTTCATGATCCCGCACCCCTTCGCGCGCCTCCAGATCGCGTACGGCGAGCCCGTGTTCGTCCCCCGCCGCGCCGGCGAAGCGGAGATCCAGTCGATCATGGACGACGTCGAACTGCGTCTCGGCGCGTTGATGAAGCGGGTCGACACGCCATGGTGACGCGCGCGGTTTTGGTTTTGTGCGGGAATATGCGAGTGAACTCGCCGCTACAACCTCACGCTGTCCGCCTGCGCGGACACCCTGGTCGGCATCGGCGCGCTGCCACGTGGCACCTCGCCGCCGATGTGCGGGTCCGTCCGTGCGTATCCCCCGCCCCGTGTCATTCTGAGGCCCGGCCGCGCCGCGCCAGCCCCGCACGAGCGTCCGCAGGGCGGAGGAATCTGATCGACGACGCTGCGTGGCCTGGGTGCGGTAGCGGCACGACAGCCGACCAGCGGCGCGATCATCGGTCCGCATCCGTGGTCTGGTGCCGAGCGCCGACGATAGATCCTTCGGCCTGCCGGGTGCAGCGCGCGACGAGGTCGAGTCGTGGCCGGCCTCAGGATGACGTCGTTGGGGGTGGCGCGGGGGTGGCGATGCGCGCAGAGAGCGGGGGCTCAGTCCGCGAAGGCGGACTTCGTGCCGTTCCAGCGGCGGGTTTCCAACCCGTCGGTTTCCAACCCGTCGGTTTCCAACCCGTCGGTTTCCAACCCATCGGTTTCCAACCCGCCGGTATCCAATCCGGCGCCAGCGGTGGGGCCCCGTGCGCACGTTCGTGACCCGCTGGTGGCGCGGAGAGGGCGGCGCGGCGGGGAAGATGCTCGACGTGGCGCTCCTCCCGGCCGAGTGGCTCTTCCGCGGCGTGGTGGCGGCGCGCAATGCCGCGTTCGAGCGGGGGATGATCGACGCCGAGCGCGTGGACGTGCCGGTGGTCAGCGTCGGGAACGTGGGCGTGGGCGGAGCGGGGAAGACGCCGTTCGCGGCGTGGATCGCCGCGCGCCTGAGGGCGTGGGGGCGCACGCCCGGGATCGCGCTGCGCGGGTACGGCGAGGACGAGATCCTGCTGCACCGCGAGCTGAACCCCGGCGTTCCCGTCGCCGCGGCGGCGCGGCGGGTGGAGGCGGCACGCGAGCTCGCGGCCGCCGGCTGCGACGTGGTGGTGCTCGACGACGGGTTCCAGCACCGGCGGCTGGCGCGCGACCTCGACGTTGCCCTCGTCGCGGTCGAGGGGTGGGACCCGTCGCCGCGGCTGCTGCCGCGCGGGCCCTGGCGCGAGGACGTGCCGGCGCTCGCGCGCGCGGACGTGGTCGTGCTCACCCGGAAGTCGGCGGGCGCGGCGCGTGCGCGGGAGGTGGCGGCGGAGGTGAGGCGCGCCGCGCCGGGAAAGCCCGTCGTCCTCTGCCACCTGGCGGCGGACCGGCTGACGCCGCTGCATGGCGGTGCCGCGCTGGATCTTGCGTGGCTGCAAGGCCGCGACGTGCTCGCCGTGGCCGCCCTGGCGCAGCCGGAGCCGTTCTTCGCCGCGCTGCGGGATGCGGGCGCGACGGTGGAGGAGGCCGCGTACGCCGACCATCACCCCTTCTCGCCGGCCGACGCGGCGAGCATCCGGACCCGTGCGGGCGAACGGCCCATCGTGATGACCCACAAGGACGCCGTGAAGCTGAGGACGCTCCTGGTGCCATCGACCGAAGTGCTGGTGCTGAATCAGGCCGTGCGCATCGAATCCGGCGGCGGCGAGCTCGACGCGGCGCTGCACCGCGCGCTGGGGAGGCCCGGCTGATGCGCGCCGACGTGGTGGTGGTGGGGAGCGGGATCGCGGGGCTCTTCTTCGCGCTGAAGGCGTCGCGCTACGGCTCCGTGGCGCTCGTCACCAAGAAGAGCCGCCCGGAGTCCAGCACCAACTGGGCGCAGGGCGGGATCGCGGCGGCGTTCGGGACGGACGACTCGCCGGAGCTGCACAAGGAAGACACCCTCGTCGCCGGCGCGGGGCTCTGCCACCCCGACGCGGTGGACGTGCTGGTGCGCGAGGGGCCCGCGCGCGTGCGCGAGCTGATCGAGCTGGGCGTGCGCTTCAGCGAGGACGAGGCGGGGCTCTCGCTCGGGCGCGAGGGCGGGCATTCGCGGCGGCGCATCGTGCGCGCGGCGGACCTCACCGGGCGCGAGATCGAGCGGGGGCTGCTCGCCGCGGTCGCATCGGCCGGGAACATCACCATCTACGAGAACACGGCGGCCGTCGACCTGCTCATGGCCACCGACCCGGGAACGCTGGGCGAGCGCTGCTGCGGCGTGCTGGTGCTCGACGCGGACAGCGGCGAGGCGCGGCCGATCCTCGCCCGCGCGGTGATGCTGGCCACCGGCGGCTGCGGCCAGGTCTACCGCCACACCACCAACCCGTCGATCGCCACGGGCGACGGGGTGGCGATGGCGTACCGGGCGGGGGCGAAGGTGGCGAACATGGAGTTCATCCAGTTCCACCCCACGGCGCTCTACCCGGCGCGCGAGCGCACCTTCCTGATCAGCGAGGCGGTTCGCGGCGAGGGCGCCGTCCTCCGCCGGCGTGACGGGGCGGCATTCATGGACGCCTATCACCCGCTGGCCTCGCTCGCCCCGCGCGACGTGGTGGCGCGCGCCATCGACGCGGAGATGAAGCGCACCGGCGATCCCTTCGTGCTCCTGGACTGCGGCGCGATCCCCGAGGCGGAGGTCCGCGCGCGCTTCCCCAACATCCTGCGCGAGACGGCGGAGCGGGGGATCGACATGCTGGGCGAGGGGCTCCCCGTGGTGCCGGCGGCGCACTACCTCTGCGGCGGCGTGCTGACGGACACCTTCGGGCGCACCTCCGTCCCCGGCCTGTACGCGGCGGGGGAGACGGCGTGCACCGGCGTGCACGGCGCCAATCGCCTGGCGTCGAACTCGCTGCTGGAGGCGATCGTCTTCGCGCACCGGGCGGCGGAGCGCATCGGACCGCAGCTCTCCGTCACGCGGATGCTGGAGCCGCCGCTCCCGCCCGGCGGCACGGGCGAGGTGTCGGTCGGGCTGAAGGAGATCGAGGCCGAGCGCGAGGAGATCCGCGGGCTGATGTGGGACCTGGTCGGCATCGTCCGCTCCGACGAGCGCCTGGCGGACGCCGACCTGCGGCTCCGCGCCGTCTCCGAGCGCGTCAACGGCTGGTGGGCCGCCGCGCGGCCTTCACCCGAGCTGGTGGAGCTGCGCAACGTGGTGCAGTGCGCCCTGCTCGTCGTCCGCTGCGCCATCCTCCGCAAGGAGTCCCGCGGCCTCCACTTCACCGCCGACTACGCTTACCGCAACAACGAGCACTGGCTGCGCGACACGATCGTCGTGCGGTGATCAAGCCGGGGTAAAGCGTCTCACGAGAGACGCAGAGTCGCAGAGAGAGGCAGAGAGGTTGGGCGATGTCTCTCCGCGGCTCCGCGTCTCTGCGTGAGATGCTTTCCGCCCGGTTCTTGCAACGGATGCGGCGCGGCTTGTCGCTCATGCCGCGCGGCTCCCACACAGCCTGATTCCACGGACTGCCTCATGCGTGATCCCGTCATCCTGCTCGCCGTACCCGCTCTGGCGTGCGCCCTGGCCCTCGGCTGCGCCCCGACGAACGGGGCGCCGGAGACCGCGCCGGCCGCGGTCGGCTCCGGCCAGGCCGCGGCGTCGCAGCCGTGCACGCCGCTGGAGACGCGGCCGCCGAACGGCACCGGCCAGCAGCCCGCGTTCCCGGGGCAGACGCGTACCTGCGGCGTGCGCTCGAACGTCGCCTTCGAGGTCCAGGTGGTCGCGACCGGGCTGGCGAAGCCGTGGTCGGTGGAGCCGCTCCCCAACGGCTCGCTGCTGGTCACGGAGAAGGGCGGGCAGCTGCGCATCGTCTCCGCCGCCGGCCAGATCGGGCCGCCGATCGCCGGGGTGCCGCCCGTGGATTCGCGGGGGCAGGGCGGGCTCCTCGACGTGGCGCTGAGCCCGCGCTTCGCGAGCGACCGCACGATCTTCTGGAGCTTCACCGAGCCGCGTGAGGGCGGCAACGGCACCAGCGTCGCGCGCGGCGTGCTCTCGGCCGACGGGACGCGGCTGGACCAGGTGCGGGTGATCCTGCACACGCAGCCCACCTATACCAACAACCTGCACTTCGGCTCGCGGCTGGCGTTCGGCGCCGACGGGATGCTGTACGTCACCATGGGCGAGCGCTCCGACCGGGAGACGCGCCCGCAGGCGCAGCAGCTCGGCAGCCACCTGGGCAAGACGCTGCGCATCCAGCCGGACGGCACGGCGCCGCAGGACAACCCGTTCGTCGGCCAGGCCGGCGCGCTGCCGGAGATCTGGTCGGTGGGGCACCGGAACATCCAGGCGTCGGCGTTCGACGCGCGGGGGCAGTTCTGGACCATCGAGCACGGCACGCGCGGGGGCGACGAGCTGAACCGCGTGGAGAAGGGGAAGAACTACGGCTGGCCCATCGCGGCGTACGGCATCGAGTACCGCGGCGGCACCATCAGCTCCGCGCTGGGCGAGGCGCAGACGCAGCGCCCCGGCACCGAGCAGGCCGTGTACTACTGGGACCCGGTGATCGCCCCCTCCGGCGCGCAGCTCTACACGGGGAGCGCGTTCCCGGCGTGGCGCGGCAGCCTGTTCATCGGCGGGCTGGCCAGCATGCGCCTGGTGCGCCTGGTGGTCGAGAACAACCGCGTGACGGGAGAGGAGCACCTGCTGGCCGACCGGGGGAAGCGCATCCGCGACGTGCGCCAGGGCCCCGACGGCGCCCTCTACCTGGTCACCGACGAGGCGAACGGCGAGCTCTGGCGGATCGCGCCGCGCAGCTGACGAAACGAACGACGATCTTCATATCAGTTGCGGACGGGACCCCGCGTTCTCATTTATTGGGCAATCCATCCGATCGCATCACGGGAGCGCATCATGAAGAATCCACGCCGCATTCATCTGTCGGACGAGATGCTGGTGGAGCACGGCCTGTCGAAGGAGTCGCCGCCGCCGGACGCCCTCTTCTGGACGATGTGGAACGCCTGCGCCAACGTCGCGCAGGAGGCGCTGGAGACGGCGTTCATCCAGGGGATCAGGGGCGGCACGCTCGATCCGGTGCACTACGGCGGGTTCAACGTGAGCGACGCCTTCTACTGCTTCCACGGCGCGGAAGACTACTCGACCGCCGCGCGGCGCGCAGACGATCGCACCCTGCGCGCGTTCCTGCTCGCCAAGCACCACGGCTACCAGAAGTACAACGAGTCGTTCCCCTCGACCTGGCGCATCCGCGACGCGAGCAGCATCGTGCCGCTGGACGTCTGCCGCGAATACTCCGCGTTCGAGCGCCGCGTCGTCTCGCAGGAAGATCCGATCTACTCGCTCGTCGTCATGCTCCCCTGCGAGTACCTGTGGGCTTGGCTGGCCGCGCAGCTCTCTCCCGCCCAGCCGCAGAACCTCTACGCCGCGTGGATCACGGGCAACGACGATCCCGGCAGCGCCTACGCGATGGGGAACTTCCTGGAATCGTACCGGGCGCAGCACCCTGTCGACCAGGAGAAGGCCATCCAGATCTACTGCCGCGCGATGACGTTCGAGCAGGAGAACTTCACGGCCGCGCTGGAGGCCGCCTCGACCTGATCCGGGAAGACGGGTAGATCACTGAGCGGGACGAATCACCAGCCGCCAGGATCGCGCTGTTCGCGCTCGGCGGTGCGTTCACGCGCGACGGCGAGCCGCTTCCGTCGCGCGTACGGGTGCGCGAGTCGGAGGCGCCGGTCTCGCTCAACGAGGCGGCGGCGTTCCTGCACGCGCTTCCCAAGCCGATCGGCCTCGCCGGGTCCCTGCGCGACGGCGTGCTCACCCTTCACACCGATGATGAAGAGCTGTCGAGATACGCCCGCGCTCTCTGCGAGAGCTCGATCCGCGGGCAGGAGGCGAATCAGGATTACGAGTTCTTGCGGGCGCGGCATGGCGATGCCCTCGACGACCTGGAGGTCGTCTGCTTCACCGCCGGCGCGTACCTGCGGGTTCGCCTGGCCGACCTGAGGGAGTTCGAACGGGAATACTCCCTGGGCCAGGCGGGCAACCGGGGCATGGACTTCGCCGATTCAGCGTACCCGCTCGGCCAGGGAGCAGACCCCGCGCGGCTCGCTGGCGCCGCCGCGTTCGTGGCTTTCTTCAGCGGGTGCTTCGTTCAGTAGCGTGAGCCGTGGACGACGATCGTTCGCATGACGAGAAGGACTCGCTGTCTCCCGCCGTCACGCGCAGGGCCCAGAGGCTCTGGCCGGCGGAGGGGGGTCGGCGTCGCGTGCGGGAGGCACTCGCGCGCTATGGCGTCGAGGCGTACGAGCAGGAGCCCGAGCGGGTTCGGCTCGCGATCCTGAAGCTCGCCGGCGGCGACGTGGACCAGGTGATCTCGCTGGTTGCCGCGGCCAAGCGGGACTTCCGCGACGTGCTGCTGTGGGCGGAGTATCCCGAAGAAGCCCGCGCGAGCTGGGCCCGCGGTTCGAACCTCACGCAGGCAGAGAGCGACCGCCTCGAGGCGCTGCGGCGACGCGACCGGCAGCAGTACGAAGACTGGCTGAAGGCGGGGGAATAGCGACGCACGGCGATCTCGCCGTGGAGCGCCGACTCCCACACCGACGGCGGCCGACACCGCCCGGCGCTATCCCGCCGGCTGTGCCGCGAAGCGCGCCACCACGCCCGACTCGCCGCTGAGGACGAGCGTGCTGCCGGTGATGCGCCAGGTGCGCGTCTCGTCCAACGCGCGCATGTACGCGGACTCCTGCCGGTTCAGCTCCTCGTCCACGCAGGCGCGGCGGGTCGAGGCGAGGGCTCCGAAGCGCAGCGACTCGCCGCTCAGCTCGTAGGGCCCACCGTAGCTGTTGCAGCCGGTGTTTCCCATCGCCCGCTTCTGCGCCGCGTCGAGGCGCAGCGTCGGGGTGCCGGCGGTGCCGGCCGCGCGGGCGGGTTGGCCTCCCACCTCCACCAGGCTCCATTCGGTCCCCTCCAGCGGCCCCGCTTCGCCGCCCGACGCCTCGCCCGCGGCCACGCCCGACGGCGCGCAGCCGATCGCCAGCGCGAGCGCCAGCAGCGTGCACACGATCATCCACCCGCGCATTCTTCCTCCTTGGACCCAGTCTCCCGGTGTTATACCAAATCCGGCGATAGAGTTGGTGCATCTCACTGACTCACGTGCTGACGCGGTTATAGATCCTTCGGCCTGCAAATCATTCTGCGGACGATGATTGCTGCATGGCCGGCCTCAGGATGACGTCGTCGGGTCGGGTTGC
>JBJMPM010000246.1:0-4851 GCA_045803205.1 Longimicrobiaceae bacterium
AATCGGGAAGGGGCTACGTCGCGGCATCTCCACCTCCTTTCGGAGAGTGAAGATAACCGGATCAGTAGCTGGGGACAACGCAAATACGTCATCGTAGTTGTGAAGTTACCTACTAAGCGAGCCGGAGAGGGCGCTGAGCCGCGGACTCCGGAACGATTGGCAAACCGCTCTAGCCGGACAGCGGATCGAGGGAGCGAAAGGCGGCGCGGATCTGCTCGTCGCTGAGCCGGGTGGCCTGCGGGAGGAGGGGGAGGGAGGGATCGAGGCCGCGGATCTCGCCGGCGTGCGCGTGCATCCAGGCGTCGAGGCCGCGCAGCGCCCTCGCGTTCGCCTGCCCGTGCGGCGTGGCGTCGCCCGCGTTCGGCTGGACGATGGCGGTGAGCGCGAGCCGCGGGACCGTGGAGAAGGCGATCTCGGAGAGCTTCGCGCGGTACTCCCGGTCGGCGGGGGTGAGGTCGAGGCCGAGCCGCCGGTCGATGGCGTGGCGGCCCTCGTGCGCGAAGATGCCGCTCCGCACCGACGCCGCGTCGAGGGCGGAGACGAAGGCGCGGCGCAGCGGCTCGCCGGCCAGGCCGCGGGCCCGGAGCGGCGCCAGCACCTGCGCCACGCCGTCGCGCTGCAGCCGCGCGAGGAGCCCGGGGAGGAAGACCACGGGCCCGCGGGCGGCGCGCGCCCAGTCGCCCGCGCTGTCCTCGGCCAGCCGGTCGCCGCGGATGCCGGCCGGGCGGTGCTCCACCCAGCGCGCCCAGGCCTGCAGCGCGCCATCCGCGCGGGCGGAGCGCACCTCGTAGATGGTCTCCGCGTCGGCCGAGCCGCCGTGCGCCGCCTCGCCGTCCCACGCCCACGTCTGGAAGCCGTTGGAGGTCATCGCGTCGAGCGACAGGTACCGCAGCCGCGCGCGGTGGCCGTACTGCTCGACGCTCTCCTCGCGCTCGACGACGACGTGGCCCAGGTGCAGGTCGTAGTATCCCGCCGTGATCCCCAGCTTCAGGTGCGCTCCGAAGCGACGGGCGATGCGGTCCTCGAAGCGGGCGAAACGGAACGACGTGGTGTCGCCCGGCTCGCGGAGCACGCGCCAGAGCATCGCCGCCTCCGAGTCGATCGCCCAGAGGAAGGAATGGCGGTTGGGGCGGCCGAGGGCGGTCTGGCGATAGTACGCGTCGGCGGTCTTCCGTACGCCGCGGTTGAAGGCCGCGTACGCCGCCACCGTCCGCACCCCGGCGAGGGTGTCGGTCCCCGCGCCGGGGAGCGCGCCGACCAGCTCGGCCTCGTCGAACATCCGCGCGGCGGCGAGGGCGCGGAAGAGGGTCAGGCGCTCCGCGGGCGGCGCCGCGCGCCCGCGCCAAGCCGGGAGCACGCGCGCGAGGACGCGCTCCGGCTCGTCCACCAGGCTCCCCGGCTGGCCGAGGGCGGTGAGGTAGTAGGAGCGGAACGCCGCCAGCGCGGCCGGTCCGTCGTCCAGCAGCAGGGCGGCGGTGAGCTGCACGCGCGACGCCTTCAGCAGCCCCGGGTTCGCGGCGACCAGCGGCCGCAGCACCGCGAGCGCGGCCCGCAACGCGGCGGTGTCGGCGGCGGCGAGGGGGCGGCGCGAGAGCGCGGTGGCGAGCGCGGGCTCGGCCGCCGCGGCGCCGAGCTGCGTGCCGACGAAGACGGAGTCGTCCAGCGTCTCCGCCGCGGCGACGCCCCGGAGCGCCGCCTTCCGCCCCTCCTCCGTCCGCCCCGCCTCCACCTCCAGGCGCGAGAGCCCCGCCCACGCGTTGGCGCGGCGCACGGGGACGCGCAGCGCGCGGCGGTAGTGCTCGCGTCCACGCGCGAGGTCGCCGTCGTAGCGCCAGGCGAGGAGCGCCAGCATCTGCTCCGCGATGGTGCGTTCGGCCGGGCGCGTGGCGCGGCCGGCGGCGGCGGAGTCGAGCACCACCCGCGCGTCCTTCAGGCGATGCTGGCTGAAGGCCTCGGCCCCGCGCAGCACCTGCTCGGCCCCCGCGGCGCCGCGTCGCGGGTCCACGGCGCGCGGCGCGCACGCGGTCGCGCAGACGAGGATCGGGAGAAAGACGAGGGAGGATCGCATGAAACGGCAGGCTCTCACAGAGGCACAGGGGACCAGAGAGACATCTCACGGCCCGCGGAGCAGATCGTACCCTTGCCTGAAACCGCGTTCCCTTCGATTCTTCTACACGGTCCGGGCGAGGGGGCGGAGTGGACGACGTGGGTGGCTCGCCGGCCGAAAGCGCATCAACCGAAACCGACCCGCGCACCCGGAGTCCCCGCCGATGTTCGCCCTGTTCGCACTCCTCTCCATCGCCGCCGGAATGGTCATGGTGCTCGCCGACGACCGCATCGGCCGGCGCGCCCCGCGCGGACCCGAGGCCGGTGCCGCGATGGCCCGCATCCTCGGCCTGATCCTGCTGGTGGGCGGAGGCCTCGCCTTCCTGAGCTGGACCCGCTAGGTCAGCTTCCGCACGTAGCGGGCGCCCGTCCGCTCGTATCCCAATCGCTCGTAAAAGCGGTGCGCCCCGTCGCGGTGCAGCCCCGTGGTCAGGTGCAGCTGCGCGGCCCCTTGCTCGCGCGCCCACCGCTCGGCCGCCTCCAGCAGCGCCGCGCCCGTCCCCCTCCCGCGCTCCCCCGGCTCCACCACCAGCGAGAGCAGCCGCGCGTACGGCGGATCGTACACGTACGACAGGCCGTGCATCACCCCCGTGAACCCCACCGTCCGCCCGTCCCGCTCCGCCACGAAGGTCTCGTAGTCGTCCCGCGCGCCGATGCGCGCGAGCCGCTCGCGCATGGCCTCGACCGTGGCCGGGTAGCCGAGGTGCGTCGCCAGGGCGGCGAGCGCCGGCGCGTCGTCGAGGGTGGCCGTGCGGATCGCGACGGTTCCGGCAGCGTTCATGAGCGCTCCGCGAAGTGGAATTAACGGATTGTTCGTCCGTCTAAGATGGGTGCCTGTCAACCCGGGGGAGACCTCGCCCGGGTGATGATCGCCGTGAGCCATTTCCCCCCATCATTTCACCCGCGGGAGATCATATGCTCGTCGTCATCTCCGATCTGCACCTCGAAGAAGAGGAAAGCGTGGTGATCAAAGGCCCGAACGGGAAACGGGTCGGCCGGCGGCGGAATCTCCCGGCCAAGCCGTTCATCGACTTCGCCGCGCGCCTGGCGCACGACGCGGATCGTAACGGAGCGAAGAAGCTGGACCTGGTGCTCGCCGGCGACATCTTCGACATCCACCGCTCGGGGCTCTGGTTCCAGCCCGGAGGTCCGGGTGGGCCGATGCCCTATGACGCGACCGTGGGGCCCGCGCTCGAGACGAAGGCTCGCGAAATCCTGGACGCGATCGAGCGTCAGGACAAGGATGACGGCGACGGCGTGCATCACGCGCTCGCCGTGTTCCGGCGGCTCGGGGCGAACGGAGCGTACCTCGAAGACGGGAGGGAGGTCGAATTCCCGGTGCCCGTCAGAATCCACTACCTCACCGGGAACCACGACCGGCTGTGCAACGCGACCCCCGGGCTCCGCGAGCGGGTCCGGGAGATCCTGGGGATCCCGCCCGCGGCGGGGGAGCGGTTTCCGAACCAGATCCTGGAGAGCGATCCGCCGGTGCTGATCCGCCACGGCCATGAGTACGAGTTCACCAACTTCTCGGTCGACCATTCGAAGCTGAAGCGCATCCCGGTGGATCTCCCGCAGGCGGAGTACGACGCGCCGGCGTTCGGCGATCTGGTCACCGTGCAGATCGCGTCGCGCCTCCCCGTGCTCTTCCGCGAGCATCACGGCGTGGACGCGATTCTCGCATCGCCACGCCTGCAGGCCATCTACGACCGGTTGATCGAGTTCGACGACGTGCGTCCCCAGTCCGCGTTGTTCAAGTTCGTGCTGAACGATCCCGACGTCGGTAGCCGCGCGTTCGCTTGGAACGCGGTGGAGCCGGTGCTGCGCAAGATCCTGGCGGAGCTGAGCGACAACGCGTTCCTGCGCCAGTCGCTCAAGGCCCGCGACCGCATGGGAGTCGACGTGATCGACGCCGTGCAGACGTTCCTCTCCCTTAAGCTGTGGAAGCTCTCGCGCAAGCTGCCGAGCGCGGCGATCGAATCGATCGCGAACCGAGCCCACGGAGCTCCCGGGAAGCCCCCCGTGGACTACGCGGCGCGCGAGGCGGCGGTCATGGACGGGCGGGCGCGGCTGCTGATCGCCGGCCACACGCACAACCCCACTGTGGAGCTCGCGGCCTCGGACAAGACCCACGGAGAGCGCTACTACGTCGATACCGGCACCTGGCGCAACCGCGTGCCCTCCACCCCCGACGGCTTGGGGTTCGGCCACCTCAAGGCGCTCACCTACGTGGTCGTGTACGCCTCGAACGAGGATCCGCAGTCGGGTGTCGGCGACCCCCGGGGCCCGGCGGCCGACCCCGGGAGCCCGGCGGCGATGGCACGACTCTTCTCCTTCGACTACTGGTCGGGAGTGACGCAGCGGTTCAACCGCTGACGATCCATCCCGGAACGATGCTTGCCGCATCCCCCGAACCCCTGACGGAACGCCGAACGGAGGAGCGACGATGGGTGGCAGGAAGATGGAAGGCGACGAGGCGCAGAAGCGGGCCGCGGCGCGCGAGGCGCGGGAGGAGGGCAAGCGCCCCAGCGAGATGGGCGCGACCACCGGCGCCAGCAAGCAGCACGCGAACGCGACGCCGGGGACGACGCACCAGCAGCGGCTCGACCTCAAGCGCGAGGGGAAGACCGACCAGACCGACGCCCCGGAGGCGCGCCCCGGGAGCCGCGACGCGGACACGCTGGACCACGAGCGCCATCCGCGCGGCTGACGCACGGAGCGGCCGAACACGGAAGCGGGCCGGGA
>JBJMPM010000287.1:0-14747 GCA_045803205.1 Longimicrobiaceae bacterium
ACCGAGCGTGTGAATGCAGATGCAGCGCCGCCGGTCGGGGACACGCCAGGGCCGCGGCATAGTCCGCGAAGGCGGACTTCGTGCCGTTCCAGCGGCGGGTTTCCAACCCGTCGGCTCCGGAGCGTCGCGCAATCCGCTCTAGCCGCGCAGTTCTCTCTGTTCCTCCGCGTCTGCTGCGTGAGACGGCCGTTCGCCGACCCGAGTCGGCGACGGCCTGTCCCCTCGCGCCCATGGCCGCGTCCCCGCACGGGGACACGACATTTCGCGGCAAACCGGCGTTTTCGGCGCAAGCGCAATCACCGCATCCGCTTAGCGCGATGGGCATCTCCGGAACGCGGATTGCTGCCCGCACCGTCAGCTTCCTGCCCCACCCGGAGAACATCCAGATGCGCATCACCACTCTCGCCGCACTGCTCCTGCTGGCCGGCCCGGCCGTGGCCCGCGCCCAGGACGGCGGCTACGACCGCTCCGACGCGCTCCCCGACCGGCGCGCGCAGGGGTACGACGACGACCAGGACGGCTACCGCGACCGCGACGGCTACGCGCAGCAGCGCGGCCCGGGCGTGCGCGTGTACCTGGAGAACCAGCGCGACCTCTTCCGCCCCGGCGAGTTCTCGCGGGTGCTGGTGCGCCCCACCCAGGACGCCTACGTGGCCGTGGTCCACATCACCCCCGACGGCGACGTGGAGTTCCTCTGGCCGGACGACCTCAACGACGACGGCTACATGCGCGGGGGGATGCAGTACACGGTGACCTCGCGCGGCGGCGTGCGCGGGATCCGCATCGGCTCGGGGTACGGGATCGGCTATGTGATGGCGGTGGCCAGCGACGAGCCGCTCGACCTGCGGCGCGCGCGCGACTACTACTACCGCCGCTCCGCCTCGTGGGACCCCAACCTGAACGTGGTGGGCGACCCCTTCCGGGCGATGGAGCGCATCGCGCGGATGCTGGTGCCGGACTACGACGACGGCTACGGCGCGGTGGACTGGTACACCTACCACGTGGGGAGCCAGCGCTACCGCTACCCCCGCTACGCCTGCTACGACAGCTACGGGCCCTGGTACACCAGCCGCAGCTCGTACTACGACGGGTGCGACCGGGTGCGGGTGTTGCTGGTGGATGTCCCCTACTATTATGACACCCGCCACTACCACGGCGAGCGCTGGCGCTACTACCGCCGCTGGTACGCGACCGACACCTACTACGGCCGCCGCCGGTACGCGGGCGACTACGGCCGCCGCGACCCCCAGCACGGGTACAAGGAGCGCGGCTACGGCTACGACCGCGCGACGGGCGCGCCCAACCGCCGCCCCTTCGTGCGCTCGTCCGAGGCGCCCCCGCCGCGCCCGGGGAGCGGAGGCTCGCGCAGCTCGGCGCAGGAGCAGGAGGGGGGCGGCGGGTCGGTGACGCGGCCGTCCACCCGGCAGCGCCCCACGCTGGAGCGGCGCCCGGCCGAGACCGAGCCGGTGCGGGTGACGGGGCAGCGGGAGCCGCGCTCCGAGCCGCGGGAGCGCTCCGCCGAGCCCCGCGAGCCGCGCGACGAGCCCCGGCGCGAGTCGCCGCGGGTGGAGCAGCCGCGCCGCGAGCCGCAGCAGCGGGCCGAGCCCCGCTCCGAGCCGCGGTCGGAGCCTCGCTCCTCCGCGCCCCGCTCGGAGCCCAGGTCGGAGCCCCGTTCCGCGCCCTCGTCGGGCGACGGCGGAAGCTCCGGACGTTCAGCCCCCAAGGAGCGGCCCAGGGTGGTCGCGCCACAGGGGTAGCCGGCGGGCCGGGCGGCCCGCCTCACACCCAGGGAGTCGCTCGATGACCGCACGCACCACCGTCTTCTTCTCCGCCGCGCTGGCGCTCGTCGCCGGCGCGGCGCCGTCGTTCGCCCAGGCGCCGCGCGCCGCCGCGCCCACCCCTGCGGCGGTCGCCGCCGCGGCGAACGTCATCACCATCGACGATGCCCGCGCCCGGCTGGAGTTCATCTCCTCCGACCTGATGCGCGGACGCAACACGCCCAGCCCCGAGCTGAACATCGTCGCCTCGTACCTGGTCTCCACCTACAAGACCCTGGGGCTGCAGCCGGGCGGCGAGGGCGGCACCTTCCTGCAGTGGTACCCCTACCCGCTCCGCCGGCTGAACGCTGCCGCCACGCGGCTGCAGGTGCCGGGCGTGGAGCTCGCCGCCGGGCGCGACTACTTCACCGCCGGCGGCACGGCCGGCGAGCTCTCCGGCGGGCTGGTGTACGTGGGCCGCGCGAGCGCCGCGCTGGCGCCGGGGTCGCTGCAGGGCCGCATCGCCGTGGCCGCGCTCCCGGGGCCGGGGAACCGCGACTGGCGGCTGGAGCGCAACCGCATCCGCAACGCGGCGCGGCAGGCGGGCGCCTCGGCGGTGATGTTCGTGCTCGACCAACCCTGGACGGCCGACTCGGTGGCGCGCTACGCCGCAATGGCGGAGCGGCCCGGGCGCTCGCTGGGCACCACGCTCGCCTATCCCCAGTTCCTGCTCACCCAGGACGCGGCGGGGCGCCTCTTCCGCGCGGCGGGGATGGAGCTGGCGCAGCAGTGGCAGGCGGGCGCCGCGGCGTCGTTCGCGCCCGTGCCGCTCGGCTCCCTCACGGCGACGGCCGCGCTCCCCATGCAGGAGGTCGACCAGGCGCGCGCGCCGAACGTGGTGGCGATCCTCCCCGGGAGCGATCCCGTGCTGCGCAACGAGTACGTGGTGTTCTCGGCGCACATGGACCACGTGGGGGTGGGGCAGGCGGTGAACGGCGACTCGATCTACAACGGCGCCGACGACGACGGCTCGGGGACCACGGGGATCCTGGAGGTGGCGCGCGCCTTCGCCTCGATGCAGGCGCGGCCGAAGCGCTCCATCGTCTTCCTCCACGTCTCGGGCGAGGAGAAGGGGCTGATCGGCTCGGAGTGGTTCTCCGAGCACCCCACGATCCCGCTGGACCGGATCGTGGCGAACGTCAACATCGACATGATCGGCCGCAACAACCCCGACAGCGTGGTGGTGATCGGGAAGACCTACTCGTCGCTGGGCGCCACGGCGAACGCGGTGCAGCGCGCGCACCCCGAGCTGCACCTGACGCTGTCGGACGACATCTGGCCGCAGGAGCGCTTCTTCTTCCGCAGCGACCACTTCAACTTCGCGCGGAAGGAAGTGCCGGCGATCTTCTTCTTCAGCGGCGTGCACGCGGACTACCACCGCCCGAGCGACGAGGTGGCGAAGATCGACTTCGACAAGCTCACCCGCATCGCCCGGATGGCCTTCTTCGTGGCCTGGGACGTGGCGAACGCCCCGGCGCGCCCCACCTGGGACTCGCGTGGCCTCCAGGAGGTGCGTGGGATGACGCGGTAGAGAAACCGCGGGTCTCACGCAGAGACGCAGAGGCACGGAGAGAGAGCCGCCGATTCTCTCCGTGCCTCTCTGCGTCTCTGTGTGCAATCCCTTACCAGAGCTCCACGCGGACGCTGTCG
Source organism: Longimicrobiaceae bacterium (assembly GCA_045803205.1). Lineage (GTDB taxonomy): Bacteria > Gemmatimonadota > Gemmatimonadetes > Longimicrobiales > Longimicrobiaceae > Longimicrobium. Next base: position 3,468 of record JBJMPM010000287.1, read on the forward strand.
GGCCGCACCATGGGGTCGCCCGGGCGGCACCCGAAGGCGCGGGCGAACTCGGGGAGGTTGGAGAGCGGTCCGATCGCCCGGAAGCGGCTGGGCGAGTGCGTGTCCGTCCTCACCATCGTGCGCAGGCGCGCCTCGCGGGAGTTGTCGCGCCAGTTCTGCGCCCAGGCGATGAAGAAGCGCTGCTCCGGTGTCAGCCCGTCGACGAGCGTGCGCGGCTTCCCCCGCAGCGAGCGCTGGAGCGCGTAGTACGAGAGCGTCACCCCGCCCAGGTCCGCGATGTTCTCGCCGAGCGTGAGCCTCCCGTTCACGTGCACCGTGTCCACCGCCACGTAGGCGTCGTACTGTGCCACCAGCCGCGCCGCGCGGGCGTCGAAGCGGGCGGCGTCCGCGGGCGTCCACCAGTCGCGCAGGTTGCCGGTGGCGTCGTACTGCCGTCCCTGGTCGTCGAAGGCGTGCGAGATCTCGTGGCCGATGGTGCTCCCCAGCGCGCCGTAGTTCGTGGCGTCGTCCGCCGCGGGGTCGAAGAACGGGGGCTGGAACTTGGCCGCGGGGTAGGTGAGGACGTTCCTGAGCCGGTTGTACGTGCCGCTCAGCCGCTGGGGCACCGTGGTCCATTCGCCGCGGTCCGTCGGTCGGCCCATCCGCGCCCAGTCGCGCCGGGTCTCGAACCTCGCCGCCGCCCGCACGGCGGGGAGGAGCGACCCGGCGGGCACCCGCAGCGCCGAGTAGTCTGGTATGGTGTCGGGGTACCCCAGCCGGGCCTCCAGGCGCTCCAGCTTCTCCAGCGCGCGCGCCCGCGTCTCGGGGCCCATCCACGCCAGCCCCGCGATGCGCTCGCGCAGCACCGCGCGCAGGTTCTCGAGCATCTCGAGCGCGCGGGCACGCGCCACGGGCGTGAACACGCGCTCGCCGTAGAGAAGCCCCAGCACCTGGCCCATCAGCCCGCTGGACAGGTACACGCACTGGCGCCAGCGCGGCGGGCGCTCGGTGGCGCCCGAGAAGAGCGAGCGGAAGCGGAAGCTGGCGTCCACCACGGACGGCGACAGGAAGTCCGCCGCGTTGTCCAGCACGCGCCAGCGCAGGTAGGCGCTCCAGTCCTCGAGCGGCGCTTCGGCCAGCAGCCGGTCGACCTCGCGCAGGAAGTCGGGCTGCGCCACGTCCACCTCCTGCAGCAGCCCCTCCGGCGCGCCGGCGGCGCGCAGGTACGACGTCCACTGCAGGTGGGGCGTCAGCCGCTGCAGCTCGGCCATCCCCATCTTGTGGTACACCGCCGCGGGGTCGCGCAGCTGCACGGGGGTCATGGAGGCGCGGGCGAGCGCCGTCTCCATCTCCAGCACCCGCGCGGCGTCCTGTCCGGCGCGCTGCGGGGAGGCGCCGGCGAGCGCGAACAGCCGCGCCGCGTGCGCGCGGAAGGCGGCGCGGAGGGTGCGCGCGGCCGAGTCGTCGCGGAGGTAGTATTCGCGCGTCGGCAGCGTGAGCCCGCCCTGGGAGATGCGCGCGATGGTGCGCGAGACGTTGCGCGCGTCCGGCCCCGACGCCAGCGAGAACGGCACCGCGAGCCCGTCGGCCCACTGGCGGGCCAGCTCGCCGACAAGCGCCGCGCGGTCGCGCAGGCCGGCGATCCGTTCCAGGTCGGCTGCGACCGGCGCCAGCCCCTCGGCGTCGGCGCGCGACGAGTCCATGCACGCCGCGTAGAGGGTGCCCAGCTTCCCCTCCAGCGTCGCCGGCGCGGCGGGCGCTTCCCGCGCTGCCGTCTCGAGGATGTCGCGGAGCGTGGCCAGGGTGCGTTCCCCCGCCTCGTGGTAGGCGGTCCAGAAGTCCTGGTCGGGCGGGATCGGGTTGCGGTCCAGCCATCGCCCGTTGGCGTAGCGGTAGAAGTCCTCGCACGCCCGGCAGGTGGTGTCCATGGCCGCGACGTCGATGCCGTGCGCCGGGGCCGCGGCGGGCGCGGCGCCGGATGGAGCGGCGGCGGTCGCGCAGCCGGCCGCTGCGAGGACGACGGCGAGCGTGCGGGCGAGACGGTGGGAAGACTGCATCGCGTGGAGCTCCATGGTGGACGGGATGCTTGACTGTGTGCCAGCTCTCCGGCAGCTTTGCGGGTATGCTGAATTTTTAGCACATAGCCGTGGCCCCGTCAATCCTCTCCGTGCCTCTGCGTCTCTGCGTGAGACGATCTTTTTCGGCCCTGCCCGTTCGTCCCCGTACACGGCCGGCCTGCCCCGGCGCGGTTGCGGATCGGCCCGCCCCGCATCACCCTCCCTCCATGTCCTCCGCCTCTCCACCACCCCTCGACCGACGCGCGAGCCGCTGGCTGGCGGGCTTCGCCGTGTGGACGCTGCTCGGCGCGCTCTCCACGGTCCAGACCATCCTCACCCTCCGGCAGAGGGGCGAGAAGGTGTCGCTGTACTGGGTGGGGATCACCATCGAACAGATGGTGAACTGGTATCTCTGTGCCCTCTTCACCCCCGCCTTCTTCTGGCTGGTGCGGCGCTTTCCGCTGGAGCGCGGGCGCCGGGCGCGCAACGCCGTCGTGCACCTGGCGGCGGTGCTCGCGTCGGCGCTGGTGAAGATCCCGCTGGACGTCGCCGTCCTCGACGCCGCGGGGCTGCTCCGGCGGGGCGTCGGCGTGCGCGATGCGCTCGAGCGCAACTACATCTCGGCGGTGGTGGGCTTCGGGGTGCTGCTGGCGGTGGTGCACGGGGTGGAGATGCACTGGCGTGCGCGCGAGCGCGAGCTGCAGGCGGCGCGGCTCCGCGAGCAGCTCACCGGCGCGCGGCTGGAGCTGCTCACGGCCACCCTGCAGCCGCACTTCCTCTTCAACTCCCTGCAGGCCGTGTCGACCCTGATGCACCGCGATGTCGCCGCCGCGGACGCCATGATCGGCGGGCTGAGCGACCTGCTGCGGCGCTCCATCTCCGACGGGGCGGTGGAGGTGCCGGTGAGCGAGGAGATGGAGCTGGTGCGCTGCTATCTCTCGATCATGCAGGTGCGCTTCGGCGACCGGCTGACCTCCGGGATCCGCGTCGAGCCGGGCGCGGAGGACGCGCTGGTGCCGCGGCTGCTCCTGCAGCCGCTGGTGGAGAACGCGATCCGCCATGGCATCGCGCGGCGCCCGGGCGCGGGCCGCGTGTCGGTGGATGCGTCCGTCGAAGGCGAGCGCCTGCGCCTGCGCGTGGCCGACGACGGCCCCGGCGCCGCGCACGACGGCGGCCGCTTCGAGCGCGAGGGGACGGGGCTCTCCAATACGCGGCTGCGCCTCCGCGAGATGTTCGGCGACGACCACGCGATCCGGGTCGCGAACGGGGAAGGGGACGGGCTGGAGGTGCGCCTGGAGCTGCCGCTGCGCCGCGCGGCCGTGGTGGAGGCGGGGTGAGCCCGCCCGTGCGCGCCGTGATCGTCGACGACGAGCCGCTGGCCCGCGAGCGGCTGCGCTCGCTGCTCGCCGAGCGCCCCGGCTACGCGCTCGTCGCCGAGTGTCCGGACGGCGAGGCGGCGGTGGCCGTGATCGGCCGCGAGCGCCCCGACCTCGTCTTCCTGGACGTGGAGATGCCGGGGCTCGACGGCTTCGGCGTGCTGGAGGCGCTGGGCGACGACGCGCCGCCGCACGTGGTCTTCGTCACCGCGTACGACCGCTACGCGGTGCGCGCCTTCGACGTGCGCGCGCTGGACTACCTGCTGAAGCCGATCCAGCGCCCGCGCTTCGACGAGGCGCTCGCGCGGCTGGAGGCCCGGGGCGAGAGTGGCGGCACGCCCGAGGAGTGGGCGGCGATCCAGGACCTGCTGCGGGAGCTGCGCGCGCGGCGGGGCTATCCCTCGCGGCTGGTGGTGCGCTCCGGCGCGCAGGTCGCCTTCGTCTCCACCAACGAGGTGGAGTGGATCGAGGCCGACGGCAACTACGCGCGCATCCACGCGCGCGGCCGCGAGTACCTGCTGCGCGACACCATGCGCGCGCTCGAGGCGCGGCTCGATCCCGACCGCTTCGTCCGCATCCACCGCTCGGCCATCGTCAACGTCGAGCGCATCTCCACCGTCGAGCCGTACTTCCACGGCGAGTACGTGGTGATGCTCGCCGGCGGCCGGCGGCTCATCGCCAGCCGCACCCACGCCGCCCGCCTCCGCGAGCTGCTCCGCTAGAGCGGATTGTTCATCACTTCGGCGCGGTCCTCCGCTCAGCGCCCTCTCCGGCTCGCTTAGGCTCGCCACCTCTCCCGTACCGGGAGAGGTTGAATTCTCCGGGGCCTGCGTGCTCCACACCGGCAGCGCTGAAGCCACTTCCGCACGGCTCTTCGCAGGCCTCACCATCGCTGCGCCCACCACCCTCTCCCGGTACGGGAGAGGGGATTGCGCTCTCAGGCGCAGGGGAGAGGGCGCCGCGGCCGCGGGTCACCCCGTGCTCTGAAAGCAGCAGGAAACCCCGTTCCAGCCACAGCCGGTCCGTCCCCCCACACGGCCGGCGTGCACCATGGCCGTGTCGGCGTCTCGCGGCCGAGGCCTACAGTTGGGCGATCCTTCACGCTCCAACTCCGACCGGAGGCCAGACGATGCTTTCCTTCCGCCGAGCCTGCCTGATCGTCCTTCCCCCCCTCTTCGCCGCCGTCCCGCCAGCCGCCGCGCAGTCACCGGCCGCCGCGGGACGGTGGCGCGGCTACTACGACGTGCTCGCGTTCTCCTACACGCGCGTCGTGATCCTCAACATTCGCGCGGACGGCACCGCGGCAGTGCAGACCGCGGCGGAGGACACCGCCCCCACCCCGGTGCGCGTCGCCCGCTCGGGCGACAGCGTGCGCATCGTGGTTCCCTTCGGCGCCGACTCGGTGGTGCTCCGGGGCACCTACACCGACTCGGTGATGATGGGGACGGCGTCCTGGGCCAACAGCCCCGGGCGGTTCGCCCTGCGGCGCGAGCCGGAGCTTTCCGTGGCCGAGCTGCGCAGCGCCGTGGGGGACTACCGGCTCGCAGACGGCTCCCTGCTCTCCGTGACCGGCGGGGGCTCGACCTACGCCGGCGTCAGCTTCCTTCTCTGGCGCAGCGGACGGCTCGGGCAGCTCTGGCCCACGGGGCCCGGGCGCTTCGTCGGGGGGCCCACGCGCCTCGTCCCCTCTCCCACGGCGCTGACGATCGAGGTCGCGCCGGGCGGCGGGCTGCGCCTGCGCGAGGGCGGCGGACCCGTCGAGACGGCACGCAGAGTCGAGGTCGGGCGCGAGCGCGAGGTGCGCATCTCCAGCGGCGCGGCTGAGCTGGCGGCCACCCTCACCCTCCCCGCGGAAGGCCGTGCGCCCTATCCCGCCGTGGTGCTCCTGACCGGCTCCGGCCCCAATCCGCGCTTCAGGGGCGGGATCGTCACCTTCTTCGCGAGCCGCGGCTTCGCGGTGCTGAGCTGGGACAAGCGCGGCGCCGGCGCCTCCACCGGCGACTTCGTCACCGCCGACTTCGATACGCTGGCCGCCGATGCGCTCGCCGCGATCCGCTTCCTGCGCGCGCAACCGGAGGTGAGGGCAGACCGCGTGGGCCTCTGGGGCATCAGCCAGGGCGGCTGGGTGGCGGCGCTGGTGGCCGCGCGCGACCCGCGGCTCGCCTTCGCGGTGCTGCACGCCGGGCCCTCGGTCACCCCCGCCGACCAGGGCGCGGATGAGCTGCGGAGCCGGATGGCCGAGCAGAACGCATCGCCCGAGGACACGGAGACGGCGCTCGCGTACCAGCGCCTGTACAACGCCGTGCTCACCGGGGTCCGTCCCCGCGCGGAGCTGGACTCGGCGTACCAGTCGCTGCGCGCGCGGGGCTTCCGCTACGCCTGGGCGCCCGCGGTGGCGGAGACCCCCTCCGGCCGCTGGTACAGCGGGGTCGTCAACTTCGACCCGAAGCCCTTCTGGACGGCCAGCCGGGTGCCGGTGCTCGCCTTCTTCGGCGAGAACGACGCGCTCGTGCCCCCCGAGAGCAACCTCGGGGGCTTCCGCGCCGCCTTCGCCGGCGACCCCTCGCGGCTCCAGGTCGTGATCCTTCCTCGCGCCAACCACCGCTTCGAGATCGCGGAGCGGCGCACCAACCGCGACTTCCCCACGACGGGGCAGTACGTCCCGGGCTACTGGCCGCGCATGGCGGAGTGGCTGGAGGGGGTGACGCGGTAGCGTTTCGACTCACAGCCGGTACGACCGCAGACCCGGGCCGGTCCGCGCGCCGCCGCCTCGTTTCCCCGGGTTGGAAACCCGAGGCTACAACGGCCCGAAGTCCGCCTGTGCGTCGCCTGCGCGGACTCCCCACCGCCGCGCCATAGCGCGAGGCCCACGGTTTCGCAGCCTCGGACGAGCAATCCCCGTGGCGCGCAACACGATCCCGGCCGCGAGTCCGCGAAGGCGGACTTCGGGCAGTTTGTTGCCGCGGTGCCGCGGTTTCAACCGCCCGGCATCCCAGAGGCCACGGAGAGCGGGGGGAATGCTCGTCGTGGCCTCTTGGCGCGCCCGCCGGCAGGATGTAGATTGTAACGTATGTCCATCTTTGGTCAGATTCAGACTTCGCCCGAAACCTCTCTCGACGCCGCGCGCGAGGTGCTGGAGCGGTACTGGGGATATCCCGACTTCCGCCCCGGGCAGGACGCAGCCGTCGGCAACGTGCTCTCCGGTGGCGATTCGCTCATCGTCATGCCGACGGGCGGGGGGAAGAGCATCTGCTACCAGGTGCCGGCGATGCTGCTGCCAGGCGTCACCCTGGTCGTATCCCCCCTCATCTCGCTGATGAAGGACCAGGTCGACAACCTCGCGGCCGTCGGCCTTCCCGCCACCTTCATCAACTCCTCGCTCACCGGCGCGGAGATGTCGGAGCGGCTGGCCGGGGCGGAGCAGGGGAGATACAAGCTCCTCTACGTCGCCCCCGAGCGCTTCGACTCCGACGCCTTCCAGCACCGCCTGGCCGCGCTCGACGTGTCGCTGCTGGCGGTCGACGAGGCGCACTGCGTCTCGGAGTGGGGGCACGACTTCCGGCCGTCGTACCTGCGCCTCGGCCGCGTCCGCAAGCTCCTGCGCAACCCGCCCATCGCCGCGCTCACCGCCACGGCCACCGAGGAGGTGCGGCGCGACATCGTGCGGCAGCTCGGGCTGCGCGAGCCGCGGGTGCTGGTCACCGGGTTCGACCGGCGCAACCTGATCTGGCACGTGCTCAAGGCGAAGAACGACAGCGAGAAGGACCGCATGCTCCTCAAGCTTCTCAAGGGGCGCGAGGGCTCGTCCATCGTCTACGCGTCGACGCGCAAGAACGTCGACGCGCTCTCGTCGCTGCTGAACGGCTCGGGGGTGCCCTGCGTGGGCTACCACGCGGGGCTGCTGGACCGCGACCGCAAGCGCATCCAGGACCGCTTCATGAGCGGCGACGTGAGCGTGGTGGTGGCCACCAACGCCTTCGGAATGGGGATCGACAAGAGCGACGTGCGCATCGTCGTCCACTACAACATGCCCGGCAACCTGGAGGCGTACTACCAGGAGGCCGGACGCGCCGGGCGCGACGGCGGGCCGTCGGACTGCGTGCTGCTGCACGCCTACGCCGACCGCTTCACCCACGAGTTCTTCATCGACATCGCCCATCCGCCGCGCGAGGCGGTGGAGAACGTGCTGCGCGTGCTGCGCCGCGACGCCGACGCGCGCGGCATCTGCCTGACCCCGCCGGACCAGATCGCCCGCGAGCTCTCGCGCTTCCTCAAGAACGACAAGCAGGTCGGCAGCGCCGTGCGCGTGCTGGAGCAGCACGGCCTGGCGAAGGCCGCCCCGGCGGCGGGGAGCGGCGTGCGCCTGCGCCTCCTCGCCACGCCGGAGCGCATCTCCGGCGAGCTGGCGGGGCGCGAGGCGGAGCTGCACTTCCTGCGCGCCCTCTGGAAGGCGGGGGGCGGGGAGAAGGTGTACCGCGGGGTGGAGCTGGATTGGCGGCAGCTCGCGCGCGCGGCGGGGAACGGCTCCACCTCGGACCTGCTGGACCATCTGCAGGAGGAGGGCTTCCTGGAGTGGCGCTCGGGCTCCGAGGGCGTCTGGGTGATCGACCGCGCGACGCCCATCAACCGGCTCCCCATCGACTGGCGCGGCCTCGACGCCCGGCGCGAGCGCGAGCTGGGGAAGCTGCAGAAGATGCAGATCTACGCCTACACGCGGGACTGCCGGCGCGGCTTCGTGCTCCAGTACTTCGGCGACTCGGCGGCCATGAAGCGCTGCGGCGCCTGCGACAACTGCCTGCAGGGGGAAGACAGCCTGGCCGCGCGCCACGGGCTCCACGTGGACGACGACACGCTGTTCGGCCCGCCCGCCGCGCGCCCCCGGCGCGAGCGCAAGGAGCGCGGCCGCCTGCCGACGGAATTCCGCCAGGACCGACGCGCCGCCCGCCGCGAAGGGTTCGACCTGTCCACCGACGGCGAGGTCACCGTCCGCTCCGGCCCCGACCGCCTGCGCGACGCCCTGCGCGGGCTGCGCAAGGAGCTCGCGAAGAAGCACGACCTCCCCCCCTTCATGGTCTTCAGCGACGACGTGATGGGGAACATCGCCAGGGCCGAGCCGTCCACGCCCGAGGCGCTGCTGCAGGTTCCCGGCGTCACCCCGCGCCTGCTGGAGAAGTACGGCGCGCCGATCTCGGAGCTGCTCGCCGCGCACGCGACCGGCGCCACCCTCCCCGGCGCGCCCGAACGCCCGTCGCGCCGCAACGGCGCGTCGCCGACGGTGGAAGACGCGGCTGAACCGACCCCGGAGCAGACCGCTCTCTACGGCCGGCTGAAGCAGCTCCGGAACGAGCTCGCGCGCGAGGCGCAGCTCCCGGCGTACTGCATCTTCGCCGACAAGACGCTGATCGCCCTGGCGAAGGCGCACCCGACCACGGAGAGCGACATGCTCCGCGTCTCCGGCGTCGGCCCCGCCAAGCTGGAGAAGTACGGCGAAGCCTTCCTGCGCCTCCTCCGCGAGGGGTGACGCACCGGCGCGCCCGCGCTATCCTTTTCTCGACGAAAATGTCCTGCCTTCCGTCCGTCTGATCCTTCCGTTCCCGCTCGCCCGCCATGCCCATCCATGGAGGAACCGTGAAGTACCCAGCGCTCACCGTACTTGCGGCGGCCGCTCTCCTCGCGGCGGCATGCCGCAAGGATCCGCCGACCGAGCCCGCGCCCCTGCCCACACCCGCGCCTGTCCCACCGACCGCTTCCGCGCCGGACACCATGCCGATCGATCTCGTCCCGTCGACGGCAGGGTACGACGCCAACGGGTTCATGATCGACCCGTGGTGGCGCGTCCAGCTCCGTGCGCGGAAGAGCCCCCGGAATACGCCGGACAGCCTTCCGAACGTGAGCCGGCTTTGCGAGGGCTTCAGGGACCGGCTCGTCTCTGCCGCGAAGTGCACCTCGCAGGCGGCCTTCCTGGAGTTCATCGCGTCCAAACACAAAAAGCACTGGTGGGTACCGGACTTCGCGGAACTTTGCCCGGGCGACCCCGACCACGTGAACTGGCGGGTGAGCCGGCGGCCGCCGGCGCAGAGCGCGACCGTAATGACGGGCCGCATCTATTTCGGGCAGACGGCGCCAGACGGAGACCTGAACCTGTTTCTCGTTACCCCCGGCGACCCAGCCCGGACCGCGCACGATCCCGAAGGGTTGTCGACGCACGGTGGAAAGTGGAGCGGGCGGATGACGGAACTGGAGTTCCTGCGCAGGGAGTTCTCCAGCGACTCCCCTGACCCCTGGTGGCGTGCGCTTCGCGAGGCGTTGCGGGCAGGGGCCGTGGAGCCCTTTGCCATCTCGGACAGCATCGATGGACGGGAGGCGGTGGTGCTCGGGATTTACGGGGTCGACGGCGTTCATGGGATGCACTCCGAAATCCACCCCGTGATGGGCCTCGCCATCCGGACCGTCACCGACGGCCCGGTCGACCACTGGCAGGTATTTGCCCGGAACTGGGGAAGCGAAGGCACCTGTTCGAACGGGATCCAGTCCCTCACCCTCCCCAACGACACCCTCCACCTCTGGCTCCCCTGGAGGGCGGGTGCGGACTCCGCACGGGTGACCCTGCGGGCGGGGCAGCGGTCGATTCCTCCGTTCACCGTGACCGATTCTCCGCTCCACGTCCCCTTCCGCCTGGCCTCGCCCGACCGCAGGGACAAGGTGGAGGGACGGGTGGAGATCGTATGGTACGGCACCGTCCGGCGGGGAAAGGACCCGCTGCCCGGGGGGATGGAGAGGCGCAACGTTGTGCCCAACGTGGAAGAGGAGCACGAACGAAAGGGCTCGCGGCCGCCGGGTCGACCCGACGGTGGGTGATCGACCGCGCGACGCCCATCAACCGGCTCCCCATCGACTGGCGCGGGCTCGACGCCCGGCGCGAGCGCGAGCTGGGGAAGCTGCAGAAGATGCAGATCTACGCCTACACGCGGGACTGCCGCCGCGGCTTCGTGCTCCAGTACTTCGCGACTCGGCGGCCATGAAGCGCTGCGGCGCCTGCGACAACTGCCTGCAGGCGGAAGACGGCCTCGCCGCGCGCCACGGCATCCAGCTCGACGACACGCCGCCGGGCCCGTCCGCCGCGCGCCCGCGGCGCGAGCGCAAGGAGCGCGGCCGCCTGCCGACGGAATTCCGCCAGGACCGACGCGCCGCCCGCCGCGAGGGGTTCGACCTGTCCACCGACGGCGAGGTCACCGTCCGCTCCGGCCCCGACCGCCTGCGCGACGCGCTGCGGGGGCTGCGCAAGGAGCTCGCGAAGAAGCACGACCTTCCCCCCTTCATGGTCTTCTCCGACGACCTGCTGGGGAACATCGCCAGGGCCGAGCCGGCGACCCCCGAAGCGCTGCTGGCGGTTCCCGGCGTCACCCCGCGCCTGCTGGAGAAGTACGGCGCGCCGATCTCGGAGCTGCTCGCCGCGCACGCGACCGGCGCCACCCTCTCCGGCGCGCCCGAACGCCCGTCGCGCCGCAACGGCGCGTCGCCGACGGTGGAAGACGCGGCTGAACCGACCCCGGAGCAGACCGCGCTCTACGGCCGGCTGAAGCAGCTCCGGAAACGAGCTCGCGCGCGAGGCGCAGCTCCCGGCGTACTGCATCTTCGCCGACAAGACGCTGATCGCCCTGGCGAAGGCGCACCCGACCACGGAGAACGACATGCTCCGCGTCTCCGGCGTCGGCCCCGCCAAGCTGGAGAAGTACGGCGAGGCCTTCCTGCGCGTCCTGCGCGACGAAGCCTGACCGCTGCGGGGACGCGATGTGCTGTTCGGTTGCAGATCCGCCGCGCGTCGATCCGGCCCGGACGGCGTAAGCGGACGCAAAAGAGCCGCGGGG
>JBJMPM010000298.1:0-13202 GCA_045803205.1 Longimicrobiaceae bacterium
GTCGATGCCACGCAGGAAAAGCCAGGCATCGACGAGCGCCGGCGTGGACGCGTCGATGGTGCGGGCTTCCGCGGCGGGCTCCTGCGCATTCCTCGGCCAGATCCTCACGGCCCTGCCGTCTGCAGCGCTGACGCCAGGACCCGTGTGGCCGGGCCTCAGGATGACACCCGTGGTGCCGCGAAATGCGCGCGTTCAGCAACACCCTCTCAGGACGACGTTTCTCTTTGCACGACGGTTCTCAAGAGACGGTATCAGACGGTTCAGCCCTCCTCGTACGAGCGGAGGTAGGCCCGGAGGAGGCGGCGGGTTTCGCGGCGCGCGGCGTCGGGGGAGCCGGCGCGGGCGGTGACGCGGTCGCCGCGCATGGCGCTCATCACGGCGACCATCGACGCGGCGGCGAGCGAGACCTGCCCCGGGGCGAGGGCGGGGCTGCGCGCGCGCACGATCCACTCGGCGTGGGCCTCGACCACGGCGTGGAGCGCCGCGCGCTGGGCGGCGAGGCGCCGCAGGCTCGCCGGCTCGGCCAGCATCCGCGGGAGGTCGGGGTGCTCGTCGACGTACCCGTGCACCGGCCGCAGGAACGCCTCCACCGCGTCGTCGGCGGTGCCGGCGGCGACCGCCGCGGCCCGCTCCTCGCGCGCCGCGGCGAGCGACGCGCGCAGGGCAGCGATGTGCCGCTCCGCGAGCGCCAGGAACACGCTCTCGCGGTCCGGGAAGAAGTGGTACATCGAGCCCTTCGAGGCGCCCGCCCGCGCGGCGAGCGCCTGCACCGTCACCGCCTCCGCCCCCACCTCGCCGATCAGCGCCGCGGCCGCGTCGAGGAGCGCGTCGATGCGCCGTTGCCCGCGCTCCTGCCGCGGCACGCGCGTTCCCGCGGGCGCGATGCCGGCGGCGCGGCGCGGCGAAGGCGAAGCAGGAGCGTTCATCGGCCGGAGTGGGTGCGAGGTGCCGTTGACAGCCGGACCGGCTGGTCTACATTGGAGTATTAGACCGCGCGGTCTAGTTTGCAAGCGTGGAGGTTCTGAGCGGATGAGCGTGGGCGTGTGCCGATGAGCGTGGTGGAAGAGGCGGCGGAGGAGGTGGAGGTCCGGGTGCGGCCGCCCGCGGCCGACGAGGGGGACCCGCACAGGTACCTGATCGCGTTCGCGGTGGTGGTGGCCGCGCTGATGCAGGTGATCGACAGCTCCATCGTCAACGTCGCCCTCCCGGACATGATGGGGAACCTGGGGGCCAGCCTCGACGAGATCGCCTGGGTCACCACGGGCTACATCCTGGCCAACGTGATCGTGATCCCCCTCACCGGGTGGCTGGGCGCCTTCTTCGGGCGCAAGCGCTACTTCGTGGGGTCGATCGTGCTGTTCACCGTCGCCAGCTTCTTCTGCGGCGAGGCGGGGTCGCTGGGGGCGCTCATCTTCTGGCGCGTGGCGCAGGGGATCGGCGGCGGCGCGCTGATGGTGGTGAGCCAGGCCGTGCTGCTGGAGGCCTTTCCCAGGCGCCAGGCGGGCACGGCGATGGCGCTCTTCGGGCTGGGGGTGATGGTGGGGCCCACCGTGGGCCCCACGCTGGGCGGCTGGCTCACGGACAACTACGGCTGGCCCTGGATCTTCTTCATCAACCTTCCCGTCGGCCTGCTGGCCGCCTTCCTGATCGCCAGCTACGTGCACGACTCGGCGTACCAGACCCGGGCGCCCTCGGTCGACGCGGCGGGGATCGCGCTGCTGGCGGTGAGCGTGGGGTCGCTGCAGTACCTGCTGGAGCACGGCCAGCGCGAGGACTGGTTCGACTCGCGGCTGATGGTGGCGCTGGCGACCGTCGGCGTCGCGGGCGGCGTCGCGCTGGTCTGGCGCGAGCTCACGGTGCGGCACCCGGTGATCGACTTCCGCGTGCTGCGGCACCGGGCGATGTGGGTGGGAACGCTGCTGGGGATCGTGATGGGGGTGGGGCTCTACGCCTCGGTCTTCACCCTCCCCGTGTTCCTGCAGGGGACGCTGCGGATGACGGCGCAGCAGACGGGGGTGCTGATGCTCCCCGGCGCGCTGGCCACGGCGGTGTCGATGGCGTTCGCGGGGCGCCTCACCGAGCGGATGGACGCGCGCATCCTGGTGGCCGTGGGCGCGGGGCTCTTCGCGGTGGCGATGGTGATGCTCTCGCGCATCACCGGGCAGAGCGGGGGCGGCGACTTCTTCTGGCCGCTGATCTGGCGGGGGCTGGGGCTGGGGCTGATGTTCGTGCCGCTCACCACCCTCGCCCTGGCGCCGCTGAGCCCGCGGGAGCTGCCGCAGGGGGCGGGGCTCTACAACTTCTTCCGGCAGCTCGGCGGCTCGTTCGGCATCGCGGGGATCGCCACGCTGCTCGGGCGCTACACCGCGCAGTTCAGGGCCGTGCTGGCGGAGCACGTCACCGCCGACGGCGCGGGGCTGGCGCGGCTGAACCAGCTCACGCAGGCGATGGTCGCGCGCGGCGCCGACCCCTGGACTGCGAAGCAGCGCGCCTACCTGCTCCTGGACCGCACCCTCTCCGCGCAGGCGAGCGTGATCGCGTACGGCCGGATCTACGTCCTCGCCGCCGCCATCATCGTCGCCCTGATCCCCCTCCTCCTCTTGGTCGGCCCGCCCCGGCGCGGCGGCGACGCGGCGCACCTGGCGCTGGAGTAGAAGACTCGCGGAGACGCCCGGGCCAAGCCTTGACCCCGCGTCCGCCCGGGCCGAGATTTCCCGGGAACATCTGGCGCGGCATCCCCCCGCGGACGCCGCCGGCCGCCCGAGGCGGCCGAAAGTATTGACCTGAATCGCACGTTCCTGTACGATGGGGGCGGCCGTACCCGCGGACCCCCTCCCCGCGCGACCCGCTCTCCCCCTCCGTTCCCTTACTTTCTTTCCCACACAAGGTGCAGCATGCGCAGATCCGCCCTCGCCCTCCTCGCGCCCCTGGTCCTGGTCCTTCCGGGGTGCGCCACGCACCAGGCGTACCTCAACCCGCAGTTCGGCGCCACCACCGCGTCGCACCGCACGGTGGCGATCCTCCCCTTCCACGTGACCATCTCGCGCGAGCGGCTGCCGAAGAACCTCTCCGCGGAAGACGTGATCCGGATGGAGCACGAGGAGGCGTACGCGGTGCAGACGCAGCTCCACACCCAGCTCCTGCGCCGCGCCGAGCAGTACACGGTGCAGTTCCAGGACCCGTCGCGCACCAACGTGATGCTGGAGCGGGCGGGGATCACCTACGACAGCCTGGGCACGCGCACCAAGGACGAGCTCGCGAAGCTCCTGGGCGTGGACGCGGTGATCTCCGGCAGCGTCCGGCGGCGGAAGCCGATGGCGACCGGCACGGCGATCGCGCTCGGCGTGCTCTTCGGCGGGGCCTTCATGGGGAACACGAACGAGGTGGGGGTGGACCTCCAGCTCCACAACGGGCAGGACGGCGCCCTCCTCTGGAACTTCTCGCACAAGTTCGGCGGCTCCATCGGGAGCAGCCCCGAGCGGCTGGCCGAGGCGATGATGGGGTCCATCGCCCGGCGGCTCCCCTACCGGAGGACCGAGAACGGGACGCAGGCCGCGCGGTAGCCGGACCCGATCGTCTCACGCAGAGGCGCGGAGGCACGGAGAGAGCCGGGTCCTCTCCGTGCCTCCGCGTTTCTGCGGGCGCGTCCCGCCAGCCCTCGTCTTCGCTTCCGCCCGGGATCCTACGTGTCGCGGCGCCGCGTCTCTCGCCGCTCGCGCGTCGCGCGGAGTCCGTCCGCGCGGATTTCCACGAAGTCCGCGTGGTCCGGCGGCGGGGTGGTAGCGAGCACCCGGGAACCGGAGTACCCGCGCGCCGGGGCCGGTGGAGTCGTCTCCTTGCCAGAGGCGCTGGTGCGGTGTTCCATGGTCAGGGTGTCCCTCTCGGTAGAACGGTTTGCTCCCTCATACCGCTTCACCATTTGATTGTGCATTCCTTGATCGCCAAAACAGAAGTGGCTCTCACAGAGGTCACAGGGGCCACAGAGGAAAGCACTGCAGTTCCTCTGTGACCTCTGCGACCTCTGTGAGAGATTTGCAGTTTGAATCTGCTGGTCGAATGCACACAATCAAAGGAATTGGCATCACGTATCGGCATGAGGGAGAGAAGCGCGCCGGGTCCAGGCGCGCCTCCAGCGAGGCCATGGTCTCGCGCAGCAGGTGCGTCTTCCCGCCGACGTGCAGCTTCGCGTAGTCGTCGTCCGCCCGATTCAGTCCACCTCCTCCGCGCGCACGAAGACGGTGCGGCCGGCGCTCTTCACCATCAGCCGCGTGGCGTGGCGCGCCGGCTCCGTGAGCGGCGCCGCCTCGGCCCGCGCGCCTGGTGGCGATCACCGCATCACGTTCGACACCGTGGGGTTGGGGCGGGCGCGGGTGGTCTCGCGGATAAAGACGATGCCGTCGAAGGCGCGCCCGGGCTCGACCACCTGGTAGAACGCCGACCTGGGCCAGCCCGCGGCGAAGGCGGAGCCGATGCTGATCATCCGCCCGGGCGCGGCCAGCCACTCCCGCGCCGCCGTGGGCTGCGGCGCCCGGCGGAAGTCCACCAGGTAGTCGCCCGGCCGGGCGCGCGCGAAGTACCAGTTCACCGACCCCTCTTCGGGCGCATCCAGCCGGAACTCGCGCAGCACCCACCGCGGCGTGGCGTCGGGGCCTGCGTCGCGCGCCTGGAACGCCCCGCTCGCGAACGCGAACCCCAGGGCGTAGTAGCCGTCGCCGTACCACCGCCGCAGGTGCATGCCCAGGGTGGGCATGCCCATGCTCGGCACGGTCTGTACGTGGCCGTTGTGCGCCCACAGCACCACGCGCGTCCCCGGCGGCTCGGCGTCCAGCAGGCGCCGCAGGTTTTCGGCCATGAAGCGGTCGCGTTGCGCGGACAGCGAGTCGCCGATCATGGTCATGGGGCGGGAGTACACGGCGACGTACTGAGCCAGGGTGCGCGCGTGCCCCAGCGCGGCGGCGAACTCGGCGGGCGAGGTGAGCTCGGCGAAGCGCATCTCGTTGAGCGCCAGGTAGCCCAGGAGCCCCTCGTAGCCGCGCACCGTCTCCGCCAGCCGTGCCCCGGCGCTGTCCGCCGCCGGGCCGCCCGCGTTGCCCGCGGCGGCCAGCGAGTCCACGCGCACGGCGAACAGCGCCTCCGCCTGCGCCGCCCGGGCGGGGGCCACCCGCCGCAGGTACGCCAGCACGGCCGCCTCGCCCGTGCGGTTGACCTGGATGTCGAACCCCAGGAACTTTACCCGCCGCTCCGGGGGCACGCTCCGGTTGTAGGCGCGCATCCACTCCAGCAGCGCGCGCACCTCCTCGGTGTTCCAGGTCCAGAAGCCCTGGCTGTCCAGCACCGGGCCCACCTCGCCCTCGCCGCCCAGCACCCACGGGTTGATCACGTTCTCGGCGGCCGCCCGGCTCGCCTCGATGGCGAAGACGCGGAAGCCCATCTCCCGCACCAGGAACTCCAGCAGGCGGTGCTTGAGCTGGAAGAACTCACGCGAGCCGTGCGTCGCCTCGCCGAGCCCCACGATCCGCACGTCGCGCAGCACCCCCCTGAGCGGCCGGAGGTCGTCGAAGCCGCTGCCGGCGGTCGCGCTCCGCAGGGGCACGGCGCTCGCCGCGAGCCAGGCGAGCACGCTGTCGCGCTGCGCGGCGGCCGCGGGGGGCACCCCCTGCGCAGGCGCGCCGGGGGGGATGCACAGCGCCAGCCCCGCCGCCAGCGTGGCGGCCCGAAAGGTTCGTCGTGTGCTCATGGTGAAGGTCCTCATCAACGTGGATCGAGAGGGAGAGACCGGCGATCGAGATGCGTAGAAGAAGCTAATGTCCAGAGTGTTTGGCTACAACGACTTTCTCACGCAGAGGCACGGAACCGTCGGAGAGGCTCGGTGGCTCTCCGTGGTCTCCGTGCCTCCGTGAGAGACACCGTTCTTTCAGCGGCCGGCGAGCATGGCCTCCAGCTTTTCCAGGCGGGAGCGGCTGAGCTTGAGGCGGGTGCCGTCGTGCAGGATGACGACGTGCTCGCCGCCGAAGAGGAACTGCACCTCGCGCACGCGGTCCAGGTTCACGATGGCCGAGCGGTGCGCGCGGAAGAAGCGCGCGGGGTCCAGCCGCGCCTCCAGCGAGCCCATGGTCTCGCGCAGCAGGTGCGTCTTCCCGCCGACGTGCAGCTTCGCGTAGTAGTCGTCCGCCTCGATCCAGTCCACCTCCTCCGCGCGCACGAAGACGGTGCGGCCGGCGCTCTTCACCACCAGCCGGGTGGCGTGGCGCGCAGGCTCCGTGGACGGCGCTGCCTCCGCCGGCGCGCCCTGGCGCTCGACCAGGCGCATCAGCCGGCGCCCCAGCTCGCCCGCCTCGGCGTTGCGCACGGCGTGCTTGGCGCGCGCCACCGCCAGGTCGAAGCGCTCGTCGTCGAAGGGCTTCAGCAGGTAGTCCACCGCCGCCACGTCGAAGGCCCGCAGCGCGAAGCGGTCGAAGGCGGTCACGAACACCACCACCGGCATCCGCGCGGGGCCCACGGCGCGCAGCACCTCGAAGCCGTCCATCTCCGGCATCTGCACGTCGAGCAGCACCAGGTCTGGCCTGAGGCCGGCGATGGCCGCCACCGCCTCGGCCCCATCGGCGCACTGGGCGACCACGCAGAGCTCCGGGTCGCGCGCCAGCAGGCCGCACATCCCCGAGCGGGCGAGCGGCTCGTCGTCGACCACCACCACGCGCAGCGGGGCCGTCACCGCGTCTCCGCCTCTTCCGCCGCGCCCAGGCGGTGGGGGAGGCGGAGGGTGACGCGGGTGCCGCCGCCCTCCGCGTTCTCCATCTCCAGCCCCTGCTGGTCGCCGTACATCCGCGCCAGCCGCGCGCGGGTGTTGGCGAGCCCCACGCCCTCGCGCCCCCCGCCCTCGGCGGAGAGGCCGGGCCCGTCGTCGCGGACGCTCAGCAGCAGCGAGCCGTTCTCGCGGCGCGCGCCGATCTCCACCAGCCCGGCGGCGCTGCTCTTCGAGATGCCGTGGCGGATGGCGTTCTCCACCAGCGGCTGCAGGATGAGGTTGGGGACGCGCGCCTCCATCAGCTCCGGCGCCACCTCCACCCTCACCTCCAGCCGGTCGGCGCGGATCTGCTCGATGGCCAGGTAGCGCCGCAGGAAGTCGAGCTCCTCGCGCAGCGGCACCTCGCTGGGGCGCTCGTCGTCCAGCACGCCGCGCAGCAGGTCGCCGAGCCCCGCCAGCATCCGCACCGCCTCGGAGTTGCGGCCGCCGCGCACCAGCATGGAGATGCTGTTCAGCGCGTTGAAGAGGAAGTGCGGGTTGAGCTGCATCCGCAGCGCCTGGAGCTGGGCGTGGGCGAGCTGCCCCTGGAGCTGCGAGGCGGCCAGCTCGCGCTCGCGGTAGCGCGCGTAGTACGCCGCGCAGTAGACGCCGCAGAGGAGGATGGCGTAGAGGCCCACGCTGTCGCCCAGCGCGCCGGCCACGAACTGCTCGGCCGTGGTGGGATAGGGAGATCCCATCACGAACGGCCACTGCGGGAGCAGCCGCTGCATCCCCAGCTTCACCGCGTCGTGCAGCAGGATGATGGCGACGCCGAGACCCAGGTGGATGGCCGCGCCGCGCATCCACCGCATCCGCTCCAGCGGGAAGCGGCGGACGAGCCACTGCAGCAGGGGAACGAGGAGGGCCCACGCGTACCAGTACGGCATCCGCATGGCCAGCCCGTGCGCCAGCGGCACGTAGTGGTGGTCCTGGGACGCGGCCATCATCCCCCGCACGTGCTGCCACCCTCCGTACAGGCCGAACACCGTCGCCAGCAGGAAGAGCACGAGCGGCGGGATGCGGACCGCGTACGGGGCCTCGGCGTCTCGTTTTCTCATGGGGATGATCAGTCTCTCCGTGCCTCTGCGTCTCTGCGTGAGGCCGTCCGTAAAGCTACGCACCGCCACGAAACGCCGGAATGGCGATGCAGCGAAACCCCGCTTTCGTGCAGCGAATGGATCGAACCTCCGCCACCGCCTCCGGAAACGGGTTCCCTGCACGGGTGATGGGTTTCGCTGCAATCGGATGGCGGGGATCGGGGCCTCCGGGCATCGTGCGGCAGGCGAGCCGACCGGCATCGCCCCCTCACCCGCATCCGGAGCCCTTCGATGACCCGATCCTCCTTCCGCCGCGGACTGCTCCTCGTCTGCAGCCTCGCGGTCGCCGCGATCCAGTCCCCCGCCCACGCGCAGTCCCCGCGCGACCGGCTGCTGGTGACCCCCGCCTGGCTCGCGTCGCACCTGGACGACGCCAACCTCGTCCTCCTGCACGTGGGCGACGCCGCGGAGTACGCCCGCGCCCACCTCCCCGGCGCGCGGCTGGTGCGGCAGCAGGACCTCTCCACCCCGCACCAGGAGGGCTCGCTGATGCTGGAGATGCTCCCGGCCGAGCAGCTCCGCGAGCGGCTGCAGGCGCTCGGCATCTCGTCGGACTCCCGCGTCGTCGTCTACTACGGCAACGACTGGGTGAGCCCCAGCACGCGGATCGTCTTCACCCTCGCGTACGCCGGCTTCGGCGACCGCACCTCGCTGCTGGACGGCGGGATGAAGGCGTGGCAGGAGGCCGGGCAGCGCGTGACCGCCGACGTGCCCCCCGCCCGCCGCGGCCGCATCGCCGAACTGCACCCGCTGGACCTGATCGTCGACGCATCGTGGGTGCGCGCCCACGCCAACGCGCAGCGCGTGGCCATCGTCGACGGCCGCGCCGCCGCCTTCTACGACGGCGTGCAGGCGACGGACAGGCGGAAGGGCCACGTCCCCGGCGCCCACAGCATCCCCTTCACCGAGATCACCGACGAGTACCTGCGGGTGAAGAGCGCGGCGGAGCTCGCCGCCCTCTTCCGCAACGCGGGGGTGAAGCCGGGCGACACCGTGGTGGGCTACTGCCACATCGGCCAGCAGGCCACCGCGGTGCTCTTCGCCGCGCGCACGCTGGGCTACGACGTGAAGCTGTACGACGGCTCCTTCCAGGACTGGGACGCGCGCACCGACCTGCCGGTGGAGACCACGCCCGCCGCGAGGTCGCGGTGAGCGCGGCCGACACCGCCGCCCTCGCCCTTCCCGCGCTCCGCCCCGCCGCCCGCGCGGAGGCGCGGCCCTACGCCAGCCCGTACCTGGCGGGCGTGGGGATCGGACTGGTGCTCCTCGCCGCCTACGTGTCCGTGGGGAGAGGCCTGGGCGCGAGCGGCGCGTTCTCCTCCGTCGCGGCGGCGGGCGTGTCCGCGGCGGCGCCGGCGCACGCGGCGGCCAACCCCGCGACGGCGGAGTACCTGGGCGCCGGCGGCCCGCTGCGCGACTGGCTGGTGATCGAGATCGCCGGCGTGGTGCTGGGCGGGTTCGCCTCCGCCTGGCTGGCGGGGCGGCTGGGGAGCGCGATCGAGCGCGGGCCCCGCGTCGGCGCCGGGACACGGCTGGCGTACGCGGCCGGCGGCGGGGTGGCGATGGGGATCGGCGCGAAGCTCGCCCGCGGCTGCACCAGCGGGCAGGCGCTCACCGGCGGCGCGCTGCTGAGCGTGGGGAGCTGGATCTTCATCGCCGCGGCCTTCGCGGCGGCGTACGCAGCGGCGCCGCTCTTCCGGAGGGAGTGGACATGATCTTCCCCCTCATCGCCGCCGAGGCGGAGTCCGGCGGCGCCGGGCTGGGCGTGGCGCTGGTGCTGGGCGTGGCCTTCGGGTTCGCGCTGGAGCGCGCCGGGCTGGGGAGCGCGCGCAAGCTCGCGGGGCAGTTCTACGGCCGCGACCTCACCGTGCTGAAGGTGATGTTCAGCGCCATCGTCACCGCCGCGCTGGGCGTGTTCTGGCTCTCGCGGCTGGGGCTGCTGGACGCGTCCCGCATCTACGTCCCCCCGACGTACCTCCTCCCGCAGGCCGTCGGCGGCGTGGTGTTCGGGGTCGGCCTGGTCGCCGCGGGCCTCTGCCCCGGCACCTCGTGCGTCGCCGCGGCCACGGGCCGGCGCGACGGGCTGGCGGTGGTCGGGGGGATGCTCCTCGGCGTGCTCCTCTTCGCCGAAGCGTTCCCGCTCCTCGCCGCGTTCTACGACAGCACGCCGCGCGGAACGCTCACCTTCCCCTCCCTGCTGCACGTCTCCCCCGCCGTCGCCACTGCCGCGCTGGTGGCGATGGCGCTCGGCGCGTTCGCCGGCGCCGAGAAGCTCGAAAACCGCTCTCGCGCGGGAGGTGCGTCGTGACCGCGCCCGTGGGCGGCGCGAGCGGAGAAAGCGGCGATGCAGTCCGCGAAGGCGGACTTCGTGCCGTTCCAGCGGCGGGTTTCCAACCCGTCGTGGTCCAACCCGTCGTGGTCCAACCCGTCGTGGTCCAACCCGTCGTGGTCCAACCCGTCGACTCCCAACCCGGCGGCTCCCAACCCGGCGGCGCGCACAACCCCCGTCGCACGCACCGCCTCCTCGCCGGCGCCGCGGCCGTGCTGGCGATCGCCGCCCTCGCAGCCGGCGATCGGCCGGCGGCCGGAGCCAGGGCGGGCGGCATACGAGTCGACCTCGTCGCGCTGGCGCGGGCGGTCGACGCCGAGGAGGACCACGTCACCGCCCTCGAACTCGCGGCGTGGATCCGCGACCAGAAGCCGGGGCTGCGCGTGGTCGACGTCCGCGGCGCGGAGGACTTCGCCGAATTCCATCTCCCGAACGCTGAGAACCTGTCGCTCACCGAGGTCGCCCGCGCGCCGTTCCGCTCCGACGAGACGGTGGTGCTCTACTCCGAGGGCGGTACGCACGCGGCGCAGGGGTGGTTCTTCCTGCGGGCGCGGGGGATCGGGCACGTCTACTTCCTGCGCGGCGGGCTGTACGAGTGGATGACGGAGGTGATGAACCCCACCCTCGCCGCCGACGCCACCCCCGCCCAGCGCGCCGAGTTCGCGCGCACGGCGGAGCTCAGCCGCTACTTCGGCGGCGTGCCGCGGATCGGCGGGCCCGCGACGCCCACGCGGGTGTACGACCCCGCGGCGGAGCTGCCGGTACGCGCGTCGGAGGATGGCGGCGGAACCACGGCCGCGGTCCGCCGCGTCCGCCAGCGCGGGTGCTGAGGGCGCCATGGCGAGCGAGATCGAGGTCTACTTCCGCGCGCTGCGCGCCCGCGAGTTCAGCCGGCTGGACGCGCAGGGGCAGGTGTACCTGGATTACACCGGGAGCGCGCTCTACGCCGAGAGCCACGTCGCCGCGCACGCGGAGCTGCTGCGCACGTCGCTCTTCGGCAACCCGCACTCCGACAGCCCCGCGTCGCGCACCAGCACCGACGCGGTGGAGCGGGCCCGCGCCGCCGTGCTCCGCTTCTTCGACGCGGACCCGGCGGAGTACACGGTCTGCTTCACCGCCAACGCGAGCGGCGCGCTGCGGCTGGTGGGCGAGGCGTTCCCCTTCGCCCCCGGCTCGCGCTGCGTGCTCTCGGCGGACGACCACAACTCCGTGAACGGCATCCGCGCCTTCGCCGCCCGCCGCGGCGCCGGGGTGCGCTACGTTCCCCTCGACGCCGAGTTGCGCCTGCGCGATCCCGAGCGGTGGCTCGCTGGCGCCGATCCCGCGCATCCCCACCTCTTCGCCTTCCCCGCGCAGTCGAACTTCTCCGGCGTCCGCCATCCGCTCCGGCTGGTGGAGGCGGCGCGGGAGATGGGCTACGCCGTGCTCCTCGACGCCGCCGCGTACGTCCCCACCGCGCGGCTGAGCCTGCGCGACGTGCCGGCGGACTTCGTGGCGCTCTCGTTCTACAAGATGTTCGGCTACCCCAGCGGCCTGGGCGCGCTGGTCGCCCGCCGCGAGGCGCTGGAGCGGCTGGAGCGCCCCTGGTTCGCCGGCGGCACGGTCGATTTCGTCTCCACGCACGCGCCGCTGCACGCCCTCAAGCCCGGCGCCGAGAGATTCGAGGATGGCACCCCCAGCTTCCTCGCCGTCTCCGCCGTCCCCGCCGGGCTGGCGCTGCTGGAGGAGGTGGGGATGGCGCGGCTGGGCTACCACGTCGCCTCGCTCACCCGCGTCCTCCTGCGCGAGCTCACGGGCCTGCGCCACGCGAACGGCTCGCCCATGGTGCGCCTCCACGGCCCCGCGGACCTGCGCGACCGCGGCGGCACCGTCGCCCTCAACCTCCTCGACCCGGCCGGGTGCGTGGCCGACTACCGCGTCGTCGAGGCGCGCGCCGCCGAGGCCGGCATCTCCATCCGCGGCGGCTGCTTCTGCAACCCCGGCGCGGCCGAGCACGCCTTCGGCTTCACCCCCGAGATGTCCGGCCGCTGCTTCGGCGCGATGGCCCGCGACGGCTTCGATCTCGACCGCCTGCGCGCCTGCCTCGGCGGCGCCCCCGTCGGCGCCATCCGCCTCTCCCTCGGCATGGCGAGCGTGGAGGCAGACGTGGCGCGGGTGATCGAGATGCTGAGGGAGGCGGGGGACTCCACGTCGGTAGAGCCACAACGGCGGAGAGGGCGACACACGTCGCTGGCGGCGTAGAGTAGCGTCGCCGCGGCTCAGCGCCCTCTCCGGCTCGCTTAGGCTCGCCACCTCTCCCGTTCCGGGAGAGGTTGTGTCGGCGGCTCAGGTGCGGTTCGATGGGCGTTGGTGAATCTGCGGGTGGGAAGAAGCACGCTACCGTAGCTTCCATCCACATTCACGCGGGGGGCCGCTTGCCGTCGAAGCCGCGGATGCGCGGGACTACACCGGAGCTCCAGCAGCGCGCGAAAGAACTGCGCAAGCGGATGACCATCCCCGAGCGCATCGTGTGGCAGATGCTGCGCAAGCATCGCCCGCACGGCTTCTACTTTCGTCGCCAGTATCCGGTAGGGCATTTCATCCTCGACTTCTGCTGTACAAAGGCAAAGCTCTGCGTCGAGATCGACGGTCCGATCCACGACGCGCAGCGCGAGCGCGATGCCGAACGCACGGCATGGCTCGAGGAGGCGGGCTATCGCGTGATCCGCTTTCGCAACGACGAGGTGATGGAGGCAAGGCATCTGGTTGCCGCACGCATCCAAGCTGTTCTCGAGGGCAGCGCCTGACCCGGGCTTCGGAAACGCGCAGACGCCTGAGCCACAACCTCTCCCGGAACGGGAGAGGTGGCGAGCCTAAGTGGTCCCGCTCGCAAGTTCGGTGACGTATTGGTCATGCACAGAGAGCGAGAGGTTCCGGTTGATCGTTCGTCAGCTTCGCCATGAGGGCGGCCAGATCCGCTCGGGTGAATTTCCACTCGAACGGCTGGGCGACA
>JBJMPM010000339.1:0-36462 GCA_045803205.1 Longimicrobiaceae bacterium
CCCCCGCGTCTCTGCGTGAGACGAATCTTTTTCTCGATCCGGCATCACTCGGGCACCTTGCCCAGGTCGGCGAGCGAGGCGCGGTACGCCCGCCGGGGTACGGGAACGGGAACGACGCTGGTCACGTCCAGCGTCTGGCCCTGCACCAGGAGCTTCTCGATCTCCTCCGCGAGCTTGGCCACGGTGGGGCGCTCGAACAGGGTGCGCAGCGGCACCGCCACCCCCAGGGCGGCCCGCGCCCGCGACGCCACCTGCGTGGCGCGCAGCGAGTGCCCGCCCAGGGCGAAGAAGTCGTCGTGCACGCCCACGCGCTCCAGCTTGAGCACGGCCGCGAAGATCCCGGCCAGCGTCTCTTCGGTGGGCGTGCGCGGGGCAACGTACTCCGCGTCGGCCGCCAGCTCCGGCTCGGGGAGCGCGGCGTGGTCCACCTTGCGGTGCGCGGTGAGGGGGAGGGCGTCCAGCACCACCAGCGCCGCGGGCACCAAGTAGTCCGGCAGGCGGCCGCGCAGGTACTCGCGCAACGCCTCGGCGCTCGGCGCCTCGGCCGGGTCGGCGGGCACGGCGTAGCCCACCAGCCGCTTCTCCCCGCCGTCGTCGCGCGCCACCACCACGGCCTCGCGCACCGCCGGGTGCTCCAGCAGCACCGCCTCGATCTCCTCGGGCTCCACGCGGAAGCCGCGCACCTTCACCTGCTGGTCGATGCGGCCCACGTACTCCAGGACCGCGGTGCGAGAGTGCGAAAGTGCGAAAGTGCGAGAGTCGGCAGTCGCGGAGGTACTCGCGTCCGAACCGATGCCGGACGCACTTTCGTACTCTCGCACTTTCGCACTCGCTGTTTCGCGCCAGCGAACCCGATCGCCGGTGCGGTAGAGCCGCGACCCCGGCGCGCCGAACGGATCGGGGACCAGCTTCTCGGCGGTGAGCGCCGGCCGGCCCAGGTAGCCGCGGGGGACGGAGGGGCCGCCCACGAACAGCTCGCCGGGGACGCCGGCCGGGACGAGGTTCATCGACGCATCCAGCAGGTGCACGCGGCGGTCGCCCACGGGGGTGCCGATCGGCGCGGCGGGGCCGTCGAACTCCGGCGGCACCACCCAGCAGCTCGCGAACACGGTGCACTCGCTGGGGCCGTAGCCGTTCACCACGCGCAGCGCGGGGTTGATCTCCCTCGCCTTGCGCAGGTGCGGGGGCGAGACGGCCTCGCCGCCCGTCATCACCTGCCTGACGCCGGCCAGGATCTCGGGGCGGGTGTCGGCGATCACGTTGAAGAGCGCCGCCGAGAGCCAGAGCGTGGTCACCCCCCGCTCCCGCACCTCTTCCGCCAGCCCCTCCAGGTCGGCGCTGGCGCCCGGGTAGAGCACGCAGGTGCCGCCCGAGAGGAGCGCGGGCCAGAGCTCCAGCGTCAGCGCGTCCCACGAGGTGGAGGAGTGCTGCAGCACCGCCTCGCCCGCGCCGAAGCCCGCGTAGTCGGCCCCGCGGAAGAAGCCGGGGATGGCGCGGTGCGGGATCTGGCTCCCCTTGGGGGTGCCGGTGGAGCCGGAGGTGTAGATCACGTACGCCAGGTGCTCCGGCGTCACCGCCACCCCGGGCGCCGTGCCGGGCTCCCACGCCGCCTCGGGCCATACGGTGTCGATGGAGACCGCGCCGGAATCCGCCGGGAGGCGGTCGAGCAGGGAGTCCTGCGCCAGCAGCAGCGGCGCGCCGATCTCGCGCACCATCAGCGCCAGCCGCTCCGGCGGGTAGCCGGGGTCCAGCGGCACGTAGGCGCCGCCGGCCTTCAGGATGCCGAGGAGCACCACCGCCATCTCCGGCGCGCGCTCCATGCAGAAGCCCACGCGCACGTCCGGCCCCACCCCGCGGCGCACCAGCCACCGCGCCAGCCGGTTGGCGCGGGCGTCCAGTTCGGCGTAGCTCAGCCGCTCGTCGCGGAAGACGATGGCCGTCGCGTCGGGCGTGCGGCGCGCCTGCGCCTCGAACAGGTGATGGACGCAGGCGTGCTCGCTCGACGGGGCCGGGGCGGCGCCCCACGCCTCCAGCAGCGTGCGCCGCTCGGCGTCGTCGATCAGCGCGAACCGCGAGACGCGGCGTTCGGGGGCGGCAGCAGCCTCTTCGAGAACCGCCGTCAGGTGGCCGAGCAGGCGCCGCACGGTGGCGGCGTCGAAGAGGTCGGTGCTGTAGCCCAGCGTCCCCTCGATCCCGCCCTCGCCATCCTGCAGCAGGAGCGAGAGGTCGAACTTGCTGGTGCCCAGCGGCACCTCGATCGGCTCGGCGCGCACCGCGCCCAGCGCGCCGACCCTCGCCGGCGAGCTCTCCAGCCCCAGCACCACCTGGAAGACGGGGGCGTGGCTCAGGGAGCGCCCGGGGGCCAGCGCCTCCACCAGGTGGTCGAAGGGAAGCTCCTGGTGCGCGTAGGCCCCCAGCATCGACTCGCGCACCCGCGCCAGCAGCCCGCGGAAGCTCGGATCGCCGGAGAGGTCGCCGCGCAGCGCCAGCGTGTTGGCGAAGAAGCCGACCACGCCCTCCACCTCGGGCCGCGTGCGCCCGGCGATCGGGGCGCCCACCACCACGTCGGCCTGGCCGGAGTAGCGGGAGAGGAGGAGCTGCCAGCCGGCGAGCAGCGTCATGAACAGCGTGGCCCCCTCGCGCCGCGACAGCGCGCGGAGCTGCTCCGTCAGCTCCGCCGGGAAGTGGACCGGCTCGGCGGCGCCGCGGAAGGACTGCACCGCGGGGCGCGGCCGGTCGGTGGGGAACTCCAGCACGGCGGGGGCGCCGGCCAGGTGCTCGCGCCACCAGGCGAGCTGCCGCGCCAGCCGGTCGCCGGAGACGTGCTCGCGCTGCCAGGCCGCGAAGTCGGCGAACTGCACCGGCGGCTCGGGGAGCGCCGGCTCCTGCCCGGCCGCGTACGCCCCGTAGAGCGTGGAGAGCTCGGAGAGCAGCACCCCCTGGCTCCAGCCGTCGCTCGCCAGGTGGTGGGTGCAGAGCAGGAGCGCGTGCTCCTCTTCGCCGAGCCGGAAGAGGTGGGCGCGGAAGAACGGCCCCTCCTCCAGGTCGAAGGGCTTCCGCGCCTCCTCGCTCAGCCGTGCGGCCAGGGTGTCGGGGGTGACGGGCTCGATCGGGAGCGCGACGTCGCAGGGCGCGGAGACGCGCTGCACCGGCTCGTCCTCGGCCTCGCCGAAGGTGGAGCGCAGCGCCTCGTGGCGGCGCACCAGCTCGTTCAGCGCGCGGCCGAGCGCATCCGCGTCCAGCGCGCCGGTGAGCCGCAGCGCCGCGGGGAGATTGTAGGTGGCCGAGCCCGGGTCCATCTTCTCCAGGAACCAGACCCGCTGCTGCGAGAACGACACCGGGAGCGGGCCTTCACGGCCCACGGGGACGATGGGCCCCGCCGCGGATCCCTTCCCCGCCTGCAGCGTGCGCTCCACCGCCGCCGCCAGCCCGGCGACCGTCGACTCCTCGAACAGGGTGCGCAGCGGCACCTCGACGCCCAGCGCCTCCTGCGCGCGGGACACCACCTGCGTGGCGCGCAGCGAGTGCCCGCCCAGGGCGAAGAAGTCGTCGTGCACGCCCACGCGCTCGACCTTCAGCACCTCGGCCCAGATCCCCGCCAGCACCTCTTCCACCGGCGTGCGCGGCGCCACCTGCTCCCCCGCGAAGTCGTCGAAGGCGGCATCGGGCTCCGGGAGCGCGCGGCGGTCGACCTTGCCGTTGTTCGTCAGCGGCAGCTTCTCCAGGACGACGAAGGCCGCGGGCACCATGTACTCGGGGAGGCGGCGAGACACCGCCTCGCGCAGCTCGCGCGTCCCCGGCGCCGCGCCGGCCTCGGGGACGACCCAGCCCACCAGGTGCCGCTCGTCGCCCTCGCCGCGCACCATCACCACCGCCTCGCGCACCAGCGGCGAGTCGAGCAGCGCGGCCTCGATCTCCCCCAGCTCGATGCGGAAGCCGCGGAGCTTCACCTGCTGGTCGATGCGGCCCAGGTACTCCAGCGTGCCGTCCGCCTTCCACCGCACGCGGTCGCCGCTGCGATAGAGGCGCGCGCCGGGCGCCGCGCCGAATGGATCGGGAACGAAGCGTTCGGCCGTCAGCCCCGGACGGCCCAGGTAGCCGCGCGCCAGCCCGGCGCCGGCCACGTACAGCTCGCCGGGGACGCCGGCGGGCACCGGCTGCATCGCCGGGTCGAGCACGTAGAGCCGCAGGTCCGGGATGGCGGCGCCGATCGGGCTCCCCACCCCCGCGCTGCGCAGGTCCTTCCCGCCGATCGCGTGGAAGGTCACGTGCACGCAGGTCTCGGTGATCCCGTACATGTTGATGAGCCGCGGCTGCGCGGGGCCGTAGCGGTCGAGCCAGGGGCGCAGCGCCTCCACCTGCAGCGCCTCGCCGCCGAACACCACGAAGCGCAGCCGCTCCAGCGGCTCGGCCTCGCGCGCGTCCGCCTCCACGAGCTGCTGGAAGGCCGAAGGCGTCTGGCTGAGCGACGTCACCCCCTCCTCGCGCAGCAGGCGGCGGAACTGCTCGGGGCTGCGGCTGGTGAGGAAGGGGACGACGACGAGGCGGCCGCCGTGGAGGAGCGCACCCCAGATCTCCCAGACGGAAAAGTCGAAGGCGTAGGAGTGGAACATCGTCCACACGTCGTCCGGCCCGAAGCCGAAGCGCGCCTCGGTGGCCGTGAAGAGACGGACGACGTTGGCGTGGGTGAGCATGGCGCCCTTGGGACGGCCGGTGCTCCCCGAGGTGTAGATCACGTACGCCAGCCCCCGCGGATCGACGGAGATGTCGAGATCATCCCCGCTCTCCTCGGCGATCTCCTCCCACCCGGTGTCCAGGCAGACGGGGTCGCCCGCGACCGGGAGCCGGTCGAGCAGGGAGCGCTGCGTGAGGAGGATGGAGATCCCCGAATCCTCCACCATGTACGCCAGCCGCTCCTCCGGGTAGTCGGGGTCGAGGGGGACGTATCCCCCACCCGCCTTCAGCACGCCCAGGATGGCGACGATCATCTCCGTGCCGCGCTCCAGGCAGAGCCCCACGCGCGACTCGGCGCCCACGCCGCGGCCGCGGAGGTAGCGCGCCAGCCGGTTCGCCCGCGCGTTCAGCTCGCCGTAGGTCAGCCGCTCGCCCTCGAAGGTGACGGCGACGTGCTCCGGCGCGGCGGCCGCGCGGCGCTCGAAGAGCACGTGCAGCGGCGCCTCGACGGGAGCGTGGGTGACGGGAGCCCATTCCTCGACGACCTGCTTCCGCTCGGCGGGCGCCATGAGCGGCAGCGCGGAGAGGCGGCGCGACGGGTCGCGCGCGATCTCCTCCAGCAGCACCCCCAGGTGGCCGACCAGGCGGCGGACGGTCGCCTGCTCGAAGAGGTCGGTGGCGTACTCCACCCATCCCTCCAGCCCGCCGTCGCGCTCGCGCAGCAGCAGGGAGAGGTCGAACTTGGCCGTCCCCTTCAGCACGTCCTCGCGCGAGAGCGAGAGCCCGTCCACCTCGATGGAGGGAGCGCCCGCGTTGTCGAGCGCGAAGAAGGCCTGGAAGAGCGGGTTGTGGCTCAGGCTGCGCTCCGGCTGCAGCTCGTCCACCAGCTTCTCGAAGGGGAGCTCCTGGTGTGCGTAGGCGCCCAGCATCGCCTCGCGCACCCGCGCCAGCAGCGCGCCGAACGCGGGGTCGCCGCCGAGGTCGGCCCGCAGCGCCAGCGTGTTGGCGAAGAAGCCGACCAGCCCCTCCACCTCCGGCTGCGTGCGCCCGGCGATGGAGGTGCCCACCACCAGGTCGTCCTGCCCCGCGTACCTGCCGAGGAGCACTTCCCACGCGGCGAGCAGCGTCATGTACAGCGTCGCCCCCTCGTGCCGCGACAGGGCGCGCAGCGCGTGGGTCAGCGCGGGAGACAGCTCCACCCGCTCGTAGGCGCCCAGGTAGCGCTGCACGGCGGGGCGCGGGCGGTCCGTCGGCAGCTCCAGCAGCCCCGGCGCGCCGCGCAGGTGGCCGGTCCACCAGGCGAGCTGCTCGCCGAGCACCTCGCCCTGGAGATGCTCGCGCTGCCAGGCGGCGAAGTCGGCGTACTGCACCGGCGCCTCCGGCAGCTCCGGGCGCTCGCCCTTCGCGAAGCCGGGGTAGAGCGCCGCCAGCTCGCGCAGGATCACCCAGTGGCTCCACCCGTCGCTGACGATGTGGTGCATGGAGAGGAGGAGCACGTGCTCCCGCGCGTCCACCCGGAAGAGGTGCGGGCGGAAGAGGGGGCCCTGCTCCAGGTCGAAGGGCTTCCGCGCCTCGTCGGAGAGCCGCGCGCGCAGCTTCGCATCATCCGGAACGACGTCGAAGGGCAGCGCCACCTCGGCCGGCGGCGAAATAAGCTGCACCGGCTCCCCCCCGGCCTCGCCGAAGGTGGTGCGCAGCGACTCGTGGCGGCGCACCACCTCCTGCAGCGACAGGCGCAGCGCCTCCACGTCCAGCTCGCCGCGCAGCCGGATCCCCATCGGCACGTTGTAGGTGGCCGCGCCGGGCTGCATCCGCTCCAGGAACCAGAGCCGCTGCTGCATGAAGGTGAGCGGGAGCGCCCGGTCGCGCGGCACGCGCGCCAGCGGCGCCGCGGCGGTCTTCCCCACCCCGCGCGCCGCCTCGATCCGCGCCGCCAGCCGGGCGACGGTGGGCGCGTCGAAGAGCACGCGAACGGGGAGATCGATCCCGAACGCCGCGCGGATGCGGGCCAGCACCCGGGTGGCGCGCAGGGAGTGGCCGCCCAGCTCGAAGAAGTCGTCGTCCAGCCCCACCTGGTCCACGCCCAGCACCTCGGCCCAGACGCCCGCCACCAGCTCCTCCACCGGCGTGCGCGGGGCCTCCGGCGCGGGCCCCTCCTCCTCCTCCGCCTCGGGCGGTGGAAGGACCAGGCGGTTCACCTTGCCGGTGCCGGTGAGCGGGAAGGCGTCGAGCACCATCACCGTCTCGGGCACCATGTACCCGGGAAGGGTGCGGCGCAGACGCTCCTTCACCGCGGGCAGGTCGAGGGCGGCGCCGGGCTCCACCGTGGCGTAGCCCACCAGCCGGCGCTCGCCGGGGCGGTCCTCGCGCGCCAGCACCACCGCCTGGCGGATCCCGGGGACGTCCTGCAGCGCGGCCTCGATCTCGCCCAGCTCGATGCGGAAGCCGCGGATCTTCACCTGGTGGTCCACCCGGCCCAGGACGTCCAGGGCCCCGTCGGGGCGCCAGCGACCCAGGTCGCCGCTGCGGTAGAGGCGGCTCCCCGGCGGTCCGTAGGGGTCGGGGAGGTAGCGCTCGGCCGTGAGCCCCGGGCGGCCCAGGTAGCCGCGGGAGACGCCGTCGCCGCCGATGAACACCTCGCCCACGCTCCCGCGCGGCACCAGCGCCAGGTGCCGGTCCAGCAGCAGCACGCGGGTGTTGAACACCGGCGGGCCCACGCTCACCGGCCGCCCGTCGCCGATGCGGCCGAAGTTGGAGTAGATGGTGGTCTCGGTGGGCCCGTACATGTTCCACACCTCGTCCACCCGCGCGGCGAGCGCCCGCGCCAGCTCCTCCGGCACCGCCTCGCCCGCGACGAGCACGCGCAGCCCCCGCCGTCCCTCCCAGCCGCTCTCCAGCAGCATGCGGAAGGTGACGGGCGTCGCCTGCAGCAGGGTGGCCCCGTGCTCCTCCAGCGCGCGCGCCAGCGCCAGCGGGTCGATGGCCGTGTCGCGCGTGACCACCGCCACCCGCGCGCCCACGGAGAGCGGGAGGAAGTAGTCGACGTTGGCCATGTCGAAGGCCGGCGTGCCCACCGTGAGCAGCACGTCGTCGGCCCTGATCCCGGGGCGGCCGGGCATCCCGGTGAGCAGGCTCACCACCCCCTTGTGCGGCACTCCGACGCCCTTGGGGCGGCCGGTGGAGCCGGAGGTGTAGATGATGTACGCCAGCCGCTCCGGGTGCCACGCCGGGTCGGCCACCGGCTCGCCCGCCTCGCGCCCGATCTCGTCGGCGTCGCCGTCCAGGGAGAGCACGGCCAGGCCGGGGGCGGCCAGGCACCCGCGCAGCCGCTCCTGCGTGAGGAGCACGCGCGCGCCGGCGTCGGCCAGCATGTAGTCCAGCCGCTCGGGGGGGAAGGTCGGGTCCAGCGGCAGGTGCACCCCGCCCGCCTTCAGCACCGCGAGCACCGCCACGATGAGCTGCTCCGACCGCTCCAGGTGCACGCCCACCGGCACGTCGGGCCCCACCCCTCGCCGCCGCAGCGCCGCGGCGACCTGGTTCGCCCGACGGTCGACCTCGGCGTAGGTCAGGCGCGTCGCCCCGAACTCGAGCGCCACGCGCTCCGGCGTGCGCGCGGCCTGCGCCTCCACCAGCGCGTGCACGCCGCGGTCGCGCGGGTAGTCGAGGGCGGTGTCGTTCAGGGCCTCCACCAGCTCGGCGCGCTCCGCGGCGGCCAGCATGGCGTAGCCGGAGAGGCGGCGCCCCGGGTCCTGGGCCACCTCCTCCAGCAGCGCGCGGTAGTGCGCGAAGAAGCGCTCGGCGGTGGCGCGGTCGAAGAGGTCGCTGTCGTACTCCCAGAAGACGGTGAGCGCCTCCTGGTCGCCCGTGCGCTCGTCGCGCCGCGGGTGCGGGATCACGATCGCCTGCAGGTCGAACTTGGCCGAGCCGTTGGCCAGCGGCGCCACCAGCTCGCCCCGGCCGCCGGGGAAGGAGAGGTCCGGCTGCGTCGAGTCGTGGAACGAGAACATCACCTGGAAGAGGGGGTTGTGCGCGAGCTGACGGTCGGGGCGCACCCCCTCCACCACGAAGTCGAAGGGCAGGTCCTGGTTGGCGTACGCCTCCAGCGTGGTGCCGCGCACCCGCGCCAGCAGCTCGCGGAAGGTGGGGTCGCCCGAGAGGTTCGTGCGCAGCACCGCCACGTTCACGAACATCCCCGCCACCTGCTCCGTCTCGGCCTGGCGCCGCACCGCGATGCCGGTGGCCACGTTCAGGTCCTCCTGCCGCGACCAGCGCGAGAGCATCAGCTCGAAGGCCGCGAGCATGGTCATGAACAGCGTGCTCCCCTCGGCGTGCGAGAGCGCCGTCAGCCTGCGGTAGAGCGTGGCCGGGAGCGCGAAGCGCGGCGCGCCGCCCTGGAAGCGCTGCACCAGCGGGCGCGGGCGGTCCGTCGGCAGCTCCAGCACCGGCGGGCTCCCCGCCAGCTTCTCGCGCCAGAAGGCGAGCTGCCGCTGCGCCTCGGCGCTCTTCGTCCACTCGCGCTGCCAGACGCAGTAGTCGGCGAACTGCACCGGCATCTCCGGGAGCACCGCGGCGCGCGTCTCCACCCGCGCGCGGTAGAGCTCCATCAGGTCGCGCAGCAGCAGGTTCAGGCTCCACCCGTCGTGGATCAGGTGGTGCTCCACGTGCACCAGCACGTGCTCGCGCGGCGAGATCCGCAGCAGCGTCCAGCGCACCAGGAGGAGCCGCTGCAGGTCGAAGGTCTTCTTGAACTCCTCCCGCAGCCACCCGTCCACCTCGTCCGCGGCCAGGTCGACGATCGGGAGGCGGAAGTCGTAGCGCGGGTGGATGCGCTGCACCGGGCGTCCCTCCACCTCGTGGAAGGTCGTCCGCAGCACCTCGTGACGGTCGATGACGTCGTTCAGCGCGCCCTCGAGCACCGCGGCGTCCAGGTCGCCCTCCAGCCGCACCACCCCCTGCACCTGGTAGGCGAGGAGGTCGGGGACCAGCCGGGTGAGGAACCAGACCCGCTCCTGCGAATAGGAGAGCGGGAGGTCGCCCCCGCGCGGCACCGGGAGCACCGGCGGGAAGGCGGCGGCCGCGTCCCGGTCGCCCGCGGCGTCGACCGAGGCGGCCAGCGAGGCCACGGTGCACCCGCCCAGCAGCTCCACCATGGGGATCTCCACCCCGAAGGCGGCGCGCACCCGCGCGCCCACCTGCATGGCCGCCAGCGAGTGGCCGCCCACCTCGTCGAAGGCGTCCTCCACCCCCACCTCGAAGCCCAGCACCTCGCGCCAGATCTCCGCCATCGCCGTCTCGGTGGCGGTGCGCGGGGCCAGGCGCGCCCCGGCGTCGTCCGTCTCCGGCCAGCCGCGCGCCTCCAGCAGCGGGCGGTCGACCTTGCCGTTGGGGTTCAGCGGGAGCGCCGGGAGCCAGGCGAGGGCGCCGGGAACCATGAACGCCGGGAGCCGCGCGCCCAGCCAGGCGCGCAGCTCGGAGGGGGCGGGCGCCCCGGCCCCGTCGTGGGCGACCAGCCAGCCCACCAGGCGCCGGCCGCCGGCGGGGTCCGCGGGGGCGGAGACGGCGGCGTCCAGCACCGCCGGGTGGCCGCGCAGCGCGGCCTCCACCTCGCCCAGCTCCACGCGGAAGCCGCGCACCTTCACCTGGTGGTCCAGGCGCCCCAGGCAGTCCAGCTCGCCGTCGGGAAGGAGGCGCGCCAGGTCGCCCACGCGGTACATGCGCGCGCCGGGCTCCTCCGCGAACGGGTCGGGGAGGTAGCGCTCGGCGGTGAGCGCGGGGCGCCCCAGGTAGCCGCGGGTGACCCCCGCGCCCGCCATGAACACCTCACCCACCTCGCCGTCGGCGACGCGCGCGAACGACGGGTCCAGCAGGTAGGCGCGGCTCCCGCCCACCACGCGGCCGATGGTGGGCTCGCGCGAGGCGTCGCGCGGCACCCGCGCGAAGGTGGAGTAGGTGGTGTCCTCGGTGGGGCCGTAGAGGTTGTAGACCGCCTCGACCTGCGGGAGGGCGTAGACGCCCTTCACCAGCGAGCCCTTGAGCGCCTCGCCCGCCAGGTTCACCACGCGCACCGAGGCCGGGAAGCCGCCCGCGCGCAGCAGCTCGGCCGCGGCGGAGGGGACCGTGTCCACCAGCGTCACCCGGTCGCGCGCGGGGAGCGTGGGGAGCGCCATCGCGTTCTCGGCCAGGATGACGGTGCCCCCCACGCCCAGGGTGTGGAAGATCTCGAAGATGGAGATGTCGAAGCAGATCGAGGTCGCGGCGAGCACCCCGCCGCAGACCTCGGCCGGCCACACCTCGGGGGTCCACGCCAGGAACGCGGCGGCGCTCGCGTGCTCGATCATCACCCCCTTCGGCCGCCCGGTGGAGCCGGAGGTGTAGATCAGGTACGCCAGGTTGCGCGCGTCCGCGCGGCACGCCGGCCGGTCGGAGGGCTCGGCGGCGATCCGGTCGCGGTCCGCGTCGACCCGCAGCACCGCGGCGTCGTGCCCGCCGACCAGTGCCAGGCAGTCCACCTGGGTGAGGAGGATGGACGCGCACGAGTCGTCCAGCATCAGCCCAACGCGCTCGGCCGGGTACTTCGGGTCCAGGGGGACGTAGGCCGCGCCCGCCTTCAGCACCGCCAGCAGCCCCACCACCAGCTCCGCCGTGCGCTCCAGGCAGACGCCCACCCGCACCTCGGGGCCGGCGCCACGCCGGACCAGCGCGTGGGCCAGCCGGTTCGCCCGCGCCTCCAGCTCCGCGTAGGTCAGCTCCTCGCGGCCCGCCACCAGGGCGACGGCGTCCGGCGTACGCTCGGCCTGCGCCTCGAAGGGGTGGTGCAGGCAGCGCGCGCGCGCCCTCCGCTGCGGGTGCGCCGCCAGGGGGGTGGCGGCGTCGCTCGATCCAGACGGAACGTGCCTCATCGTGCTCCCGTGTGTCCGAATGCGGGCCGCGCGCGCAGGCGATGCGTGCAGCCGGTGGCGTAGAGTGGGCGGCCTTTCGCGCGCGCGGGGCGGCGCGTGGAAGGCCGGTGAGCCATGCACTGGATGAAAGGGGAGGGTGGAAGAAGAACGAACGCCGGCAGTCCGGCGCGGGACCTCACGCCAGCCGGCGCCCCACCCCTCTACTGATCCTCATATCGGCAGACGAGGACGGACGACCTCGCAGCCGGAGTCCGACAGGCGCGCCACCTCGGCTCAGCGCCCTCTCCGGCTCGCCCAGGCCCGCCACCTCTCCCGTACCGGGAGAGGTTGAAGTCCCCGGCGCCTGCGCAATCCGCACCGGCCGCGCGGAGGCAGGCTCGCACGACCGCTCGCAGGCTCCACCACCGTCGCGGCCTCCCCCTCTCCCGGTACGGGAGAGGGCTTGCGCTCTCAGGCGCAGGGAGAGGGCGCCGCGGCCGCGGACGCGCGATGAGCTCCGGACCCCGGGCGCGATCCGCCCTAGATGTCGGCGCCGCCGTCCACGTCCACCACGCGGCCGGTGAAGTAGCCGCACTCGATGATGTAGCGCAGCGTGAGCCACACCTCGTGCGGGTCGCCGAAGCGCCCCAGCGGGATCCTCCCCAGCAGCTCCCGCTTCGCCTCGTCCGACACGTTGTCCAGGATGGGCGTCTCGATCACCCCCGGCGCGATCCCCGCCACGCGGATGCGGTGCGGCGCCAGCTCCAGCGCCCAGGTGCGGGTGGCGGCGTCGAGCCCCGCCTTGGAGGCGGCGTAGACCGACTGCCCGATGTTCCCCGCCCGGGCCACGGAGGAGAGGTTCACGATCAGCCCCTCCTCGCGCTCGCCCTCCTCCCGCTCCAGCAGCGCGGCGGCCACCTCGCGCGCCACCAGGAAGCAGCCGGTGAGATTCACCTCCAGCACGCGCCGCCACTGCGCGGCGGGAAGGCGCTTGACCCAGCCGCCCTCCTCCTTCACCAGCAGCCCGTCCAGCAGCACGCCGGCGTTGTTCACCAGCACGTTGATCCCGCCCAGCCGCTCGCCCGCGGCGCGCACGAAGCCCTTCACCGCGGCCTCGTCGCTCACGTCGGCGGCGAAGGTCTCCACCCTGCCGGGAAGCCCGCCGCACTCGCGCGCCAGCGAGGCCAGCCCCGCCTCGTCCAGGTCCACCGCGGCCACCGCGGCCCCCGCGCCCGCCAGCTCCGTGGCGAAGCGGCGCCCCAGCCCACTGGCCGCGCCGGTGACGATCGCCCGCACCTCTCCGAGTCGCATCCGCCGCCCTCAGCCGAAAGTGGGAAAGACGGAGGCGGAGCGAGCCCGCGAAAAGTTCGTCTGCATGGGGTGCGTGGCGGTCGGCGGAGGGGATGGACGCGCGGTGCGTCCGGGTAGCGCGCTCACCGCTCCCGTAGCGCCATCGGATCGGGAGAGCAGTGGCCCAAGTCTTTGTACACATGAGATTAACCACGCCGCGGCGGTTCGCGCAACATATGTTCTGGAAAGGATACGAAGTAGTACGCTTTCGACCGATTCGGACCCGGAAAAAAGATCGTTCGCGCAGAGAGGCGGCGGAGGCGCGGAGAGAACCACTCTCCGTGCCTCCGCGTCTCCGCGTGAGGCGTGCGGTTACGACGCCTGCTCCTCGACGCACCTGTGGAACGAGGCCAGGCTCACCCGCTCGGTCGCGGCCACGAACTCCAGCAGCGCCTCGATGGTCTCCTCCACCTCGCCGGGACGCGGGCGGTGCACGCGGCGGCGGACGGCGGCGGAGAGCTCCTCGCGCAGGATCTCGAAGTCGCGCTGCAGCTCCCCCTCGCGCCACCCCAGGCGGAAGCGCTGGCGGCCGTGGCGGTCCCCGAGCGCGCGCTGGATGGCGGTGCCGTCGGCCGTCGCCTCGGCGTCGCGGTCGGCGGAGAGGTCCACGGAGGGGAGGGTGGCGGCCAGGTCGGCCAGGAAGGTGGCCAGGTGGTCCTCCAGCTCCCGCTCGCTCAGCGCATGGGCGCTGGGCGTGGCCGGGTCGCTGCGCAGCCGCGCCACGTAGGCGTGCAGCAGCCGCTCCAGCTCGGCCAGGATCGCGTCGCGCACCTCCAGGAAGATCCCCGGCCCCGGCGTGTCCATGTGCCCGCTGCGCGAGAGGACCGAGGTGGCCGCCTCTTCCGGCGCCGCCGCCAGCCAGAGGAAGAAGGTGGTCCCCGTCCCCACCTCGCTGCGCACGGTCAGGTCGCCCCCCATCAGCCGCGCCAGCCGCCGGGCGATGGTGAGCCCCAGCCCGGTGCCCCCGTGCTGGCGGGTGAGCGCCATGTCGGCCTGCTCGAAGGGCTCGAAGATGGCGCCCAGCCGCTCCGCCGGGATCCCCCGGCCGGTGTCCTCCACCCGCACGTACACCCACGGCCCCGGCCCCGCCACCTGCGCGTCGGCCGGGAGCTGCGCGGCGGTGCCGGCGCTCACGGTGATGCGCCCGCCCGGCGCGGTGAACTTGGTGGCGTTGGAGAGGAGGACCACCAGGATCTGCCGCACCCGGTCCTCGTCGCCCCAGCAGGGGACGTCGGCGGCCGCCGCGGAGACGGCGTCGGTAAGCTCCAGCCCGCGCGCGGCCGCCTGCGGCTGCACCATCTGCAGCGCGGCGTCGATGGGGCGCGCCAGGCGCACCGGCGCGCGCTCCACCTCCACCCGCTGGGCCTCGATCCGCGAGAAGTCCAGCACCTCGTCGATGATGCCGAGCAGGTGCATGCTGCTGCCGCGGATGCGGCGGAGCTGCGCGCGCTGCGGCTCGCTGAGCGGCCCCGCGATCTCCAGCTCCAGCAGCTCCGCGTAGCCCACGACGGCGTTCAGCGGGGTGCGGATCTCGTGGCTCATGGTGGCCAGGAACAGGCTCTTGGCCCGGTTCGCCTCCTCCGCCGCGGCGCGCGCGCTCTCGGCCTGGCGGCAGGCCTCCTCGGTGGCCTCCTGCGCCGCGCGCAGCGCCGCCTGCGAGGCGCGGATGGCGGTGAGGTCGCGGGTGACCTTGGCGAACCCCAGCAGCGACCCGTCTTCGCCGCGCAGCGCGGTGAGGGTGATCCCGCCCCAGAAGGTGGAGCCGTCGCTGCGTATCCGCTGCCCTTCGCCGGTGTACTCGCCCCGCTCGGCGGCCTCGGCCAGGTGCGCCTCGGCGGTGCCGTCTTCCGAGCCGCCGGGCGGGTAGAGGAGGCGCAGGTGGGCGCCCTCGGCCTCTTCCCGGGTCCACCACTTCATCAGGCGCGCGCCCTCGCCCCAGAAGGTGATCACGCCGTCGATTCCCATCAGGAAGATGGCGTAGTCGCGCACGTTCTCGGCGAGCGCGGCGAAGGCCTGCGCGGCGATCAACGGCGGGGCGATGCCGGCGTCCGGGTCGCGGGGCGGGGGCGCTTTCCCGCGGGCCCAGGCGGCTTCGCGTTCCCGCTCCTCGGCGGAGAGTCCGGGGGCCGTGTCCGGTTCCATGCGCGCGCTCCTTTGCAGGACACGCGCCGCGGAAAACGCGAAAGGGTCACGGAGAGCGCGTCTCCGTGACCCCGTACCTTTCGTGCGAAGAAGATCAGCCCCGGCCGCCCTGCCGCGCGTTGTAGCCGAGGACGAAGCCCGCCACCAGGAGCGCCAGCGGGTCTCCCCCGCCCTGTGCCCCGGAGAGGAAGGCGTTGGGATCGGCAGAGAGCGCGTCGGCGATCTGCCGCAGCCGGCCGGCCACCTCGGCGAAGGGGCCGGAGGCCGCCTGCGGCTCCGGCTGCGGGTCCGGCGCGGCGGCGGAAGCGAACGACTCCCACGCGGGCGGCGCGTCGGCGGCGGGCTGCTGCGCGGGGAGCTCCCACCCCGGCTCCGCGGCGACCTCCGCGGACGCACCGACCGGCGGCAGGTCGTACAGCTCCGGCTCGGGGACGTCGTACTCCGTCTCCGCCCAGCCGGAGGCCTGCGGATCGGGCTGCGGATCGCCCTCGGCAGAGGCAGGCGGCGCCGGCCACGGATCCGGCTGCGGGTCACCGGCCTCCGACGAGGGCGGCGCCTGCCACGGGTCGGGTTGCGGATCGCCTCCCTCGGACGCGGACGGCGCCTGCCAGGAATCGAGCTGCGGATCGGGCTGCGGGTCGTCGGCCGCGGGGACGGAGGAGGACGAGGCCCAGTCGTCGGCGGCGGTCTCCGTCTCCGGCGCCCAGGGCTGCGCGTCCTCCGGCTGCAGGTCGGCGATCGGGACGGCCTCCTCGTCGTGCGGGCCGGCGTCGCGCACCCAGTCCATCCAGTTGGGGGCCTCGTCGGCCTTCAGCTCCGGGGCGGCGGCGTCTTCCGCGCGCGGGGGGGCCTGCTCGGGCACCTCCAGCCAGGGAAGGTCTTCCTCGTCGCTGATCGGCGCGTCGCCGGCCGGGTCCGCCTCGCCGGCCGGCGCGAAGTC
This sequence comes from Longimicrobiaceae bacterium, assembly GCA_045803205.1. Classification (GTDB taxonomy): domain Bacteria; phylum Gemmatimonadota; class Gemmatimonadetes; order Longimicrobiales; family Longimicrobiaceae; genus Longimicrobium. The sequence continues at coordinate 15,985 of JBJMPM010000339.1, forward strand.
CCACGGCACCGGGGCGGCGGGCGCGGCCACGTCGCCGACGGCCGCCTGCGGATCGTCGCGCTCGCCCTGGACGGGCGCCGTGGTGGCCACGTCGCCGCCCACCGCCTGCGGGTCCGGCTGCGGATCGTCGCGCTCGAGCGCCGGCGCCTGGTCGCGCGGGGGCTCGGCCATGGGCGCGGGCTGCCGCGCCATCGGATTGAACGGCGGGAACACCGTGATCGCGGGGATGCCGGGCTGGTCGCTCATCGGGTCGCCGGGTTGATCGCGGGGAGGTAGATGGGGGATGGATGCGCAAAACGTACGGCGCGGCGCGGGCGAAGTCAATCAACCCACCCGCGTTGCGGCCCCTTTGTGCCGGTCCTGGAAAAAAGTGTGGGAGTGCGGGAGTACTGGGAGCGACTATGCGAGTGAACTCGCCGCTACAACAGCACACTGTCCGCCTTCGCGGACATCGACCGCACTCGATCATCCCAGTGCACGGTGCCGTTGCTGAGCGAGGCTGCGACTATGGTAGGGGCGATCCCGACGGCCCCGGCCACGAGAAGTCCGCGCAGGCGGACTGCGTGAAGTTGTAGCGGCGGCTTCAGCCGCATCGTCACAACGCAACGTTCCCGCACTTCCGCACTTCCGCACTTCCGCACTTCCGCACTTCCGCACTTCCGCACTTCCGCACTTCCGCACTTCCGCACTTCCGCACTTCCGCACTTCCGCACTCGCAGTCACCCCGGCCGCTCGTCCGCCCAGCCGAAGCGCCCCAGCAGCGGCACGAAGGTGCAGTCCAGCACCTCCTCCTGCTCGACGCGGTCGCCGTGGCGGCGCACCAGCACCAGGCGCTGCACGTCGCGGGGGCCCACGGGAACGAGCATGCGGCCGCCGTCGGCGAGCTGGTCGACGAGCGGCTGGGGGACCTCGGGGCCGCCGGCCGCCACCAGGATGGCGTCGTACGGCGCGTAGCGGCTCCAGCCGATGGTGCCGTCGCCCACCAGGATCGCCACGTTGGAGATGCGCAGCGCGTCCAGCGCCTCGCGCGCGCGGGTCGCCAGCTCGCGGATGCGCTCCACCGAGTACACGCGGTCGGCCAGGTGCGCCAGGATCGCGGTCTGGTACCCCGAGCCGGTGCCGATCTCCAGCACCTTGTCGTTCGACCCGATCTCCAGGAGCTGCATGTAGAGCGCCTGCAGCGAGGGCTGCGACGCCGTCTGCCCGAAGCCGATGGGGACCGGCGTGTCGTCGTACGCCATGTGCGCCACCGCCTGCGGCACGAAGTTGTGGCGGTGCACCAGGTCGAAGGCGCGCAGCACGTTCAGGTCGCGGATGCCGCGCTCCTGCATGCGGTTGATCAGCGCGCGCCGCTGCGCCGCGTAGCGGTCGGTCATGCGGTGAGCCCCCAGGCGGCCACGTCGGCGATCAGCGCGTGGTTGGTCAGGTCCAGGTGCAGCGGCGTCACCGAGACGTAGCCGTTCTCCACCGCGTGGTTGTCGGTCCCCTCCGCCGCCGCCCACTCCACGCTCCCCCCGCCGATCCAGAAGTACGGCCGCCCGCTCGGGTCCGTCCCCCGGGTGAAGGCGTCGCTGAACACGCGCCGCCCCAGCCGCGTGACCTTCACCCCCTTCACCTGCCCGGCGGGGATGGGGGGGAGGTTGACGTTCAGCAGCGTCTCGCGGGGGAATCCGTCGCGCGACAGGAGCTGCGCCAGCAGCCGGCCGAGGAGCGGGCCGTACCCCTCCAGGTGCTCCACCCCGTCGCGCCCCGCGTAGGAGACGGCCACGGAGGGGATGCCGAGCACGCACGCCTCCATCGCAGCCGAGACGGTGCCGGAGTAGAGCACGTCCTCGCCCATGTTCATCCCGTGGTTCACCCCGCTGAGGACGAAGTCCGGCCGCCGCGGGAGGAGCGCCTGCACGCCCAGCATCACGCAGTCCGTCGGCGTGCCGGTGACCGAGTGGGTGCGCTCGCCCACGGAGCGCGCGCGCACGGGCACGTGCATGGTGAGCGAGTGGCTGGTGGCGCTCTGCTCGCGGTCGGGCGCCACCACGTGCACCTCCCCCAGCGGCTCGGCGGCCTCGGTGAGCACGCGCAGCCCGCGCGCCAGGTACCCGTCGTCGTTGGTGCAGAGGATCAGCATTCAGGCTGTGTGAAGCACGGGTTCGATGCGTGTCCGCGGCAGAGGCCCCTCAACGGCGGTGCAGCGTGACCGGCCGGGGGATAACGTCGAGGTACGCGATCCCGTCGATGCGGTCGCTCCCGGTGACGCGGCCCTCGAAGATCAGCCCGTCGCCGTAGTCGAGGTCGGAGGAGTAGAAGCGCACCTCGCCGCCGCTGCGCTCCCCGTCGACGTAGATGTCCGACGCGCCCGAGCCGGTGGTGATCCCGGCGGTGCCGTAGAGGCCGCGCCAGTCGTCGTCCAGGTCCAGGTAGAAGTCGAAGTCCGCGTCGTAGCTCCCCACCCAGTATCCGTCCAGCCGGCTCAGCCCGGCGATGCCGAGCAGGTCGCTGCACCCCGCCACCAGCACCAGCCCGAGCACGGAGAGCGCCCGCAGCGCATTCCGCCTTCTCATCCGTCACCCCGGGTTGTTCGAGGAAACCGCGCCTGTCCCCCGCTGCGATCTACCCCTGCGGCGGTGTGAGGATCTCCAGCAGCTCCTCCAACTCGCCGCGCAGCGAGCGCACGAAGCTCTGCTCGAGCGCACGGCCGGCGATCTCGGCGGCGCCGCCCTCCTGCTTCAGCTCCTCGATGCGCGCGCGGGCACCCTCGATCGTATACCGCTCCTCGTGCACCAGGTGCTGGATGAGCGCGATCAGCTCCAGGTCGCGCTGCCGGTAGACGCGGTTGCCGGAGCGGTTCTTCGGCGGGTTGAGCGCGGGAAACACCGTCTCCCAGTAGCGCAGCACGTGCGGCTTGATCCCGAACAGGTCGCACACCTCGCCGATCGCGTAGAACTCGCGCTGGGGACGCTTCATCTCCGTGCCTCCAGGTGATACCGAGTAGAATCCACTCAACGATGACGTCATCCTGAGGCCGGCCGCGCTGCGACTTCGGCTCACTCGATCCCTCGCAGGCCGAAGGATCTATAGCATACCAGCGAAACAGCCGGCCGCAACGCCTGCCGGCTCTCGGATGCGAAGCGGTGTTGCGACTCAGGCGATAGATCCTTCGGCCTGCCAAGTATTGATGCTAGCGCAGGTTACGTCGTGACCGGCCTCAGGATGACGTCATCGGGAGGAGGTATCTCAACTCAACAGTTTCTCAGAAAAACACCGTCATGCGGGATTCGAGGCGAGGCGCCGTCCACGGGCCTCATCCCCACACCTCCGCCTTGGGCTCGCGCAGCATCAGGTTCATCGCCGCCTCGCGCACGTCGCGGCCCTCGAAGAGCACCGCGTACATGGCGTCGACGATCGGCATCTCGATCTCCAGCTTCCGCGCCAGGTCGTGCGCCGAGCGCGTGGTGCGCACCCCCTCGGCCACGGCCACCATCCCGCCCAGGATGTCGTCCAGCGAGCGGCCGCGGCCGAGCTCCACGCCCACGGAGCGGTTGCGGGAGAGGGCGCCCGTGCAGGTGAGGATCAGGTCGCCCATCCCCGCGAGGCCCGCGAAGGTGCGCGGGTCGGCGCCGGCGGCGGCGCCCAGCCGGGTGATCTCGGCCAGGCCGCGGGTGATGAGCGCCGCGCGGGTGTTGTTGCCGAAGCCCAGCCCGTCGACCACGCCGGCGGCGATGGCGATCACGTTCTTCAGCGACCCGCCCAGCTCCACCCCGCGCACGTCGGGGCTGGTGTAGACGCGCAGGTACTTCGTCTGGAAGACCTCCTGCGCCTGCAGCGCCACCTCCTCGTCGGCCGCGGCCACGGTGACGGCGGTCGGGTGCTCCAGCCCCACCTCCAGCGCGAAGCTGGGCCCCGAGAGGAAGGCGCAGCGCACCCCCAGCTCCGCGGGAAGGACGTCGGCCAGCACCTCGTCCATCGTCTTCAGCGACTCGTTCTCGATCCCCTTGCTGGCGCTCACCACCAGCGCGCCCGGCCGGAGGTGCGGCGCCGCGTCGCCCATCACCCGCCGGACGACGTGCGAGGGGGAGACGGAGACGACCACCTCGGCCCCGGCGAGCGCCTCGGCCATCTCCGCCGTCGCCCGCAGGTCTGGATGGAGCGGCACGCCCTCCAGGTAACGCGCGTTGCGGTGCTCGGCGTTGATCCCGTCGGCCACGTCGCGCTCGTAGCTCCAGAGCGTGGTGGCGATCCCCTTCTTCGCCAGCACGTTGGCGAGCGCCGTCCCCCAGGCGCCGGCGCCGAGCACCGCGGCCTTCACGGCGCCTCCTCCGCGTCCGCGGCGGCCGCCGCCGCGGCGACGACCGGCTCCTCGCCCTTCCTCCCGAAGCGCGGCTCCGTCCCCGCCAGGATGCGGCGGATGTTGGAGCGGTGCGCGAAGATCACGAACAGGCAGATGGCGACGCCGAGAATCCGCACCTCGGTCGGCACGTGCGAGACGGGGAGAAGGAGGAGGACCGCCACCACCGCGGCGGCCGAGATCGACGCGGCCGACACCATCCGCGTCAGCGCGATCACCCCCAGCCAGACGACGAGGCCCACGCCGACGGCGAGCGGCGCCAGCGCCAGGAAGACCCCCGCGGAGGTGGCGACGCCCTTGCCGCCGCGGAAGCGCATGTAGATGGAGAAGACGTGGCCCACGATGGCCGCCGCGCCGTACGCCAGCCCCCAGCGCCAGTCGCCGGTGCCGTCCCACTGTCTGAAGAGGAGGACGGGGAGGAGCCCCTTGAGCACGTCGAACACCATCACCGGCGCGGCCACCTTCGGCCCCAGCACGCGGAAGGTGTTGGTCGCGCCCAGGTTCCCGCTCCCGTGCCGCCGCAGGTCCACGCCGCGCAGCTTCCCCGCCACCCAGCTCGCCGGGATCGCCCCCCACAGGTAGGAGAGCAGCACGAAGAAGAGCGGCCGCGTCATGGGTCGTCAGGGCGATGCAGGACGATCGGGGCAAGTCGGCTGCCGTGCCGCTGCCGCGCCCCGGCCTCGTGGTGTACGCGGCCAGATTCCTCGGCCCTGCGGACACCTGCGCGAACGCAGGCTCCGTGCGCTCGGGCCTCAGAATGACACCTTGAACGGTTGAGGCTGTACCCTCTGCCCTCGCCCCCGACCATGTCATCCTGAGCGCCGCCGCCGAGCCAGGTCCGCGTGCGCAGCGAAGCCGGGCGGCGGCCGAAGGATCTATAGCCGAGGCCGCGACTCCGCTGGCGATCCACACTCGAGGTGGCGGTCATCCGTCGTCCTCGTCCTCGCCGCGGCGGCGCAGGTGGATGCGGATGGGGACGCCCAGGAAGCCCCACGCCTCGCGGAAGCCGTTCTGCAGGTAGCGCTGGTAGCTGTCGGTCACGCCCTCGGGGTGGTTGGTCCAGATCACGAAGGTCGGCGCGGCCACGGAGACCTGCGTGGCGTAGAGGAGCTTCACCGGGTGGTTCTGGTACGCCGGCGGCTTGGTGCGCGTGACCAGCGCCCGCACCACCTCGTTCACCTGGTGGGTGGGGATGCGGCGCTGCCGTGCCTCCTCCACCTCCACGATCAGCTCCAGCACCCTGTGCACCCGCTGCCCGGTGACGGCGCTGGTGAAGAGGATGGGGACCCACTTCAGGAAGGGCGCGCGGTCGCGCACCTCCTTCTCGAAGTTGGGCGCCGACATGGTGTTCTTCTCCACCAGGTCCCACTTGCTCACCACGATGATCAGCCCGCACCCCGCGTCCCACGCCTTCTCCGCCACCTTCAGGTCCTGCACGGTGATCCCTTCGGTGGCGTCGATCAGCAGCAGGCACACGTCGGCGCGCTCGATCGCCCGCTCGGTGCGGATGGAGGAGTAGAACTCCACCCCCTCGCCGATCTTCGCCTGGCGCCGCAGCCCCGCCGTGTCGACGAAGACGAGCCGCCGCCCCTGGTACTGCATGGGGGTGTCGATGGCGTCGCGGGTGGTGCCGGCCACCTCGCTCACCACCAGCCGCTCCTCGCCCAGCAGCCGGTTCACGAAGCTGCTCTTCCCCACGTTCGGCTTGCCGATCACCGCCACGCGCAGCGCCGCCTCCTCCTCCCCCTCCACCGCGGGAAGGTCCCACACCACGCGGTCCAGCACGTCGCCGCTCCCCTTGCCGCTGGTGGCGGACATCGGGAGCGGCTCGCCGAGCCCCAGGTCCCAGAAGTCGTGGTGCGCCACCGCGGTGGGGGCGCCCAGGTTGTCGACCTTGTTGACCACCAGCAGGGTGGGCTTGGCGGTGCGCCGCAGGTGCTCCGCGATGGCGTAGTCCAGCGGGTGCGGCCCCGCCTTGCCGTCCACCACCAGCAGCAGCACGTCGGCCTCGCCGATGGCGACGAGCACCTGGTCGCGGATCAGCCGGTCCATGGGCTCGTCGGAGCCCTCCACCATCCCCCCGGTGTCCACCAGGTAGAACTGGCGCCCGTTCCACTCCGCGCGCGCGAAGTTGCGGTCGCGGGTCACCCCGGGCCAGTCCTCCACGATGGCCAGGCGCTCGCCCAGTACGCGGTTGAACAGCGTCGACTTGCCGACGTTCGGCCGCCCCACGACGGCCACCACGGGTAGCTTCACGAGCCCGTCCTGGAATCACCGGTGAATCGAGCGCTGGCAAATATATCACGCAGAGACGCAGAGTCACGGAGAGGCGCTGCGGCTCTCCCTGTGTCTCCGCGTCCCTGCGTGAGACGATCGTTGCTTCCGTCAGCCCGCGAGCGCGGCGCCGCAGCTCGCGCAGCTCTCCTGCCCCGGCTCGTACACCTCGCCGCAGCCCGGGCAGGCGAACACCACCTCGCCCTCGGTGTCCATGTACTCGCGCACCAGCTCCAGCGCCTGCTGGTACTGGAAGCCGGGCACCAGCACCCGCGCGATGCTCAGCTCGCCCAGGTCCATGGGGAAGCTGCGGTCGGCCTGGGAGTAGAGGATGGCGTCGAGCCCCTCGGCGCGCAGGTTGTCCACCAGGAGCTGCGCGGCGAAGGCGTTGTTGTTGGTGTAGACCTGCGCGAACCCCTCGATCACCGGCACGGTGCAGTGCTCGGCGCAGCGCGCGGGCTCGCCCCCGTCCAGCGGGTCGGCCACCGCGCGGCCGCAGATCACGCACCGCCAGCGCGCCGTGCGCGACGGGTCGTCGTCCAGGGGCACGGGGTCGCGCAGGGCGCCGCAGGCGGGGCAGGCGTCGCCCTCGACGTACTCCGTGCCGCAGTTCTCGCAGCGGTAGGCGGCTCCGGCGGGTGCTTCGGTGGTGTCGGACAAGACGGGCTCCCGGTACGATCCAGACGGTTGAGGTGCGCGGGAGAAACGTTCCCCGCCCCCGCCGTTTTCGCAAGAACGGCGCCTTGCGCGAAAGCGGCGGAGCCGCGGGGAGGCGTGCGCTCTCCCCGCGGCTCCGCGTCTCCCGGCGAGACGCTCCTCCGGATCTACTGCACCAGGCGGTAGCGGAAGCCGGTGGGGCTCGAGGTGACCTGGATCGGGAGCTCGAACTGCGCCCGCTGGTCCTTGGCCGGGGCGACCACGTTCACCGTGCCCGAGCCCACGTCGCCCGAGGGCGTGCTCAGGGTGAACTCCAGCCGGATCGGCGTTCCCGCCGCCGCCGCCCCGCCCACCACCTGGCCGCGCACGGTGGCGGTGCTCTCGGCGCTCGAGACCGACACCTGGTCCACCTGCACCGGAAGCGCCTCGCCGGCGGCCTGCATGCGCACGGCCTCCATGCGGTGCTGGTTCTCCTGCGCGGCGTTCCCCTGCGCCTTCAGCGCGTCGGCCATCAGCTTGTGCGCGTCGTGCGCGAGCATGAAGGCGTTGTAGTCCAGCGGCCCCAGCTCGAGCACCCGGGTGGTGATCGCCGTCAGGTCGTTCCAGCGCTGCAGCTTGTACATCGCCAGCGACGCCCAGTAGTTGGCGTCGTGGTTCCGGGGGTCCACCGCGCGCACCGAGTTCAGGAGCTCGAGCGCCTGCTCGTTCTGGTTCTGATTGAAGAGCTGCCCGCCGTACCCCAGCACCGCCCGCAGCGCCACGTCGCGGCGCTCCACCCCGCTGGTGTCGTTCGCGGCCGGGGCCGGCCGGGCCAGGATGCGCCGGAACACCGGGATCGCGGTGGCGTTGTCGCCCTTCAGCAGCGAGAAGTACCCCGCGTAGAACGTTGCGTCCACGTTGGCGGAGTCGAGCTGCGACGCCACCGTCCAGGCCGCGATGGCCCCGGTGGTGTCGTTCTTCTCCATCAGCGCCACGCGCGCGGCCTCCATCGCCTGCTCGCCCAGGCTGGCGCGGGCGGGGGTCACCTCGCTGGCGAACTCGGGGCAGAGCTGCACCGTCTTCTGGAAGAGCGAGTCGGCGCGCGCGATCTGGCCCAGCCCCACCGCGGCCTGCCCGGCCAGGAAGTAGTTGAAGGGGTTGTTCGCGTCGGCCGCGATCCCCTGCGTGGACTGGTCGAACGCCTGCTGGTAGAGGCTCTGCTTCTGCGCCGCGGGAAGGCTCGGGATCAGGGTGCGGTTGAGCGCGCCCTGCGCCGTGCCGGCGAAGGTGCCGGCGGTGGCCGGGCTGGCGCCGCTGGCGCAGGTCACCTGCGGCAGCGAGTTCGCGTTGTTGCGGCCGCCGCGCTGCGCCGACGCGTCGCCCGCGGTGGTGGTGGCGAGCACCGCCGCGCCGAGCGCGAGCAGGAGCCCGTGGGTGGTCTTCATCGGGGTGTCCTCCCTCGTGTGGTGATGCCCCCGCCGCGCGGGGGGATGCAGTGGTCCGCCGCCGCGGCTCATCCCTCGGCCGCCACGCCCTCCGACAGCATGGCGCGGTACGCCGCCAGCGGGGTGATCCCCAGCCGCGCGGCGGCCCGTGCCACGTCCTCGTACTCCGGCTTCGCCCGCTCGCCCCCGCCCGGGAGCCGCGAGCGCTTCACCCGCACCTCTTCGCCCCGCCAGGTCACCGTCTCCACCCGGCGCGGGAGCACCCGGCGGCTCGCCGGCCACCAGCGCACCCCGATGGAGGAGCCCGCCTGGAAGAAGGCGCCCGCCACCGCGTCCAGCCGCGCCGGCGGCACCAGCGCCTCCACCCGCAGCCCCGGGCGGCCCTTCTTCATCAGCAGCGGGGTGGCGGTGCAGTCCAGCGCCCCGGCCGCGAGCGCCGCCTCGATCAGCGGCGGCACGTACTCGGGCGAGAGGTCGTCCACGTCGCACTGCACCACCAGCACGGAGTCGCCCTCCGCGGGCTCCGCGCGCGGCTCGACCAGGATCAGGCGCAGCACGTTCGGCCGGTCCTGCGGGTCGCGCGTGCCGGCGCCGAAGCCGTTCGCGAGCGGCGTGTACGACGGGGGCGCCGCGCGGCCGCCGGTGAGGGCGGCGAGCAGGGCGGCACCGGTGGGCGTGGTACACTCGCCCTCGAACGATGGGTCCGTAACCTCGATGCCCCGCAACAACTTGAGCACCGCGGGCGGGGGCACGGGAAAGTGCCCGTGGGCCATGTCCACCCACCCCCGCCCCAGCGCCACCGGCCGCGTCCAGAACTCCGTGGCCCCCAGCTCGGCGCACCCCGCCACGGCGCAGAGGATGTCGACGATGGCGTCGAGCGCGCCCACCTCGTGGAAGTGCACCTTCTCCACCGTGGTGCCGTGCACCTCCGCCTCCGCCTCGGCCAGCAGGGTGAAGGCGTGCACCGCGCGCTCGCGCACCTCGGGGGCCGCGCCGGTCCCCTCGATGATCTTCACCACGTGGTGGAGATGGCGGTGGGCGTGCTCGTGCGGCAGCTCCAGCAGCAGGCGGGTGGCGGCGATCCCCTTGCGGTCCACGCGCTCGGCCCCGACGCGCACGTCGCCCAGGTTGAGCCCCGCGACGAAGGACTGCAGCCACTCGAGCGGGAGGCCCAGGTCGAGCAGGGCGGCCACCGTCATGTCGCCGCTGATCCCGGCGAAGGGGTCGAAGATCAGTCCGCGCAAGGCCCTCGGGTCCGTCTGGGGTTGAGGCCGCACAACCTACCCGGACCGCGCGCCCCCGTCAAACGTACGGCGGGAGGCGATTATGACAATCTCACACAGAGGCGTGAGAGACTTGGTAGCCTCATTCTGACGACGGGTATTCTTCTTCGTTCGTTCTAAACTCGACTGGATTTCTGAAGAAGCCGAGTTCTTCGCGAGCCTCAACTGCTCTCGCGTGATCTTCGTCAGTCCATTCAGGCAGATAGAGGTAAAGCAAATCTAGCGGTTGTCCTTGCTTCGGTTCACCAACCGCGAGACCAACGACTGTCGCGTGATCCCTCACGCGATCGCGCGCGACCCAACACCGAGCTGTTAACTCCGCCATCCGTTCACGAGGATCTTCATCAGGATAAGCCGGCAAGAACACATAGGTCGTTTTCCGCTCGGGCGAAAGCGCCATTCTCGCCCTAACCTTTTTCTCTTGAGCAAGATGAAGAAAATCAATCAGCGATTTGGAAAGCACTCGTCGCCAATATCGATCCTCGAGAGCCATCTCACGTAGAGCTGGTTCTGCTGGGAGAAGTCCTGGGCTGACGTACGCGTATCCAGCCGCAATACCGTGAATGTGAAGCTCAATCAGCCTGTCCCAGAGATAACTAACTCGATCGTGGGCCTTTTTCTGCAGGTAATCACTCCGACGGCTGAAGCCACTCCACAGATCATCCCCTAGAACTAGCAAGTCAACGCGCTTAGGAAAGCGTCGACCACGTTGTAGGTAGAACGCAAGCAGATCCTCTTCGTTGCCTTCAAATAGAGCTCTCGCGCCGCGACGAAAATACGTCTCTTTTGTTGAGAGATAGCGAAGAAAATCGCTGATTGTATCCAACTCTGCCAACAAGATATCAAACGCTTGCTCATCTAATACATGCACGAACCCGCGCCCAAAATCTCCATAGGTCAAAGGCACTTCGCCTGAACCGCCAAAGGCTATCGCAATCCGGTGTATACGCCGCTGTGCAGGAGGGGGAAGAGGTAAACCTTCGGACCCGTCTTCTTGAACGACCCTATGCAGCCGTTCCAGCGCGCGCTCGGCTCCGTAAATCTGCTTCGCAGATTGCTCTATGGCTCGGCGTCGCCACCGAGACCAATCGACGCTTGGATTATTCGTTTGAGTCAGCAATATGTCTTTAACGCTAATGATAATAACGTCGCTACCACAGACGACGAGAATATCGCACAACTCCTTTCCTTTCTTCGCTCTTGGGTTTGGGTAACCCCACAATGAAAGAAAACTTCTGCGGCAGACCTCGAAAACGTACTGCTCTGAGTCATGTTGCATTAGAGTAGCACCCGGGAAGATCCGGATTGGTCCAGATTAGTCGTTACTCACCGACGCGGCCGGGCACGCAGCTCGGCGAACACCGCATCGCTGGGGATCAGCTCGGCGGTGCCTGCGTCGAGCTCGGCGAGCCGGCGACGGATCTCCTCGTCCCAGGCCGCTTCGACTTCGGCGGGATCGTCCGGCGTCTCGCCCTCGAGGCTCGCGATCAGGCGCGTGGCCAGCTCCGCGCGGTCGCTGGAGGAAAGCTCCAGCGCCTCGTGCTCGATCCGCTTGAGCGGCAGTCCCATCGGCTCATTCCGGTTCAGGTGTCCGGAATGTAATCAATGGAGGAAGCGGGTGCAGTCAAGAGGCTCGACCTCACACCAAAGACACAGAGACACGGAAATCCTCCGCGCGTCCGTGCCTCTGTGCCTCTATGAGAGAGATCGGTCAGTTCAGCTCAGCGGATCATACCGCTTCTCAGAAGCGGCTGTGCATTAAAATGTCATCCTGAAGGCGCCGCTGCTGCATCACCTGATATCGCGCTGAATCGTGGCGGCGCCTGAAGGATCTATAGCCGTGGGGAGCGATACGGCCGGCTGTATCGCTGCCGAGGTTACAGATCCTTCGGTCGCCGCCAGAGGTTGTTGCGGGACGCTGGTTCAAGCGCAGCGGCTCCCTCAGGATGACAGGTTCGGGGGAGCGTGCGAAGTGCACAACGAATCCCCCGATTTGGTTCACACCGCGGCGGCCTCGGCGTGGACGCGGTCGGCGCCGTGGTGCTCGTCCTTCTCCGGGTCCGCCGGGCCCATGTCGTACTCTCCGCCGGGGTAGACGAACGAGTCCTTCGGCGCGTAGAACGACGATGCGGCCACCACCTGCAGCGGCGAGGCCGGCCGCAGCGCGTAGACCGGGTGCTCCGGGTCCAGGAACTCGATGGAGGTCACCCGGAAGGCGCTCACCAGCTCGCCCACGTACGGGTAGTTGCCGCTCACCAGCCGGTCGCCCACGCGGGTGATGTAGCGCAGGTGCCCGCCGACGACCAGGTCCGCCGTGCCTCCCCCCACCTCGGCCCGCGTGCGGATGATCGGCCGGTCGTCGACGTAGGTGGTGGCGGTGACGACGCCGCCTTCCACCTCCAGCGTGGTGCGCCCCGGGGTAGCGGGAACGCCGCGCTCCCGCGCGTACTTCCGCACCACCTCAGACGAGTTGAAGTACTGGGTGAAGAAGCGGCCCGGCGTCACCCCGTCGGGCGCGGGGTGGCCGGCCACGTCGAGGCCCAGGTAGGTCAGCGAGTACGCGCCGAAGCCGGTGGTCTGCTCGGCGCGGTCGACCACGTACTGGTTCATGTAGACCGCATGGTTCTCCGCCGGCTCCAGCGCGGGCGGCAGCAGCCGCGCGCACGCCCCGGGGTCGGCGGGGATCCAGCTCGTGTACACCATCCGGCTGTTCAGCACCATCTGCGGTGCGGCGAGCTTGCTCGACATCGTGGTTCCTTCCAGGGGTTGCAGGCTGAGAAGTGGGTTCGGCCTCCCGCCGCGATCGCGGCGGGTACGCTACATGTTTGCAGCAACCCTGCCCGCGCGCTGGCTCCATCGCGCAAGTTTTTGCCGGGTTTCGGATTGGGAGGCCGAGCCGGGACGAAATGCTGCCGTGCCCCAGAGAGACTTTGAGGCGGCGGAGGGACAGCGTTGAGGCGGAGGCGGTACATATCGCGCCAGAAGCGGGATAATTTGCCTCCGCCAGAGCGCCAGACAGGCACCTCACGCTGAGACGCAGAAAGCCTCCGCGCCTCCGTGAGAGATCCAGCCGTTCAGGCAGCCTCGGTCACCGGCGCGACACGGCCACGCGTGGCGGCGCGTAGCTGACGCGGGCGACCTCCCGGATGCGGCCGTTCGACACCGTGCCTTCGACGAGCTCGTAGCCGAGCAGGGCGAACACGCGGCCGCGCAGGAAGAGCGGGCGCGAGTTCCCGTACCAGTCCACGCACGACGCGATGCAGCCGTCCGCCTCGTCGTCGCCGGACTTCGGTGGGTTGGCCGAGAGCACCCCGAGCTCCTGGAAGCGCGCGTGCCGGTTGCGCAGGAAGATCACGCCGGCGGATTCGGCGAACAGGTGCTCGTATCCCGGCCGGCCCGCGCCGCGGACCGGCAGGCCCAACACCCCTGAATCCCCGCCATCTTCCCGGTAGAAGAACCCGTGGCTGCGCAGCTCCCCCTGGGCGGCGTTCCGGCTGACGTACCGCTGCGCCACGCGGGCGCGGCCGCCCAGGTGGATCGCGGTGAAGTGCAGGTCGCGTCCGTCGGTGCCGACCACCACTGCGTCGGAGCCCATGGGCTCGATGCGGTCGACGCCGTGCGGAAGCGTCAGCGCCGCGACCGGCCCGCCGGCCCAGCGGGTCACGTACAGCACCGACCTCCCGCTGTGGTCCGGGAAGTCCCATCCGCTCCCGGTGCCGTAGAGGAGGTGTCTCCCCACAAACCGGTTCTGGAAGACCTCGTCCTCCGCGGCCGGGCCTGGCAGCGCCCGGTAGCTCTCCGGGTGCGCGCTCCGCCGCCCGTCCGAGAAGCTCGCCAGCGGAACGCGGAGGAGCGACACCGCTCCTTGGGCGCGCTCGGCGGCCCACATCCGCGCGCCCGCCGCGTCCGTCATTGTCACCACGTTCAGGTACCCGTCGCCGCTCTCGTGGAACGAGAACTGGTCGACGGGGCTTCCGCGCACCCCCAGCGCGCTCGGGCTCGACCCGTCCAGCGGCAGGCGGTAGAGCATCGACGGGGCGCGGTTCCGCGCCCGGCCGGGCCAGTCGCTCACCCAGACGTACGCGGCGGTCGCCGAGACGTAGAAGTTTTCGCTGTACGGCCCCAGCACGCCCGTCGCGCTGCAGCTGATGCGCGGCCGGCCGAGCTCGCAGGTGGTCACCGTGTGCAGGGCCAGCTCCTCGCCAGGCTCAAGGTCGCCCCCGGGGCGGAAGATCCGCGTCGGTGCCGCGATCGGCCGGAACTCGTCGTTGCGCGCGCCGCGGTGCCAGCGCCGGAGCGCCGGGGCCCAGTCGCGCAGGCGGCCTCCCACCCAGAGCGGCGTGTACATCACCAGGCGGGTGCCGATCAGCCGGCTCGCGTAGTTGCGCGACGAGTAGTAGTCGTTCGAGCGCAGGTGGTAGGTCGCGCGGTAGCTGAGCCGTCCGCCGCGGTCGATGTCGAACAGCCCCAGCTCCGTGCCGCCGCGGCTGTAGCTGTAGCCCAGCACCACCACGATGTCGCCCGCGACCAGTAGCTCGTCGTACCAGGTGCCGCCCGGCTCCACGTCGTCGCCGAAGGCGTTCACCGCCGATACCGGCTCCATCCGCCCAGCCTTGAGCGAGACCGTGAAGAGGCGGCCTCTGCGGAGCATCACCAGGTGGTCGCCGTGCACCTTCACGATGTCGCCTTCATCCACCCCCGCGACCTGGTTGTTGGTGACGGAAGTCGCACCCACCGCGTTGACCGTGATCCCCTCCAGCGCGACCGCGGAGGCGCAGAGCCGGAAGTCGACCGTGAAGGTGTCGCCGGGGACCGCCGGCACCACCCGCCGATCGGCCTGCCTCCCCAGCGTGGTCGCGACAACGCGCAGCTCGGCCTGTGCGGCAATCCCATTCGCGGGGACGAGCAGCCGGTACTCTCCGTTCGCGGTGGTCACGGTCCTCACCAGGGGCGATTCAACCTGGACTTGCGCGCCGGACAGCGGGTGCCCCGCCGGATCGGTCACCCGTCCCCGGATCACCACCGGCGCGCCTGCCGAGGGCGCTGCGACACGCGTCACCGTGGTGCCGCCAACGCAGGGCGCGGGATATCCCACCACGACCGGCCCCTGCGGCACGACCCGCGCACTCGGCGTGAAGTCGGCGAGATACGCCGACAGCTCCGCGCCGGAGCGAAACGGCTGCAGCGCCCGCGGCGTGGGGCGAGGCTGGGCACTGGCGGACGTGGCGAGCGCGGCGAGCAGCAGGGCGGACAGGGCGTTTCTCATGGCGCTACCGAACGTGAGGGGGAGGCGGCCATCACCTGGAGATCAACGCCCGTCCGCGCCCGATCAGGACGCGCCTTTTCGTTCCGGCAACAGGTACGTCTCATCCCAGATCCGGGGATAGCGTTGGCGCATCTCACCGACTCACGTGCTGACGCGGTTATAGATCCTTCGGCCTGCAAGTCATTCCGCAGACGATGATTGCAGCATGGCCGGCCTCAGGATGACGTCGTTTGTTCGAGGTGCGTTAAACACCAGGTGTTCAGGCGGATTTGGTCTCACGCGGAAAGGCGGAGGCACGGAGAGAGAATCCGCGTCTCTCCCTGCGTGCCTCTGCGCCTCTGCGTGAGATCGAGCCGTTTTCAGTGCCGGAAGAGCCGCCGTCCGGTGAAGACCATCGCGATGCCGTGCTCGTCCGCCGCGGCGACGACCTCGGCGTCGCGCACGGAGCCGCCGGGCTGGATGATCGCGCGCACGCCGGCCTCGGCCGCGGCGTCCACGCCGTCGCGGAAGGGGAAGAAGGCGTCGGAGGCGAGCGCCGCGCCCGCGAGGTCGAAGCCGTTGTCGCGCGCCTTCATCACCGCGATGCGCGACGAATCCACCCGGCTCATCTGCCCCGCCCCGATCCCCAGCGCCATCCCCCCGCGCGCCAGCAGGATCGCGTTCGACTTCACCGACGCCACCGCGCGCCAGGCGAAGCGCAGGTCGTCCATCTCCTCGGCCGACGGGGCGCGCCGCGTCGCCACGCGCCACCCGTCCTCGGCGAAGCGCATCGACATCCGCTCCTGCACCACGAAGCCGCCGCGCACCCGCTTGAAGTCGAGCCCGTCTCCGTCCCCGGCGGCGGGGAGCGCGATCAGGCGCAGGTTCTTCTTCTCCGAGAGCAGCCGCAGCGCCGCCTCGGCGAAGGAGGGGGCGACGATCGCCTCCACGAAGTTCGGGCGCAGCAGCACGGCGGCCTGCTCGCCGACCTCCGTGTTGAACGCGATCACCGAGCCGAAGGCGCTGGTCGGGTCCGTCGCCAGCGCCTTGCGGTACGCCTCGGCCGGGTCCGCGCCGACGGCGATCCCGCACGGCGTGGTGTGCTTGACGATGGCGCAGGCGGCGAGCCCCGTCCCCTCCCACGCCGAGACGGCCAGGAGCGCCGCGTCGACGTCGATCAGGTTGTTGAACGAGAGCTCCTTCCCCCCGAGCTGCCGCATCGCAGGCAGGCCGTCCACGGCGGACTCGTCGCGGTAGAAGGCGGCGCGCTGGTCGGGGTTCTCTCCATAGCGAAGGTCCTGCACCTTCCGCAGCCGCGGCTCGATCGCCTCCGGCAGCGCCCCCGCATCCGCATCCTCCTTCCCCACCCCGCCCAGGTACGCGGCGATGGCGCCGTCGTACGCCGAGGTGTGCGCGAACACCTTCACCGCCAGCTCGCGCCGGAGCCCGGCGGCCTCGTCGTCCGACGCATCGAGGCCGGCGAGGACACGCTCGTAATCGATTGGATCGACGACGACCCAGACGCTCTCATGGTTCTTGGCGGCGGAGCGCAGCATCGACGGCCCGCCGATGTCGATGTTCTCGATCGCGTCGGCCACCGTGACGCCGGGGCGCGCGACGGTCTCGCGGAAGGGGTAGAGGTTGACCGCGATCAGGTCGATCGGCTCGTAGCCCTGGGCGCGCATCTGCTCCACGTCGCCGGGATGCGACCGGCGGGCGAGGAGGCCGGCGTGGATGGCGGGATGGAGCGTCTTCACGCGGCCGTCCATCATCTCCGGGTGCCCCGTCACCGTGCTGACGTCCGTCACGGTGATGCCGGCCTCCCGCAGGGCGTGCGCGGTACCGCCGGTGGAGAGCAGCGTCCAGCCGCGCTCCAGCAGCGCCCGCGCGAAGTCGACCAGCCCCGTCTTGTCCGAAACGCTCAGCAGTGCCCTGGGCATTGGCGATCCAGCGAGAATCAAATGGATGTGCCCGCGCGCAAGTCGTTGCGCGCGAGCGCGTTGTCCCCTTCGAGCGAAGGTCGGCTCGCGGTGGTGCAGGGCGAATGAATTCGCTGCAACAACCACACGAAGTCCGCCTTCGCGGACTACCGGCCGCGGTGCCGCCGGGGTGCAGCGGCGCGCGATGGGCTGCTCCACGGCCTCGGTACGCGTGCCTCGGCCGCCGTGGGGCGAGTCGCGTGCCCCGCGGCGGAGGCCACACGGCGGGCGGGAGTCGGCGCAAGGCCGACTTCGTGTGGTTGTTGCCGCGGATTTATCCGCCCGTCTGTTACCGGCCCTCCCCCCCATCGCCATGCGCCAGCGTCAGGCGGACGGACGACGCCGGTGGCGCCGGGGCCTCCGCCAGGTCGAAGCAGAGGGGGCCGAGCACCGCCGGCGGCGTCTCGTCGCCCCGCGCGAGCGCCTCGACCGCGAGCGGGAGGATGCGGTGCTCCACGGCCAGCACGCGCGCGGCCAGGCGCTCGGGCGTGTCGCCGTCGAGCACCGGCACGGGCCACTGGGCGACGATCCGCCCCTCGTCGTAGCGGTCGCTCACGCGGTGCACGGTGGCGCCGGTCACGCGCACGCCGGACTCGATCACCGCCTGGTGCACCCGCATCCCGTACATCCCCTTCCCCCCGAAGGCGGGGAGGAGCGCCGGGTGGACGTTCAGCATGCGGCCGTGGTACCGCGCCACGACCTCGGCCGGCACGAGCTGCAGCCACCCCGCGAGCACCACCAGGTCGATGCGGTGCGCCTCCAGCTCCGCCAGCATCCGTGCGGCCAGCGCGTCCGCGCCGATCTCCCGGGCGTCGAGCACCACCGAGGCGATCCCCGAGCGCTCCGCCCGCGCGAGCGCGCCGGCGCCGGCGCGGCTCGCGACCACCAGCTCCACGCGCGCCGCCGGGGCGGGCGCGGGGTTGAAGTGGTCGATCAGCGCCTGGAGGTTCGTCCCGCCGCCCGACGCGAGGACGGCCACGCGCTTCGGCTCGCGCAAACCCGTGCTCCGCTGAGGGAAAAAGAGGGCGGAAGATTAGCCGCCGCGCCGCGGAGCGTCAAACCGATCCGTAGTATCCAGGGGTCGCGAATCTACGCCGTTCGAGTAGATTCGATCCGGCCCTAAACCATCAGGATCGGAAATGGCAAACGGAAAAGCCCTGATCGTTCACACGCATGAAAATGAAGTTCACATCAGTGGCGGCTTGGGACTTGTAGAGTTTCGGCGCGTGCTCGCGGCGATGCGGCACCTGATCTCACGACAGGGTCACAATAAACTTGTGCTGAATTTTGCGAACTGCCATACCGCATACGGGGGACCGATGCTCGCGATCTGCTGCGAAGTCATTCGTCAGCGGCGCTCGGGATTTGATTTCGAGCTCGTTCTTCCAGAGAGTCCGCGTCTGAGAAATATGTTTCAAAACGCCAACTGGGCGCACCTTCTCGATCCACGGGTACATGCACCTTCCCGTTTCCGAGGGTTTACAAATGTACCGGCGATTCAGTTCTCGTCGCCGCACGAACAGAACGCAGCGGTGAACAAACTGATAGACGTCGTTCTGAGCTCCATGCAGTCACTGAGTCGCGGAGATCTCGCCGGCATCGAATGGTCGTTGAACGAGATCACGGACAACGTGCTGGTGCATTCCCATTCCGAGATCGGGGGGCTGGTCCAGCTTACCAACAATTCGTTCAGACGTCGTGTGGAGTTTGTGGTCGCGGATGCAGGAATCGGAATTCCAACCAGTCTACGCCAGGGACATCCAGAGATCACATCCGATACAGTCGCGCTGGAATACGCAGTCCAGGAGGGCGTGACACGGAGTACCTCCGTGGGACAGGGAAACGGGTTGTACGGTACGTTCCAGATCGCTGAGGTGAGTCACGGATTTTTTCAGATTCACTCCGAATACGCACGGTTGTTGTTCGATCAGGACCAACTCCGGATCCGGAGCGACCAGATCCCGATCCAGGGCTCTCTGGTGGTCGTGTCGATGAACGTTTCGACCCCGGCGGCGCTAGCGGATGCGCTGAGGTTCAAAGGGGCGCAGTATGAGCCTACCGACTGGGTGGAAACGCGGTACGAACGCGGGGAGAACGAACTTGTCTTTGAACTCAAGAAGGAGGCAAGCTCATTCGGATCACGCGTCGCAGGACAGCCGATTCGAATCAAGCTCGCCAACCTGATCCGGATGAATCCAGGAGCGCGCATCATCATCGATTTTACCGATATTCCTCTGGTCTCCAGCAGCTTTGCCGACGAGGTAATTGCAAAGCTCTATGTCGATCTGGGACCGATGGCGTTCATGCGCGCTACTGAAATGCGAAACGTTGCCCCTACCGTTCAAGCTCTGATCGACCGGGCAATTCTGCAGCGCACGCGTACAGGCTTGTAACGGAGGGTGATCAGATAAGGCCCTGCTACCGCGTTATCACCGCTCACATGCGCGTCCAGCACCTTTCAGAGGATGCCACACCCATGGCTCTGCAATCCACTGTGAACTCTTCTATCTGGTCGATGCACAAGCCGCTCATCGCCCTCGCGCTGGCGGGGCTCTGCGTATTTCCCAGCCGCGGCGCCGCGCAGGATTCCGCACCCGCCGTCCTGGTGGCGGGGCGCGTGCTCGACGCCCTTTCCGGCGCCCCGATCGAGGGCGCCGTGGTCGAGCTGCGCGACGTGCGGCGGAAGACGGCGGCGGATTCCAGCGGCGCCTTCTCGCTGCGCGCGGTGCCGGCCGGGATGCACCACTGGGTGATCTCGCGGCTGGGCTACGCGGCGTGGGAGGAGGACATGGAGGTGGAGGACGGCGACGAGTTCACCGTGCGCCTCCTCCCGCGCCCCGAGGTGCTGGAGGGGATCACGGCGGTCGCCAGCCGGCTCCAGCTTCGCCGCCAGAGCGCGGGCGTGATGGTGCGCGCGCTGGAGCCCGGCGAGATCAAGCTGAGCGCGGCGCCGGACGTGGCGGCGCTGGTGCACAACCGCTTCGGAGTCTCGGGCGTGCCCTGCCCCGCGTACGGAGGATCGGAGACCGAGCGTACCTGCGCCTGGATCCGCGGCGAGCTGATCCCCGTCGGCGTCTACATCGACGAGCGGCGCGCCACCGGTGGGCTGGACGACCTCTCGTACTACCTGCCGCAGGAGATCTACTCGGTCGAGGCGTACTATGGCGGCGCCGTGATCCGCGTGATCACCGACACCTTCGCGGCGCGTCTCGCGCGCGGCCAGGCGACGCTCATGCCGTTGGGCAGCTGAAACTTCGATCACGCAGACGCGCGG
>JBJMPM010000381.1:0-24154 GCA_045803205.1 Longimicrobiaceae bacterium
ACCGAGCGTGTGAATGCAGATGCAGCGCCGCCGGTCGGGGACACGCCAGGGCCGCGGCATAGTCCGCGAAGGCGGACTTCGTGCCGTTCCAGCGGCGGGTTTCCAACCCGTCGGCTCCGGAGCGTCGCGCAATCCGCTCTAAATCTAAAGTCCCGGAGAGCCTTCGACGCGCAGATCGGGGGAAGACGGCGCCCGCGCGTTCACTCGCGGCGGGCGGACCGCCGACGCGAGCTTTCAACCCAGGGGGAGCGGATGAAGCTGGACGTCTATCTCAACTACGCGGGGAATTGCGAGGAGGCATTCCGCTTCTACGAGCAGCACCTCGGCGGCAGGATCACCGGGATCACGTGGCACGGCGAACGGCCGGACCAGGCCGGCGTCCCTGCCGATGGCAAGAGAGCCGTCCTCCACGCCCGCATCGAGATCGGCACGACGGTGCTGATGGGAGCCGACATCCCCGGAGCCGAGCCCATGCGCAGCGCGTACCTGACGCTCACCTTCGACAGCGCCGGAGAGGCGGAACGCGTCTACGCGCTCCTGTCCGACGGCGGCCAGATCTTCATGAAGATGGAGGAGACCTTCTTCGCGTCTCGCTTCGCCATGCTGCGCGACCGGTTCGGCACGTCGTGGATGCTCCTCCATGAACGGCAGTCACCCGAGGCTCCTCCCTCCTGAACCCTCGCCGGAGAGCAAACACCATGGTGACGCAGGCAGAGGCACAGCGGCGGCTCGTCTTCCACGGCGCGGTCACCTTCATGGTCGGGCTGTTCTGCGGCCTGCCGTCGGTCGTGGAGGTGTCTCTCCAGTCCGTCCGCATGTGGCAGGCGGCGCATTCCGCGCTCCTGGTGCTCGGGGTATGGCTGATCGCGATGGCCGCGGTGTGGCCGGTGCTCCAGCTCCCCGGGCGCGAACGCTCCGGGCTCCTGTGGTCGCTGGTGGGCGCCGCCTACAGCTTCATGATCGCGGTGACCGTGCAGGCGGGCACCGGGGTTCGCGCCGTCAGCCCGGATGTGTCGGGGATCAGCCTCGTCGCGTTCGCGGCGAACCTGGTCGCCGTGCTCAGCTCGTTCCTGGCCGCGGCGCTGACCATCGTCGGCGCGTCGAAGGGGCTCCGCGCACCGCGCACCGCGACACCGGCGCTGGCGGCCGACACCGCGGAGCCGGCAGGCTGAAGCCCTGTGGACCAGGCGCTGCCGGCATCTTACGGAGGCACAGAGGAATCGATGGACCCACGTGTGTTCCCGCTCGCGGAGATCTTCCGGCTGAACACCCGGCTCCTGCACAACTGCCTCGACGGGCTGACCGAAGTGCAGGGGCGGGCGCGCCCGATCGCCGCCGCGAACAGCGCGGCGTTCATCGCCGCGCACGTCGCGGACACCCGGTTCGCCATCGCGGCGTGGCTCGGCGCCGCGCTCGCCAACCCGCTCGCGCCGGCGCTCGCCGAGGCACGCGGCATCGACGACGTGGGGGAGCTGCCCGCGCTGGCCGGGATCCGCGCCGCGTGGGACGCCGCGAGCGAGGCGATCGACGCACGGCTCGCGGTGCTGACCGCGGCGGAGCTCGACGCGCCGGCGCCGCAGCGCTTCCCGACGGGCGGGCCGACGCTGCTCGGGGCGCTCGCGTTCCTGGCGCAGCACGACAGCTACCACGTCGGCCAACTCGGGCTCCTGCGCAAGGCGGCGGGGCTGCCCGCGATGAGCTACGCCGAGCGCGCGCCGTCCGCCGGGTGATATCGAATCGGGCTGAAGAGCGCGTCCGCGGACTCCGGGAAAAGGCGATTGGAAATCGCGGCAACAACGGCCCGAAGTCCGCCTTCGCGGACTCCCTCGACGGCATCCGCGCGTTTAGCCGGGCATCACATCGACGCCTGGACCGGGAGGAGGCTCCAGGAGGGGTACAGGCTCCGATCGCGATGGTACTCCTTGGCAGAAAGGCGAATGGAATTCGCGGCAACAACGGCCCGAAGTCCGCCTTCGCGGACTCCGGTAACGCAGAGTGTATTTCCGGATTCTGTTTGCCATGGGAGGGTCGATGAAGAAGTCTGTCCCTGCGGCGAATCCCGACGCGTACGTCTCCGCGCTCACGGGGTGGCGCCGCGCGCTGGTCGAGGAGCTGCGCGCGGCGGTGCGGGGCGCGGCGGAGCTGGACGAGGTGATCAAGTGGGGTAACCTCGTCTACCTGGCGCGCGGACCGGTCCTGCTGATTCGCGCCGAGGACGAGCGGGTGCTGCTCGGCTTCTGGCGGGGGCGGCGCCTCCGAGAGATCGAGCCGCGCCTCCGGCCCGGGGGCAAGTACGAGATGGCGTCGGTCGAGCTGCGGGAGGGCGCCACCATCGCGCCGGAGACGGTGCGGCGCCTGGCCGCCGAAGCAGCCGCGCTCGACGCCCAGCTCGGCGATCCCACGCGCATCACCTGACTTCGGCGGCGTCCGCCGCAGACGCCTGTCAGGCTCACCCTGTGATCGATCTGTCCGCCGATGCGCCCTGCCAGCATGGTTGCCACCGTCCTGACCCTGGCCCTTTCCGTCCTGGCCCGGCCGCTCGGTGCCCAGAACACTCCGGCGGCACCTGCTCCGGCGCCGCCGGCCCGCTGTGCCGAAGCCGATGCGCGAGGCAGCTGCACCCTGCACGACGTCTCGATCATCCAGCTGATCGCCCGGCCAGAGCAGTTCGACGGCAGGAAGGTCCGGGTGATCGGCTATCTCTGGCTGGAGTTCGAGGGCAATGCCATCTACCTGTCTGAAGGCGACCAGAAGCATGGCCTGACCAAGAACGGCCTGTGGGTCGACTTCGCACGGGGCACGCTGGAAACCGGTAGGGAGTACAGTGGGCACTACGTCCTGGTCGAAGGCATCTTCCGCGCGGGCCGGCACGGCCACATGAGTCTCTGGAGCGGCACGATCGAGGGCATCACCCGCGCTACCCTCTGGCACTGAACCGCTCGCGGCGAATTCGCCTCACGCAGAGACACGGAGACACGGCGAGAACCGGCGGCGGCTCGCCGTCGTGACGGGCAGGGCTGACGCGTTCTCCCTGAAGAGGCGTCGTTCCGCGAACCGGCACTGGCAGAGGAGAAACATGGAGCACAGGATCAGCCGTCGCAGGGTTGCGGCGGAGGTCGGATGGATGCTGGTGGCCGCCGGCCTGGCTGGCTGCCGGCCGCCCGCATCGCCGACGACGGCACCCGCGCTGGTCGAGCCGGCCGAGTTCGCCACGTGGCCCCGGGTCACCGAGCGGCCCGTTCGCGTCAACTCCACGCTGTTTATGCGTTGCTCCCTGCCGCCGCCGCCGCGCGGGTCCGTTGCGCACGACGCGGCGACGAGCGCGGCCGATCCTCACGCGGAGCATTCGATCGTGGTGAGGGTCAGCCCGGATGCGGTCGCGGCGTATCGTGAAGGCAGGCCTCTCCCGGCCGGCGCGGTGGTGGTCAAGGAGAAATACAACGATGCCTCGGCCTCGGGGCCGCTGCGGGCGTACGGGATGATGATCAAGCGAGGCGCCGGGTTCGACTCGCGCGGGGGCGACTGGGAATACGCCTACGTCGCGCTCGCGGGCGAACGGTCGAAGGCGAGGGGGCGGCTGGCGGGGTGCGCGGGGTGCCACGCCTCGGCTCACGGCAGCGATTACCTGTTCCGGTCGTACGGCGGAGCTGGCCGCTAGCCTCGATCCACTCGACGAACTTCGGCAAGGAAGGCTTTCTGATGTTTGGCTGGCTCAAGAAGAAGTCACCGCCGCCCGCGGGCCCGGACTTCTCCGCGGTCGACTCGCAGGCGAAGGTGGAGGAGCTGTTCCGGCGGGGCGAGCTGGAGAAGCTCCACCTGATGCCGCTCGAGTTCGGCGGGTCGGACATCCCGCCCAACACCCTGTACGTGCCGGTCGGCATCGCCAGCATCAAGGCCGGGATCGACGACGACGTCATCGGTCCGCTGGTGGAGGAGGGCAAGGTCACCTCGTACACGGCGACGCCGGAGTACCAGGGCAAGAGCTTCATCCCCATCGCCATCCGGATCGTGGCGTCGAATCCTGGCCAGTTCAGCACCACGATCAACATCTGGGGCGAGGCTCTGACCCGCGGCCGGTAGGCCGATCCGCGACCGGAACGGAACGGGCAGGCCGAGTGCCGGCCGGAAGCGGACGACTGAACGAACCAGCCAGGCCCCTCGCGCACCGTGGAGATCCGAGCCCTGCAATCGCTGCCGGCCGCCTTGCACCCGCTCGTGGAGGAGAGCGAGCGCGAGGGGTACCGCTTCCTGCGGAGGCTCCAGGGCGAGTACGAGGCGGGTCGGCTTCGCTTCGATGGGCCGGGGGAGGTGCTGCTCGGCGGCTTCGACGGCCCCGACCTGGTCGCCGTCGGCGGAGTCTCGCGGGATCCGCATGGGGGCGAGGCGGACACGGGCCGCATCCGGCACCTCTACGTGCGCGCCACGCACCGCCGCCGGGGCGTCGGGAGGCAGCTCGTCGCCGCGCTCGAAGCGCACGCCCGCGGGTGGTTCTCCTCGCTCGTGCTCCGGACGGATACGGAGGCCGCCGCCCGGTTCTACTCCAGGCTCGGCTACCAGGCGCTTCCGCCGGGGGGAACCGCGACCCACCGGCGGGATCTTCCATGAGCGGCCGGCGCACGCCTTGACAGGACGCCCGCAAAGGTGGGAACATGTGTCTCGCGCGAGGACGGAGGTCCTCGTCCCGCTCGAGCCTGACCGACGGACGTTCCCGATCATCCCCGCCGTCCACCAGCGCCCCGCCCCGTGCGATGCGCTCCCCCCGGGTCGACGCCCCGCCCCTGAACCAGGGTGCGCAGACCGGACCCTTCTCCAGACAACATGATGAACCTCCGATGCGCGATCGCGGCGGGAGCGCTGTGCCTGCTCGCACCCCCGGCGTTTGCCCAGCAGGCTGGCGGGGACGACTTCAAGGGGCGGGGCGCCGCCAGTTGCGTCGCGGCAGGTGAGCTGCTCGCGGGCCAGCCGGGTGCCGACGCCAGGATTCGTGACGCCGTGCTGGCGTGGCGGCAGATCCTGCACGTGATGGAGGGAACGGACGAGCAGCGGCGGACCGCGCTGGAACGGGCCCGCGCGTCGTTCGTGCAGCCCAGCGACGCGCGGCCCGGGCTGGCGAACGCCGCGGCCGAGGCAGTGTGGGCCACGATGTGCGCGCAACGGGACATGCAGGTGCAGTACGCCGCCGTTCTCGGCTCCGCGGATCGGCTCCAACTCCATCTCGCGGAGGAACCGGGGACCGAGATGGGCGCCGAGGCGGTCGGTCGCCTGAACGTCAGCGCATCGTGCCTCGTGGCCGCCGAGCTGTTCTCACGGCCAAGACCCTCGGGGCGTTTGCGGGCCGCTCTCCGGGCAGCCACCCCACCCTCCCCCGACGCAGGCGTCCTTCGGGAGATCCAGGAGCGTTCCCGCCGGGAAGTCGACGCTGCTCCCGGGTCCGCGGCGGGGAAGGCGCTGATGGTCGATTACCTGAGGTACCTCTACACGGGCGCGTCGAGCGGCAGCGACGCGCAGTCCTTCGTCAATCGCACCAGCCAGGTGCTCCAGGACCGCTGTCGATCCGCCGCCGGGAGTGCCCCGCAACCCTGACGCGGGTGAGGATTCCTTCCGGCGCGTCGAGCGCCTGGCCCGGCAGCGCGGGCGATCGACCCAGGCCTGATACCACCTCTGACCCATGACTGTGAGTTCGTAGAGACCAGCACGGATGGGTCTCACACGGAGTCAACGGAGTCAACGGAGAACTGCCTGGCTTTCTCCGTTGACTCCGTTGACTCCGTGTGAGTCCATTCCCGTTGGGCGAACGCGCAATCAATCAACAGAAATGGTATGACAGAAGCGCTCCGCGTCTCCGCGCGAGGGGATCAGCTGCCGACGGGGCGGCAGACGCGCGTGACGCCGGGCGCTTCCTCGGGCGGGTCCCAGCGGCCGAGCACCACGGTGAGCGGGATGTAGTCGGTGCCCCGCAGCACCGTGAACACCACCGTGTCCCCGGCCAGGGCCGGCTGCTCCGGCGGGTTTCCCACGAGATCGCGGCCGTCCTGCAGCACGACGACGTCGCCGCGCCTGAAGCCGGCCTTCTCCGCCGGCGAGCCCGGCTGCACCGTCTCGGTCTTCGGATAGCCCGGGAACACCACGAACGTGCCGTCCCCGCGCGGGAACCCGGTGGAAGGGGTCCCGGACGTGGTTCCCCGGCACCCGACCGGGCGCGAAGGGGCCGGCGTGGGCGCCGCCGTCTGCGCGGGGAGCGCCGCGGGGAGGACGAGGAGCGCGAGGGCTGCCGCGAGCGTGGACACGGAGGGTGAGAGTCGCATGGGCTGATTCGGCTGGGGGGAGGGTTGAAGGAGCGGCCGGTCGCAAGCGGACGTGGACGGCGTGGTTTTAGATGAGTTCGAGGCCGTTAAGGTTGGCAGCGGGCGAGGCGATGCGCCATGGCGCGACTCGCGAGCCTGCCGCGCCGCATGGCGCACGCGCAATGTCATGCCGCTACGCGCTGCTCCGTCCACTCGTACAAGGGGTCCAGGCGCCCTATGCCTTCGCGGATGAACCGCTCCCACGAGTCCACCACGGGAACACTCAGCCGGAACGTAAGGTGGGGCGTAACTTCGGTGTCCTGCGCCAAGCCCCTTCCGGTTTTCGGAGTGAAAGTTCGCCGGCCGCGTCCTCCGGATGGCGAACCCAGGCAGCTTCGGGCCTCGGTCAGCACACGGCGCCACTCGGCCTCCGTGACATCGCGCAACGGAGCATCGGCAATCTTTTCGAAATGTACCCGGAATCGGCCGCCCCAGAAGTCTCTCTCCATCACCAGATGAACGGTTTCGAGCTCACGGCGAGAGGCGACGAAGTCGGGTAGCGTCGCGCGCTTGAGCTCTTTCGCAATCAGCCGTGCGATCGGCCACCCATTGTACTTCATTCCCTCGAGGTTCACACCGATCCACCGTTCGGGTCCGCGCGGATCGAGTCCCACGTTCCACTGCACCCCCTCGTTGCCATCATGTAAGCCGCCCCAGTGCAGAGCAGCGCTGCCGAAAGGAGTTCCCGGACGACGGAAGACACGTTCAAAGGCGTCCGCGATGAGATCGCCCTCAACTCCGAGCCAGTCGAGCATCGAACCTCCTCGCCGCGATACCCTTATCTGAAGTAGAGTTGGCTTCCCACCGCAAGAATCTTTCTCCTTTACGACGGCTTGACACGCACGTTTCTCATCGACCCGGCGGTTCAGCGCCAAACGTTTGCTTGGCACTGCTACGTTTGCACGGTACTGTTCCGGCGGTGGAAACATAGTGAGCGCTCCGCCGAGCCCGAGCCGGTTCGACCCACCGGGAGGGGAGGCGCCGCTCGACCGACCATCGACCTGCCCGTATCCCACCGTCCGCCGGCTTGCCCTGCGATCCCCGTCGCCCGCGAAGGACGCGGTGCATCCCGCACCGTCGCAGCTCCTGCCCCATGGCGAGCCACCCCACCACTCCACACCAAGGAGACGCATGCCCCGCTTCACCCGCACGTCACGCGTGATCACGGCCGCCGCCGCGCTGCTGCTCGGCGCGTGGGGCCAGGCGAGCGCCCAGGCCGTGAGCGCGGCCGGGAGCCCGCCCAGCCAGCGGCACAACAACGGCCGCATCTGGCGATTCACGGGAACACCCTGCTCCGGGGCGAGCTGCCCGGGGTGGCAGATGATCGACGACAACCCGAACACGGCGGGCACGGCCTCGGGGGCCGGGCGGATCTACCAGGTCCACAACGACGGGAAGGTCTGGCGGTGGACGGGCGTCGTCTGCAGCGGCGGCAGCTGCCCGGGGTGGCAGATGATCGACAACAACCCCGCGACGCGGTCCATCGCCGCCACGGGGCAGGGCTTCCTCTTCCAGCAGCACGCCGACGGGAAGATCTGGCGCTTCACCCTCACGCCGTGCAGCGGCGACAGCTGCCCCGGCTGGCAGATGATCGACAACAACTCCGCGACCCGGCAGATCGCGGCGGGCGAAACCGAGCTCTACCAGATCCACGACGGCGGCGCGATCTGGCGGTACACCGGAACGCCCTGCTCCGGCGGCGGCTGCCCGGGGTGGCAGCAGCTCGACAACAACCCGGAGTCGGGGCGGATCGCGGCCGGCGGCGGGCGGCTGTACCAGATGCACAACGACGGGAAGATCTGGCGGTACACCGGGACGCCGTGCTCGGGCGGGAGCTGCCCCGGGTGGCAGATGCTCGACAGCAACACCTCCACCCGCTCCATCGCCGTCAACAGCGACGGGACCCTCTACCAGCTCCACGCCGACGGGAAGGTCTGGCGCTTCACCGGCACGCCGTGCTCGGGCGGGAGCTGCCCCGGGTGGCAGATGATCGACAGCAACCCGGCGACCCGCGCCATCGTGGCCGGGGGCGGCCGGCTGTACCAGCTCCACGCCGGCGGGCGCGTCTGGCGGTACACCGGCGTTCCCTGCTCGGGCGGGAGCTGCCCCGGCTGGCAGATGATCGACAACAACCCCGCCACCGTCGCGCTGACCAGCGGCAGCGGGTGGAAGTGATCGGGCACGACCGGCGGTAGAAGAACGGTTCATCCCGCATGGCAGAGCTTCGTTCAGGATCAGATCCTTGAACAGAAAGGGCCTCACACGGAGTCAACGGAGTCAACGGAGATCATCTCCGCTGACTCCGTTGACTCCGTGTGAGGCCTTCTGTCAGAGACTGGAATCCAGAACTGTCCTCGGCAAACGGTTTCCCGGTGAGCCTCAGCGGCGCAGGAGCAGCCGCTCGAGCGACTCGATCAGCCACGCCTCGTACTGGTCGTAGCTCCAGCCGCCCTGCTCGACGAGGACGTCCGCCACCTCGTCGGCGGTGAGGGCGCCGGTGATGTCGGCGGCGCGCGCGGCGTCGAGGCCGTCGGCGAGCGCGCCCTGCTCCTCGAGGCGCCGCATCAGCAGGAGCTGCCCCTCGCGGCGCTGCCGCCGCCCCTCCTCCCATGCGACCCGGAGCGCCGGCTCGATCGCCGCCCCCTCGCGCATCGCCGCGATGGTCTCGCCGGCGTGCTCGCGCAGGCGCCTGCGGATGCCGACGATCAGCGCGATCGCCTCGCCGGGCTCGCGCACCTCCGGGAACCGCCGCGCCAGCTCCAGGATCCCCGACTCCGCGGTCGCCAGCTCCACCAGCGCGGACGCCACGCCCGCCTTCGAGCCGAACGCGGTGTAGATGGTCTGCACCGCCACGCCCGCGCGCTCGGCCAGCGCCTTGGCGGTGGTGGCGCCGTAGCCGCGCTCGCGAAAGAGCTCGCGCGCCGCGCGCAGGATCGTCTGCCGCGTGACGGCCGCGTGCCGCTCCGCCAGCTGCCCCCTCTCCGACTTGCTTGCGTCTTCCATGGCTTAAGAATACAATTCTTCACACTAGAATGCCATTCTAGTCGATAGAGCGCGTTTCGACCTCCTACCCCCACAAGACGAGGGAAATCATGCCGAAAGTCGACCTCTGGCGCCCCGCCTTCTTCCTTTCCGGCGCCGCAATGATGGCGGGCGGTCCGCGCCATCCCTCTCCGAACCTGGGGCTTCCGTTCCACCGCTCGATGGCGACGATGCTCGACAACCCGGAGTGGGTCCCGTCGCACCTCTTCATCCTCGCCAGCTTCGTTCTCCTGTTCGCGGGCCTCGCCCTCTGGCAGCGCTCCACACCGCCGCACGGCCCTGCGCGGGCGTGGAGCCGCTTCGCGCTCGCCGCCGCCGGGCTCGCGGTGGTGGAGATGACCCTGCACTCGGCGGCGGTGCTGGACGTCGACTACCTGCGCGCGGGCCAGCCGACGCCGATCCTGACCACGCACCTGATGCTGACCGCCGTCGTGAACCCGCTCCTGGGGCTGGCGCTCGGCGGCCTTTCGCTCCAGGGCGCGCGCACCGGCCGGCTCGGCTCGCGCTGGATCGCATGGCTGGCCGTGCTCGGCGGCGCCGCCTACGGTGTGGCCGGCACCTACGTGGTGCTCACGCACGACCAGCGCGTCTCGCCCCTCTTCGCCGTGGGCTCGTCGCTCCTGGCGTTCTGGTTCATCCTCGCGGCCGCGTGGCCCCTCCGCGCGCCGGCGGTGGCGCGCGCCGGGGCGCCTCGGTCGCTGGCCGCCTGATCGGCGAGGGATGCGCATCAACATAGAACGCAGTCGTCGATGCGCACATGGGCACAGAGGACGCGAGGCAACGGCTTCGCGTCCTCGCCATTCGCCACGTTCCGCACCGGAGGAGATGCCGCGTGACAACCCCGCGAGCCGTGGCGATATTCTCGGCGTGAAGAAGACCTGCTCCCGCCCGATGCTACCCACCGAAGCGCCGGAGGGCCCGGGCTCCGACCTCGAGGCCCGCATCGAGGCGCTCGCCGGCGAACGGGTGGCCCACGCCCTGAGGGTGGCGGCGGGCTACAACGCCACCGAGCGATGGCTCGTGCGGTTCGCCTCCGGCCGCGGCGCATTCGCGAAGGTCGGAGCTCCGCCCCGGTCCGACCAGCACCTCCGGGACGAGCAGTCGGTCTACGCCCGGCTCGTGCTGGCGTGCATGCCCGCCGTGCTCGGGTGGGAGAACCATGCCGAGCGCCCGATCCTGCTGCTCGAAGACCTCTCGTCGTGGACCTGGCCTCCGCCCTGGACGCGCGCCGGGGTGGATGCGGCGCTCCGCGCGATCGAGGAGATCCACTCCGCCCGCGCCGGGCTGGATGCGTACGCGGTGAAGCACGGCCCCGGGGGAGACGACGGATGGTGGCCGGGCATCGCGCGCGATCCCGAGGCTTTCCTTCGCCTCGGCGTGGTGACGCGCGAGTGGTGGCGGCGGTCCGCCGGCATCCTGCGGGAGGCCGCGCGGCTCGTATCGCCCGACGGCGAGGCCGTGTGCCACTTCGACCTGCGGAGCGACAACCTCTGCCTGCGGGATGGGAGGGCGGCGGTCGTCGACTGGAGCCACGCCTGCCTCGGCAACCCGCAGGTGGACCTGGGCCTGTTCCTCCCCGGCCTCGCCGTGGAGGGCGGCCCCGCGCCTGGCGAGCTGCTCCCCGGCGCGCCGGCCGTCGCGGCCTGGGTCGCCGGCTTCTTCGCCCACTACGCGAGCAAGCCGCCCGTCCCGAGCGCTCCGCGCGTGCGCGAGATGCAGCGCGCTCACCTCGCCGCCGCCCTCGCGTGGACGAGTCGTGAGCTGGGCTTGGCTTCTTTCGATACGTAACCAGATCGCTGCTCGAGATCTACGGAGATGACCGTCAAAGAATCGGAACAAGTTGCTCTGCGGTACTTCCGCTCCTGGCCGGATTCGCTTTCGTCCCGCTCAGCGTTGCACAGCTCACTCCAGAGTCTCGAAACGTCGCTCCTGCTCGTGGCTGAGGAGCGGTTCCCCCATGCGCTGGTGAATTGTGCCTCTGCTCTTGAAAGTGCACTCAAAGCGGCTCCGAGTCTCAGGGTGCCGAGTTCGGCGAAAGCCGCGGACTTGTTCCAAGGAGCGGTCGCAGCGCTCACGCCCTTCGAGCTCAAGGATGTGGATGCTTTTCGCCGAGCACGAAACCAGTACGTTCACGCGGGGTTTGCACCCGATGACGAAAAAATTGCGGCCAGGCTTCTCCTCGAGACCGGGTTTCCGTTTCTGCGTGCAAGCTATGAGGAATTCTTTGGATTCGATTTCGTAGACAGTCTGGTAGTGCAGTTGGGCGAGCAGCTTCGTATCTCACTGGACGTGTACCAGATGGCCCGGAACATCCCCGGGCTGGACTTCAGCTACTGCTTCTCCGCTTTCGGCCATCTGATCCGGTGGTCGGCAGGGCAGGCGCGAATGGCGAGCTGGGAGTACGAGGCATCGGTACGTGCGGGCGAGATCGGCAAAAAGTACGAAGACTGCGAGCAGCAGAGGGGCGAGCTGGAGCGTCTCTTCGGTGCCGCCTGGTTCTTCGACTGCCCCATCTGTCACGAACCCGAAATGCTGGTCGGCGAGCTGGACGAGAACAACCTGGACGCGGGCAAGGTCATGCTGAATCGTGCTGCGTGTCCAAGTTGTCGACTGATCGTGCGGGGTGAGAGTCCTTATCTCGCCGATTCGTTGTGTCAGGCACAGATTGCGAGGGAGCAGGGAACGATCCTGCGCGAGTTCGGCATCACCAACTGATGGTCCGAAATGGCGTACTCGCGTGCCTGCCCCATGGCGATGATCGTCGCGTGAAGAAGACCATCCTGCTCTACGGGCTGCTGGGCGGCGTGCTGATCGCGGGGCTCGAGTTCGTCGAGTACCGCTTCCTGGTCGTCGAGCACTCGCTGGAGATCTACGGCGGGATCGTGGCGGCGCTCTTCGCGGGGCTCGGCATCTGGCTGGGGCTCACGCGCACGCTGATCCTCGACCCCGAGGGGCGCCTGCTGCTCTTCCGCTACGACGACGGGCGGCGGCCGCCGTTCTGGGCGACGCCCGGCAGGCAGCTCCTGGACGGGGAGTCGTTCGAGGACGCCGCCGCGCGCGAGCTGACCGAGGAGACGGGCTTCGCGGCGCCCGTCGGGCCGCTCGTGCGCACGCGCGACGAGGTCTTCGCCGCTGGCAACATCCCCCTCACGCGCTGGCACGAGCACTACTACGCCGTCCGCGCAGGCGGCGGCGCCCCCGCTGCGGTGCGCTGGACCGAGGAGGAACGCCGGACCATCCGCGAGGCGCGCTGGTGGCCGCTCGCGGAGCTGCGGCGCGGCGCGGAGCCGGTGCTTCCCGCGTGGCTGCCGGAGGCCCACGCGGCCCTGCTCGATCCCGCCGCCGGCTCCGCCATGGCGGGGCTGACGTGGGAATGCGGCTGCGCGGGCGGCAGCGACGCCACGCGTGAGGCCGGCTCCCTCCCCTGAACGGGTGATTTTCGTGGATCCCGAGCCGCGAGCGGCGGTCCGCCGATGAAGGTCGCCGCCTACCAAGCCCCCCTCCATGCCATCGGCTCGGTGGCGGCGATCCTCCGCCTGCTTCGCGAACAGGTCGAGCGGTGCGAGGCGGAGGGGGTGGAGATCCTGTGCTGTCCCGAGGGAGTGCTGGGGGGACTGGCCGACTACGCGAGCCGGCCGGCCGACATCGCGGTCGACGTGGAAGCGGGCGAGCTGGACGCGCTGCTGGCGCCCCTCGCGAGCGACCGCGTGGCGGCCATCCTGGGGTTCACCGAGATCGCGCGGGATGGCCGCCTCTTCAACTCCGCGGCGGTCTATCATCGGGGGGCGGTGGCCGGCATCTACCGGAAGCTGCACCCGGCGATCAACCACTCCGTCTATCATCCGGGCGACGGCATCCCGGTCTTCACCGTCGGCGCGCTGACCTTCGGGATCGTGATCTGCCGCGACTCCAACTTCACGGAACCGGCCAGGGCGATGGTCGCACGGGGAGCGAGAGCCCTGTTCGTGCCCACGAACAATGGCCTTCCTCCGCGGAAAGGTGGACCGAAGGTGGTGGGGGAAGCGCGGAACGCCGACATCGCTCGCGCGAGGGGAAACGGCGTGTCCGTGATCCGCGCCGACGTCGCCGGGCGCACGGTAGCCCTGGAGTCCCACGGGTCGTCCGGGATCGTCGACTCGCGCGGCCGGGTGCTCCAGCGCGCACGGCAGCTCGCCCCGGACCTCCTCGTGGCCGAGATCGAGACCGCGCCGGATGAACACCGGCATGGACCGCCGGCCGGAGACCGTCCGGCGACTTCAACGATGTAGAGAGCGCGAGGGTCGGCTCCGACTCCTGTATGCAAGCGGCGTGGAGGACGCCGGTCACCCATCGACAGGAGAGGAACCATGGCGACGACCCAGCGCATCAGCCCCTGCCTCTGGTTCGCGGACCAGGCCGAGGAGGCCGCCCGCTTTTACACGGGCATCTTCCCCAACTCCCGCATCACGGCCACCACCTGCTACGGCGAGGCGGGGCAGGAGGTCCACGGCCGGCCGCCGGGCTCGGTGATGGTGGTCGCGTTCGAGCTCGACGGACACGCCTTCACCGCGCTCAACGGCGGGCCGGCGTTCACCTTCAACGAGGCCATCTCGCTGCAGGTGAACTGCGCCACGCAGGAGGAGATCGACCACTACTGGGAGAAGCTCTCCGCGGGCGGCGACCCGAAGGCGCAGCAGTGCGGCTGGCTGAAGGACCGCTACGGCGTGTCGTGGCAGGTCATCCCCGACTTCCTGGACGAGATCTTCGCGAGCGGCGCGTCCGCGGGCGCGCAGCGGGGGATGGAGGCCATGCTGCGGATGAAGAAGTTCGACATCGCCGCGCTCCGCCGCGCCGTGGCGGGAGCGACCGAAGGCTGAGCCGCGGCCCGCGGGCGGATGCGGAATGGACTCACACCGGATCCGGCTGAACAGCGCGTCCGCGGATTGCGGGAAAAGGCGATTAAAATCGCGGCAACAACGGCCCAAAGTCCGCCTTCGCGGACTCCGGTAACGCAGAGTTTATTTCAGGATTCGGTATCACGATCACGCGGAGGCGCAGAGGACCAGAGGGATGCCGCCGAGCCTCTCCGGTCTTCTGTGCCTCCGTGTCAGATGATCCGTTCGGCTCACCGCGTGGAAGCCGCGCGCGCGTGGTCGGCGCGGGCCATCAGGCGGCGGTACTGTGTTGCGTAGCGCACCGCGGCCGCCGTGTTTCCGGCGGCCTCCGCGGCGCGCACGGCGCCGGCCAGCAGCGCGGCACGGTTGGGCTCGCGCGACAGGCCGGACTCGTACGCGCGCAGCGCATCGGCGGGGCGTCCGGCGCGGAGGAGGAGCTCGCCGTGCAGCGCCGCCGCGGGGAGCACGCTCCCCGGCGTCACCGGGTGCTTCTCCAGCCGCGCCTCGGCGTCGGCCGCGGCGGCGGAGAGCTCCAGGGCGCGCGCCCGGTCGCCGCCCTCCCAGGCGATCCACGCGCCCAGCGCCTGCCGCTGCACGCCCACCGCCCCGGCCCACAGCCCCTGCTGCTGCGCGACCAGCGCGGCGTGCAGCGAGTCCAGCGCCGCGGCCTCGCGCGCGGCCTGCGCCGCGTTGCCGGTGCGGGCCGCGCCCAGGCCGCGGGCGAAGCGCGTGATCGCCTCGGTGGCAGGGAAGGCGGGGGAGGGGCGCACCGCCAGCCGCGCGGCCCCCGCCCAGTCGCCGCGCTCCAGCGCCCAGCGCGCGGGGATCGCGGCCAGCGCGTAGTCGGCGGCCTGCGACACGCGGGGCTCCACCACCGTCACCGCCGCCGCGTCGTCGACCACCCGCCGCGCCTCGGCGCGCCGGCCCTGCTGCAGGTAGGCGTACGCCAGGTAGTCGAGCGCGTGCAGCCGCTGGTCCCACGCGCCGGGGAGGCGCTGCTCCACCTCGTAGCGCCGCCCGGCCTCGGCGGCGCCGCGGTTCGAGTCGATCGACTCGTCCCACATCCCCAGCCGGGTGAAGGTGTGCGAGGGCATGTGCCGCGCGTGGGGCACCGCCGGCGCGATCCGCGCGTACCGCCGCGCCGCCTCCACGCCCTGCGTGGCCAGCGCGGGCGCGTCGTAGGCGTGCACCAGGTAGTGGGCCAGCCCCGGGTGCGCCGGCTGCCGGCGGAAGATGGGCTCGAGGATGGCCCCGGCGCGCCGGTTCCGCTCCAGCGCCGCGTCCGCCGGGAGCGCGTTCGCCACGGCGATGATGGCCAGCGCGTGGAAGACCGCCGCCTCGGAGTCGCCCGGATACGCCCGGTGCACCTCTCCCGTGGCCGTCTCCCAGGCGAGGAGGCGCTCGCGGTGCGGCCGGGCGGCGGCGTCCCAGTAGGCGGCCATCGCGTCCAGGTACGCCTGCTCGCGCGGGGTGGCGGCGATCGCCTTCCCGGCGCGCACCGCCTGGAGCCCGGCGGCGAGGTCGGCCTCGCCCGGCGCCTGCCAGAGCGGGTGCAGCCGGCTCATCGCCACCCCCCACCAGGCGATGGCGCAGCGCGGATCGGCCTCGGAGGCGCGGCGGAAGGAGCGCTCCGCCTCCTCGTACCAGAACGAGTGCAGCAGGGTGACGCCCTGGCGGAAGGCCGCGTCCGCCGCCGGCGCGCACGAGGTCTCGAAGGCCACGGTCCCGACCGCGCCGCCGGCGGGGGCGCCGTGGTGGTCGTGCTGCGCGGGCGCGGCGCGCGGAACCAGCAGCAGGACGGCGGCGAGCGCCGCCGGCGCGGATCGGACGTGCATGCGTGCCTCTCCTTTCTTCCCGGGCCGGGCGACGTTGCCGGCAGGGTGGATGGATGCGGGGCCCGGGCGCGGTTGGCAAGGGCACGGCGGGCGGGCGACCCTTTCTCCAGGCTAGGAATCCCCCGTCGCGGCGGGTATCGTTCGCTTCCCGGGGAGGGATGCCGTTTCGACAGGTTGGATATGCATTCCGGTCGACAGAATGGGCTCACACGGAGTCAACGGAGTCAACGGAGTCAACGGAGGAGAGGTCGGCACTCCGGTGACTCCGCTGACTCCGGGTGAGGATCTTTCTGTGCTGGTATCTCCGGATGCACGGTCATTTGCCTGATCCGGCATGACATCGAACGCGGGCCGCACAGGAGGTGGACCCATGACGACCGCACCCGCGCAGGCGGACCCGACGGCGATCACCCCGCGCGAGCTCCGGCAGGTGGAGCGCGCGAACGCGTCGGGGCTGCAGCCGGTGGTGTTCATCCACGGCCTTTGGCTGCTCGCCGGGAGCTGGGACCGCTGGGCCGCTCACTTCGAGCAGGCCGGCTACGCCGTGCTCACCCCCGGCTGGCCCGACGACCCCGACACCGTGGCCGAGGCGAACGCGCATCCCGAGGTGCTCGCGCGCAAGACGGTGGTGGGGCAGGTGGCGGAGCACGTCGGCCGGATCGTGCGGGCCCTGCAGCGCAGGCCGGCGATCGTCGGCCACTCGCTGGGCGGGCTGCTGGCGCAGATGCTGGCCGGGCGGGGAGCGGCCGCGGCGACGGTGGCCATCGACCCGGCGCCCTTCCGCGGCGTGCTTCCGCTCCCGCTCTCGGCGCTCCGGGCGGCGTGGCCCGTGCTCCGCAACCCGGCCAACCGCCACCGCGCGGTTCCACTCACCTTCGAGCAGTTCCGCTTCGCGTTCGCCAATGCCGTGAGCGAGGCCGAGGCGAGGGAGCTCCACGCCACCTTCGCGGTGCCGGCGCCGGGGGCGCCGCTCTTCCAGGCCGCGGCCGCCAACCTCAACCCCTGGACCGAGGTGAAGGTCGACACCCGCAACCCCGACCGGGGGCCGCTGCTGATCGTCTCCGGCGAGAAGGACCACACGGTGCCCCCGGCCATCACGAACGCCTCGTTCCGGCGCCAGCGGCGCAACCCCGGCGTCACCGAGATCGTCGAGATCCCCGGCCGCGGCCACGCCCTCACCATCGACGGCGGCTGGCGCGAGGTGGCCGACACCGCGCTCGCCTTCGTCCGCCGCTTCGTCCGGTAGCGGCGGGGCGATCCTCTCACGCAGGCACGCAGGAACAGAGAGCCACGGATCAGCCCCGATCCGCCTGAACACCTGGTGTCGACCCCGGTCGCACGACGTCATCCCGAGAGACGGTTAAAGAACCACCCGAAGACGTCATCCCGAGAGACGGTTGAGCAACCACCCGAAGACGTCATCCCGAGAGACGGTTGAGGAACCACCTGGAAGACGTCATCCTGAGGCCGGCCACGCCCCAATTTCGTCTGCAGGAAAGCCGGCAGGCCGAAGGATCTATCATCGAGGAAGCACGTCAGCCGGTGAGATGTACCGAGGCTGGATAGCGACGACCCCATCGTACGCCCTCAGCCAAGTGCTTGCACAGGCTATAGATCCTTCGGCCTGCAACACAATGGAGCAACGAAGTCGCTGTGTGGCCGGCCTCAGGATGACGTCTCAGGGCGGCACGTGAGTCGGTGAGATGCATCAACGCCATCTCCGGATCGAGGTATCATCCGACGAAGTGCAAGTTGATCCAACGGCAACGTCTGGTTAGATTCGGGCAGGAACATCTGTTGTACCCCCCCGAACTCCGATCCATCAACTCCACATGACTCATCGATTCGCGCGCCCGCTGCGCTGGGCGTTCCTGTGCCTCGCCGTGGGGGTGATCCCCGCGTGCGGGAACGACGGCCCCACCGTTCCGCCCACGCCCAAGCCGAGCTTCGTGAAGCTGCAGAGCGACCCGGGGGACTACATCGGCGCCGGCCGGAGCTACGAGTACACCAAGTCGAACGCCGTCATCTCCGTCATCCCGGCCGGGAAGGCCATCCAGGTGTCGATCGACGGCGACGAGCAGTGGAGCGCAATGTTCGAGGTGCCGGCGGCCTCCATCCAGCCCGGGACCTACACCGGCCTGGAGCGCTGGCCCTTCCACGACCCGGCCAAGGGCGGGCTCGCCTGGGGCGGCGAAGGGCGCGGCTGCAACACGCTCACCGGGTCGATGAAGGTCGACAGCATCCGGTACATGATCGGGGGCGTGGCCATGCTCGAGATGAGCTTCGAGCAGCACTGCGACGGCGCGGCCGCCGCGCTGCGGGGAACGATCCACTACCGGGCGGACGACGCGACCGCGCCCTCGGGCCCGGTGAACCCGCCGCCGTCGAACCTGTGGAAGCCCGCCGCGGGCGCGGTTCCGTCGGCCGGCAACTACATCTACCTGGAGAGCCCGGCGGGCGACTACATCGGCCAGGGGCAGACGACGACGACCACCACCGGCATCACCGTGACGTCGAACGGCGGGCACGTGGCGGTGGGCGGCGGCGGGTGGGGCGGGGACTTCCAGGCGATGAACGGCCTCACCCAGCTCAAGCCCGGCTACTACGCCGGCCTGGAGCGCTGGCCCTTCCACAACCCGGCCAAGGGCGGGCTCTCCTGGGATGGCAACGGGCGCGGCTGCAACACGCTCAGCGGCTGGTTCGTGGTCGACGCGGTGACCTACAACGGCAACTCGATCACGGCGCTGGACCTGCGCTTCGAGCAGCGCTGCGAGGGCTCCATGCCGCCCCTGCACGGCGCCATCCACTGGCACGCCTAGAGCGGATTGCGCGACGCTCCGGAGCCGACGGGTTGGAAACCCGCCGCTGGAACGGCACGAAGTCCGCCTTCGCGGACTATGCCGCGGCCCTGGCGTGTCCCCGACCGGCGGCGATGCATCTGCATTCACACGCTCCCTTGCAGGTCTCGCCTCCGCCGCGGCCACCTCCCTCTCCCGGTACGGGAGAGGGCTTGCGCTCTCCGGCGCAGGGAGAGGGCCCAGGCGCAGGGAGAGGGCGCCGCGGCCGCGGCCGCGGCCGCGCGACGAACTCCGGACCGGAGAGAAAACCGCTCTAGCCTCCCGGCGCCGAGAGGCCGTCGAATCGCCGCTTCCCGGCCGGGGAGCGGCGATTTCTTTCCGTGCCCTGCCTTGCGGAGGGATTGCGCGGCATCGCCCGTCAGCGGGAACTTACGGGTCGGCGGCCGCGCGGTGGCGGGGCGGCCCGGCAAGGACAGGGGGATGGATGACCGCGGGTGCGTCGGTCGAGTATCTGGGCTGCAGGCTGGCATACCGGGTGGAGGGAAGCGGGCCTCCGGTGGTGCTGATCCAGGGCGTGGGCGTGGCCGGGAGCGGCTGGACGCCCCAGGTCCAGGCGCTGCGCGCCGGGTTCCGGTGCCTCACCTTCGACAACCGCGGGATGGGCGCGAGCCAGCCGCCGGGCGCGGCCGTCTCGGTTCGGCAGATGGCGGAGGATGCGCTCTGGCTGATGGCGCACCTGGGGTGGGACTCGGCGCACCTGGTGGGGCATTCGCTCGGCGGGCCGGTGGCGATGGAGGTGGCGCTCGCGCGGCCGGAGCGGGTGCGCAGCCTGTCGCTGCTCTGCACGCTCGCCCGCGGCCGCGACGCCACGCGGCTGACCTGGCGGATGCTGCGGCTCGGCCTGCGGAGCCGCATCGGGCCGCGGCGGGCTCGCCGGCGCGCCTTTTTGGAGATGGTGATGCCGCCCGAGGCGCTCCGCGGCGCCGACCGCGAGCGGCTGGCGGCGGAGCTCGCGCCGCTCTTCGGGCACGACCTGGCGGACCAGCCCGCGGTCGCGCTGAAGCAGCTCGCGGCGCTGCGCGCGTGGGACGGCTCGGACCGGCTGGGCCGCCTCGCCGCCATCCCCACGCTGGTGATGAGCGCCGCGCACGACCCGATCGCCCCGCCGCGCTTCGGCCGCGCGCTCGCGGAGGCGATCCCCCGCGCGCGCTACGTCGAGTTCGACGACGCCTCCCACGGCCTGCCGATCCAGCACGCCGGCCGCGTGAACGCGCTGCTCTCCGAGCATCTCCAGCGCGCCGAGGCGGTGCGTCCGGACGTCGCCGGCTGACCCGCACGCGCCGCGAGACAGCCACCGCGGCTCATCATCCGCAAACGGTGCGAAACTCCCGACGAGAGGAGAGGCCGGTGGAACGAACCCGCTGGGAGTACAAGGTGGTGCGCAGCGACGACCTGCCGAGCAACTGGGCCGGGAGCATCAAGCCGGAGGACCGGGACCGCCTCTTCAACGAGCTCGGCGAGCAGGGCTGGGAGATGGTGAACATCGACTGGGTCGACGATACCGTCTCGGACGACTTCGTCGCCACCTTCAAGCGGCCGCTTGATCCCCGCTGACGCGATCCCGGCGGAGTGGGACGTCGAGTTCTCCGGGGGGATGTGGAAATGGCCGGGGCAGGGCGGCTGGATCTTCGTCACCGTCCCGGAGGAGCACGCGCCCACCGTCACCTACGCCTGGGGGCGCGCGCCGGTGGTGGCGGAGGTGGACGGCCGCGCGTGGAAGACCAGCGTCTGGCGCGAGGCGTCGGGCCGCACGCTGCTCCCGGTGCCGAAGGCGGTGCGGGGCACGAAGGGGGATGGAGACACGGTGAAGGTCCGGCTGAAGTTCGAGGCTGTGTAACCCGCCCGGCCGGCACGGAGGTTCGACGATGGCATCGCGAGACGAGCGGGTGAACCCGGGGCGCCGGCTTCCCGACCTGGCGCTCCCCTCGGCATCGGGCGGCGTGCACCGCCTGCGCGGCGGCGGACGGCGCTCGCCGGTGCTGGTGCACGCGAGCCCCTGCGCCGCGTGCGACGCGTTCGTGGCACGCCTCGGCCACGCGGCCGCGGCCCTGCGCGAGTGGGACGGCGAGGTGATGGTGGTCGCGCCCGCGGACGGCGGCGGCGAGCCGGCGCGCGACCCCGGCTTCCCGCTCCTCCGCGACCCGGAGGCGCGGGTGGCGTCCGCGCTCGGCGTGCGCGCGCCCGCGGTCGTGATCGCCGACCAGTGGGGAGAGGTGCACGAGGCCCGCGAAGCCGGGGAGGAGCACCGCTTCCCGACCGAGGCGGAGATCGAGCAGTCGCTGCGGTATCTCGCGATCCAGTGCCCCGAATGCCAGGGCGAAGCGCTGTAATACTGAATCCGGAAAAACGGTTGTGTCCCTGAAGTCCGCGAAGGCGGCGCGAAGGCGGACTGTGTGCCTTTGTAGCGGCGACTTCAGTCGCATATTCGCGTGATCCGCGGATGCGCTCTTTCGCCGGGTTCGGTTATATGCTGCAACGCTCGCGGACGGCACCGGGAACACGGACGATGCTTGCCCGCGGCGCCCGGTCGCGAGCAATTTCCGGTTTCCGCGGGTCCACCCGGTCCACCCAGCCGAGAAGCTGCCGATGAAGCGCCTGATCCTTCCGCTCGCCCTCACCCTGATCGCCGCGCCGCTGGCCGCGCAGCAGGCCGCGCCCGCCGACCAGGGCTCCGTCGCCGCCACGCGCGCGCTCTGGCGCATGATGTCGGGGTACGTGCAGCGCTCCGCGGAGCAGATGCCCGAGGCGGACTTCGCCTACCGCCCCGTGGACGGGGTGCGCACCTTCGGGCAGATGGTGGCCCACCTGGCGGGGTCGCAGTACATGTTCTGCGCGGCGGCCACCGGCGATGCGGCGCGCGGCGAGGACGACGTCGAGCGCACGCGAACCACCAAGGCCGCCATCGTCCAGGCCTTCAGCGAGTCCACGGCCTACTGCGAGCGCGCCTACACGCAGGCCGACGCGGCCGCCGCGCAGCCCATCACCCTCTTCGGCCAGCCGCGCACGCGCTTCTTCGCGCTCACCATGAACGCCGTGCACGTCGGCGAGCACTACGGCAACCTGGTGACCTACATGCGGATGAAGGGGATGGTCCCGCCGTCGAGCCAGCCGCAGGGGCAGTAGGCCGGCCGGGGCGGGCAGGCGGTCGAAACCGCGGCAACCACTGCCCGAAGTCCGCCTGCGCGGACGGGTCACGTGCCGCCGGGGCCGCATCGCGCGTCACCGGGTTCGGTCCGGTCGAGGTCGCGAAGGTGACGGGTTTTGCGCCGCGGGCCGCGGTCGGGAGTCCGCGCAGGCGGACTTCGGGCCGTTGTAGCCCCGGGTTTCCAACCCGGGGGACGAGGGCGGCGAAAGGCATGAGGCGGAGCAGGACGATTCAGACCGCTGGCCCCGCCGGGGCGAATCGTTTCGGAGAACCCGGGAGAAAGCACGTGATCATCGCCCTCGCCGCGCCGCGCGCCGCCAGCACCGTAGACGAGGGGCTGGAGAAGACCGAGCGCGCCATCGCCGAAGCCGCGGCGCAAGGCGCGGAGGTCGTGTGCTTCCCGGAGGCGTACCTCCCCGGGCTGCGCGGGCTCGACTTCGAGGTGCCGCCCTTTGACCGCGCGCAGCAGGAGCGGGCGCTGCGCGAGGTCGCCGGGTGGGCGCGGGCGCACCGGGTGGCGGCGGTGCTCGGGATGGAGTGGATCGCCGACGCGGGACCGCAGATCGCGGCCGTGGTGATCGGCGCGGACGGCGAGCTCCAGGGCGTGCAGACCAAGAACCAGCTCGACCCCACCGAGGAGCCGCTGTACGTGCCCGGCCACGCGCGGCGGATCTTCGAGGTGGGCGGGGTGAAGTTCGGCGTGGCGATCTGCCACGAGGCGTTCCGCTACCCTGAGACGGTGCGCTGGGCGGCGGTGCGCGGCGCGAAGCTCGTCTTCCACCCGCACTGCACGGGGAGCGACCGCGCGGGCACGGTGCCGCAGCGGTGGGGCGCCCCCGAATCGCCCTACTACGAGAAGGCGATGATGTGCCGCGCGCTGGAGAACGGGATCTTCTTCGCCAGCGTGAACTACGCCTTCCGCTATCCCGAGTCGGCCACCAGCGTGATCGGCCCGGCGGGGGAGTGCGAGGCGCATCTCCCGTACGGCGAAGAGGGCGTGCTGGTGCACGAGATCGATCCGGCGCGCGCCACCGGCCTGCTCGCGTCGCGCTACGCGCCCGGACGGTACCAGGAGATCTGACGCAGGTGGGCGGGCTCGAAACGCGATCCGGAGGAGCCGCGGCTCAGACCTGATCCCGCCCGGCTTTTCGGGTCTGCAGATACGCGGCGACGCTCAGAGCGTTGGAGAGAACCGCCCCCCCGGGACGTCATCCTGAGAGGGTGTTGCTGAACGCGCACATTCCGCGGCACCACGGGTGTCATCCTGAGGCCCGGCCACACCATCCTGGCGTCAGCGCTGCAGACGGCAGGGCCGTGAGGATCTGTCCAAGGAATGCGCAGGAGCCCGCCGCGGAAGCCCGCACGATCGGCGCGTCCACGCCGGCGCCCCTCGATGCCTGGCTTTTCCTGCGTGGCATCGACGAGTGAACGTGAGGCCGTGGCTTCCGTGCGAGCTTCCGCAGCCGGCTCCGTCGTGGCCGCAATCAGATCCTCACGGCCCTGCCGCCATCGGCGTGAACGCTGATTCCACGTGGCCGGGCCTCAGGATGACACCCCAGGGTGTCCGAAGAACGGGTTCAGCAACACCCTCTGAGGCCGGCCACGCGGTGACTTCCGCCTTCGCGATTCCCTTGCAGGCCGAAGGATCTATAGCCTGTGTAAGCACTTAGATCGGGACCCGCGGTTCGGCCGGTCGCCGCCGAGGTCTGGACACGTCTCATCGCTTCACGTGCTGACGCGGTCATGGATCCTTCGGCCTGCACGGTGTTCTGCGGACGACGATGAGGCGTGGCCGGCCTCAGAGGGTGTTGGGAAACGCGCACATTCCGCGGCACCACGGGTGTCATCCTGAGGCCCGGCCACACCATCCTGGCGTCAGCGCTGCAGACGGCAGGGCCGTGAGGATCTGGCCGACGAATGCGCAGGAGCCCGCCGCGGAAGCCCGCACGATCGACGCGTCCACGCCGGCGCTCGTCGATGCCTGGCTTTTCCTGCGTGGCATCGACGAGTGAACGTGAGGCCGCGGCTTCCGCGCGAGCTTCCGCAGCCGGC
Source organism: Longimicrobiaceae bacterium (assembly GCA_045803205.1). GTDB lineage: Bacteria > Gemmatimonadota > Gemmatimonadetes > Longimicrobiales > Longimicrobiaceae > Longimicrobium. Next base: position 24,151 of record JBJMPM010000381.1, read on the forward strand.
TCCG
>JBJMPM010000388.1:0-22185 GCA_045803205.1 Longimicrobiaceae bacterium
ACCAGTCGATCCCGATCTCGCGTGTTCAACTTTAGCATCTCCTCGCTCCGTCACAGGTTTCCCACCAGTGTGGGCGAACCTGCCCCGAAGGAGGACATTTCTATATCAACCAACCCGGACATTTCTATCTCAATACTACACAACAGTTTTCTCCGCGCCTGCCTGGACCTCGGTATCGGATCCGGGTCCGGAGTGGATCGGCCGCCACCTGATAGGTCCCATCCGGGCGTCTCAGCCTCGCCCGAAGCTGGCGGCTGCGTCGCTGGGCGGGCAGACGTACGCCGCTGTTTCCGGGGGTCGTGGGACCACTCCGCGACGGGCGGTCGTATTTGCCTAGCCGCGCAGCCACGACTCGCCATCACGCGCTCCTGACCGGCCTTCCGTATCGATCCAGGATTGGCGATGGTTGTTCCTGTGTCGGGGCCGGGCCCTGCTCCGCTGTAACCGTGGGCGAGACCGGCTGCGGAGCCGCCTCGGCAGTTCCGCCCTGCATGGGGTCGACCTCGTCCGTGGACCCTGCCTCCGGCGGCGGTGGAGCGAGGGTTCCTGTCGCGATCGGCAGCGAGAACGCCTGTGAGGTGCCAGCTTGCAGAATCCCAGTGGTCAGGGTGGCGCCCGCCGTTGCCTGGGGGCTGCCGCTGGCCGAAGCGCCCATGATCCGGTGAGGGAACTTCGCTGCGAGCCACTGCGTTCCCTGCTCGACTACGGCGCTCAGCCAGAGCCGGTCGGACCAGACGGAACGCGCCTTCGCCCGCATCACCTCGCCCGCCAGGATAGCGCCGAAAATCAGGATCGACGCGGTCATCTCCCCGCCATCGCATCCGGCGGCCCACTCGAGAGCGAGCGTGAGGGCGAAGACTCCCAGCAGCGACAGGACTGCTTTCATCATCCTGCGTTCGCGGGAGGACTGTTGCGCAGCGCCTGGTTCGCCACTGTGCCCGGGCGACTGGAGCAGATTGTCTTCGAGTTCCTCCGGCACCAGCACGGCGGCGAAAACACGCACCCCGTACGCGAGCAGCAGGATGAGGAACGGGGCTGGGACCGTGGCACCTCTGAGATACCGGTTCCAGATGATCGATCCAAGCTCCAGGGTCACGACCACCAGCGCAGCCGAAATGACGACGCTGATCGAGCCGGAGAGCAGAGTCAGCGGCGAATAGCGGTGTTTTTCCTTGCGCGCAGCGTACGCAAGGAACACGAGCTGCGCCAGCACTCCGACCAGAGCGGCGGCCACGAGCGTTGCCCATGGCAGGAACAACCATCCATCCGGTTTCAGCTCCACCGGAATCCAGTCTCGCGGCGGATCGCGGCGGGAGTTCTCTCCCGCGTCGGCGTAGACCCGCGCAACCGAGACTCCGGCGGTCTTCAGCAGGAAAACGCCGGAAAACCCGCGGAGCACGGTGGTCGTCGTATCGACCGAAACGTTTCGGCAGGCGTGTTTTGCGCCTTCCGCGGTCAACTCCTTCCGAACCGTGTCGATGTTGACGTGCACCTGCTCGTACCCTGCGAACGGCCGGCGCACGCCCACGCAGATGGCGAGCAGCGCGAGCCGGTCCTCCGGAAACGGAAATCCGCCCGGGCGGTAGCTCAGCCGCAGGAGCTGGAGCCGCGGAGGCCAGATCTTCCTGCGTTGCACCGACCCTCCGTTCCGCCCGTGGACGGTCAGCACGTATTCTCCCGGTGTGCGCTGCCAGTTGGATGCGACCGAATCGGGGGCGAGGCAGCCCGTCTCGTCGAACCTCACCAGGCCGACCGAGCTTCGATAGGTCGTGCCCACCCTGGTCAGGTCCAGCTCGGCCGCAACCGCATCTGGCGACGGCCACCCTTCACCGTGGGCAAACCGGCGCGCACCCAGTGCGGAGTCGCACGCGGCTCCGTTCACGCTGACGACCACCTCGTGAAGTCCATAAATACCAGCGGAATAACCCGTTATCCGCAGTCGTGAAGGCTGCAGGAGCGCGAACCGCCTGACGCCAAGCGCCGAGAGCGCATCCATTTCTGCCCGCCCTGGTGTTGCGAGGCTGCACAGGATGCCCGAGCCCAGGTCGATCTTCACGGTCTGGGTCCGCAGGCGATCGTCGATGCTGCGGGCGCGCACCTCGGCGCAATGTCCGGCAGAGGCGGGCGGCGGGAGGTAGACCAGATGCTCGATCGAATCATTGGCGAACTCGGCCAGGGGTCCACCGAGATCCGTGGTGTAGCCCGACAGCACCGGCCAGACCGCCTCTGTTCCGCCCGCGAGCACGCTCCAGAGCGAAAAATCCTCGTCGCGCTGAAAGCGTTTCGTGAAAAGGATCGAAAGCAGGCTGTCTCCTCTCGCGCGGCGAAGGTCGAGAGTGGCGGCGCCGTGCCGCCAGAGCCGATCCGTCGAATCGCTGGGCCACCGCACGATGAGCGCGCTGTCGATTGCTGGCGCGATGCGGCTGTTCACGCCGATTGCATAAATCTGATGCGATGTGTCTGCGGGAACGGACTCGACCGAATCCGCCAAGTCGTCGAGTCTCCGCTTCAGGGCATCGACCATCCAGCGTCGCGGCCCCCGTCGATGCGGGAAGAAGGATCCGTCGGTGACGAGAAAAACGGTCTTGATCGCGGTCTGGCGGTAGATGTCGCGAAGGATTCGCGGCAGGACCACGGACAGATCCGAGTGACGCGTGCGCGCGTGGAGCGACCTCGCCGCGAGCTCGGCCAAGGCGTCGCGGGACCGTTCGCCGGCACCGAACGAAGCCAGTGGGCGCATTTCGGTGCTCGCGTCCGTGGCGAACGTGTAGACCGAAAGGCGGTCGTTTGTGCACATCGCGCCGGAGAGCACTTCCAGTATTCGCGTGTATGTCGCGGTGGTGCGCTCTACGATCCGCCGATCCGTCAGGCTCGACGAGGCGTCTAGGACCACCCCGTAGTGGAGAGGGCTCCGCGCGCCACAGTGCAGGCCGGCTGCGGGGAGCGCCTGCGCTCTCGCCGGCGCGTACGCCGCCATCGACAGGAACGACGCGGCCGCTGCGGAAAAAAGGGCTGGGAATCGATGGGAGGGAGTGCGCATGGGTCCCTACGCGATGAAGGTCCAGACGTACTTCGTCGGAAAACGTGGATTCAGCGGGTGGGAGAATGCCGCTGGCGGCGACGGAGCCCCGGTTCAGGGCAGCGAGCCCGCGGCGACTGCCTCGAATGCTCGTTTGAGCTCGTCCGGGCTTCCGATCACGCTCGTCAGCCGTTCGATCGTATAGGGTGCCGAAGCGCGCGACCGCGCCGCTGCAACCATGTCCACGAACTCGTCCCACGGCGCGCCCGCGGGGAGGTCGAGCGGCACGGTGAGCAGGCGGTCCAGCGCGTAGAGGGCGAGCGCGGCGGCCTCGGTCTCGGGCATCGCGACCTCGCCCTCCAGCTGCGCGGGGGGGAGTCGCGCGCCGAGGCGCTCGTACGCGGGAAACAGCCGCAGCGACTCCTTCGAGCGGCGGTAGTTCGCGCCCAGCCGCGTGCCCAGCGGGGCCGCGACCGCCACCGCCTCCACCGGCGCCCCGCCGGCGTCGCGGCGGCCGAAGAGGACGCGGAAGCCGAGCGTGGCCGGGTGGTAGAACCCGAGCGCCAGCCCCGCCTCGCGCAGCCTCAGCCAGAGCCTCGCCGCCGCGGTCACGAAGGCCAGCGGGTCGTCGCGCTCCCAGGCGCGCAGCGGCGGCGACTCCTCCGTGCGGAACGCGAGCGGCGGCGCGTACAGATATCCGCCTTCCCGCGCCCGCCCCAGGCAGCGCGGCGTGCAGCCGGAGACGCGCAGCCCCGCGCTCAGGAAGAACCGCTGCTCGGCCTCCACGTGGTCGCGCCCGGCGGGGCTCTCGGCGCTCCGCAGCCACGCGGCGGGTACGTCGGCGAGCGGAACGGGCACCGCGTCCGTGCGCCACCCGAACATACCCGTCTCGGTACGCGTAGGCGGCCCCGCGGGGAGCACTCCCTCGCCGGGCGTCAGCTCGGCGCCGGGAAGAACCCGCACCACGGGTTCGCGCCGGCGCGGTGCAGCACCCCACGCTGGCTCGCCGGCGGGAGCCAGCGCCCCGCGCTCCTCGACCGTCGCCAGCCAGCGGTCGGTGCCGATCCGCGCGAAGGGGAGGATCTCGGCGGGGCGGGAGGTGACGAGCCACTCCGCGGCTGGGTCGTCCGGCAGGTCGAAGAGCGGCTCGGCCCAGCGCTCCACCGGGAGCGGCGTTCCGTCGGTACCGGGCGGCAGCGCCGCCACCACCCGCACCGGCGCCCCGCAGCGCACCGCCCGCGCATCCACCCGCACCGGCCAGGGACGCCCCGTGCGCACCAGCACGAACCGGTCGAAGAGCGGCACGACGAACAATAGCGAGCCTGTCTCCGGCTCCCGCGGGCCCTCCTCCGCCGGGGCACCGCCGCCGGGGCTCCGGTCGCGCGCCGCGGCGCGCAGCGCGATCCCCCACGCGTCCACGTCTTCGGCCCCGGGGTGCACGCCGGCCTGGACCAGGCTCACCACTTCGCGTGCCGCCGCCGCCGCGGGGTCGCCGCGGGATGCGGGAGACCCGGTTCCGAGCAGCCGCGTGGCGTGCGCCGCCGCGAGCGTTCGGCTCCGCGCGCGCCAGGCGGCAGCGTCCGGGCCGGCGTCGCCCGCCGCCGCCGCCATGGCCGCGGCCAGTTCCTCGCCCGAAACCTCCTCCGGCCAGTCCACCACCTCGGCCGGCGGCTCGGCGCGCAACGGGAGCTCGTCGGAGCGCGCCTCGAGCTCTCGCTCGATCCGCTCCAGCCGCTGGACGCGCGCGGCAATCGACACGGCATCCGGCCGGTCGGCGTCCGCCGCGGTGATCCGGGCACGCTCCAGCGCCCGGTTCAGATGCCAGGGGAGCCGTTCCCCGAAGCGGGCGTGGAGGCGGGCCAGCGCCTTCCGGAGCGCCGCCGCCTGCTCGTACCGCTCGAGCGCGTTCCTCGCCCGGTGCCGCACCCGGGCCCACCTCGCGTCGAGCGACTTCCGCCCCGACGCGGCCGCCTCCAGGTCGCGCGGGCGGCGGGCCAGCGCGCGCAGGAGAGGGCTGGCTGGGTCGCCGAGCACACGTCCGAGCTCGTCGGCCGCGGTGCGCAGCCGCGAGTCGTCGGTGCCGCCGGTCAGCAGCGAGACCTCGATCTCGTCCTTCAGCGCGCGCGCCTCCTGCTCGATCGCGCGCAGGTGCGACCGGACCTCGTCTCGCCAGCCGATGCGCCCGGCCAGCGCCGCGTCCACCATGGGCGCCGTGCTCATTGCCGGTGCTCCACGCAGGCCTCCCGCCGCAGCCGCTGCACGCTGTCGCGCGGCAGGGCGGGGCGGATCTCCAGCTCGATGCGCCGGTCGGCCGGATCGACCGCGGCTGTCCGGTGGGCCGCGGCGGTGTCGACCGGATAGTAGCGGCTGCGGCCGAGCGCCGAGACGCGGCAGGCAGGGACCCGCGCGCTGTCGATCAGGAAGAGCGAGACGGTAGCGGCGCGCGAGGCGCTCAGCACCCAGTTGTGCTCGTCGCCCCCCTCGCGGCTGGTGTGCCCCACCACCTGCACCTGGTCGATCATGCGTAGAATGCTGTCCTGCCGGAGGAACTCGCCGAAGTCGCGCAGGATGTTCTTCCCCCCCGGCCGCAGGTCCTTGAGCTGGAACCGGTCGTAGGCGAAGGTGGCCTCGCCGGGGATGCGCACCAGCACGTAGTCCCCCACCCGCTGCACAGTCACTCCGCGCCCCGGCGCCACGGTGGAGAGCACCGTCTTGAGCTGCGCGAGCGTGGATTCCTGCGCGTCGGCCTCGCCGGCGCGCTGCAGCGCGGGCACTGCCAGCGCAGCGAAGAGGATCAGGAAGAGGAGCGTGGTGGCCGCCAGCAGGTCCGCGAAGGCGGGCCAGGGGCTGACGACCTCCTCGTCCATTGAATGCAGGCTCACGGCACCCTCACCCCAGCCACGCGACCACCGCGCGGGCGAGCACGAAGAGCCCGTATCCCAGCGCCAGCGCCGCCAGCGTACCGGCACCCTGCGCCAGCACGAGGGCGCGCGGCGAGGGCCCCCGCTCGGCCTCCACCGCCGCCGCCACCCGCCGCAGCAGCACAGCGAGCTCGGCGTCGCGGGCGGTGGAAGCGGGAAGGGTCATCGGTGACGGCTCGCCCTCCCCGCGGCCGTTGGAGGCGCGCAGCTCCTTCACCATCTCGCCGAGTTGCGCGTTTACCTCCTGCGCGGCGGACGACCACGCGGCGGACGCCCGCTGGTCGATCGTCGACACGCGGTCGGAAACGCTACGCAGTAGCTCCTCGACGGTATCGATGGCCGGCTGCGCACGCTCGACCGAGGCGGCCACCGCCTCCATCCGCCCGGTGGCCTGCTCGCTCCCGGCCAGCAACGCGCCCAGCGCCTGCTGCACGCCGGCCTGCAGCCCCTGCAGCGTGCCCTGCACCCCCTCGGCGGTGCGTTGCGCGCTTGCCTGGAAGGCGGCCACCGACTGGAGCGCCTCCTGCAGCGAGGCCGCGCTCTGCCGCACCAGCTCTATGGCCGCGCGCGACTCGCGCGCCCGCTCGTCGACGGTGTCGACGATCCCCTGGTAGCCGCGGGTGTTCTGCTCCACCACGGCTGCCAGGTCCACCACGCGGCGCTGCAGCTCGCGCACCTCCTTCGAGGTGCGCTCGTGCAGAGCCTCGTCCTGTCGCTCGGCCACCTCCACCAGCTGCGCGTTCAGCCGCTCGAAGGCGCCATCGAAGGTCGCGCCCAGCGCGGTGATCGCGTCTTCGACCCCCGCGATGGCGTTGCCGGCCTGGCGCACCGACTCGGCGGTCACCGAGAGCTCGCGCACGGCGTCCACTAGCGGGTCCACCGAGTCGCCCTGCAGGGTACCGTAGAGGAACTCGGTCGAGACCAGCTCCAGCCGCTCCAGCAGGCTCCGGCGCCCGGTCGAGAGCCCCTGCGCCATCAGCCCCACGGCGATGGCGCCCACCAGCGCCAGCGCGTTGCCGCCGAACGCGTCGGCGACCGCCCGCAACGGGGCGGTGATGTCTCCCGTGCCGATCCGCCCCGCTCCCTGGCTGGATACGGCGTCGATCAGCCCCGGGAGCGCCGTCTTCACCCCCGCGAAAGTGCCCAGCACGGCGAGCAGCAGCAACAGCGACGAGGCATAGCGCGCGAACGCGCCGTAGCGCGCGGTGCGCGTCTCGGCGATCGCGCGCAGTTCCTGGGGCGAGACGCGAAGGTATGCGTCGTCGGCCTTCTCCAGCAGGCGGCGGACACGGTCGTCCATGAGCGTCTCCACGTGCCCGCCGGCTTCGGCCGGGTACTCGCGCTGGCCGCGGCGAAAGAGCTCCTCGCGCCGGTTCGCGGGCGCGAACACCAGCCCGAGCCCATCGCGGCCGTGGCGGTTCACCCACTCGACGTCGTCTTCCTCCTTGGCCAGCTCCTTCCGGTCCTGCGCCACGCTCTTCCCCGCCAGGATCACCAGGCCCACGCCGAGCGCGATCAGGCCGAAAAGCGTGAGGTTCGTCTCCTTTCCCAGCCCGAAAAGCTCCAGCAACTCGGCGGCCGGCGAGCCGTGGCTGCGCACCAGGAGCGCGCCGATCAGCGATGCGCCCGCGGCCACGTAAAATGCCAGCCCCACCAAGGCATAGCGAGTCGCCGCCGCGTCGCCGCGCGGGGGGAGCGGGAGCCGGCCCCGCGTGGCCGCGGCAGCCGCCGGATTCGTGGGCGGAGGGGGAGCGTGCGGCCGTGCCGCGGGGGGTGCGTCGGTCATCTTCCGGGGTGCGGCTGCAGGCGTGTCGCGCAGGGGGCGTGCGGCCCCGCGCGCGACCAGAACTCCGGTGCGTCCGCCCCCATCCCAGCGGACGGCGGCGGGACGCACGGTCTGGTACGTGGAGCCTGGACGAGGCTCCAGCCATTCGAAGAAGGTCCCCAGGCGGCGCAGCGCGTACTCGTTGAGCGCCATCGCAGGATTGAGTGTCACGTGTCCCTCGGCCGGTCCGGGGCCGGTCTCCAGCCACGCTTCCGGGGGATACGACATGGAGGCGACGATTAGGCCGTCTCGCGCCTCGACATCCACCGCGTCACGGGGGCGGATCGAGGGAGGGGGGAGCCGGTCGAACTCGCCCTGACCGTCGACCATTGTAGATCCGTCCATTGTCGCCCTGCTCAGCGGGGGCGGGCCACTCCGCGCGAGACCACGGTGCCCACGCGCTGGCCGTCGTCCCAGCGCACCGTGGCAGGGCGCATGGTATGGTAGGTGGAGCCCACGCGCGTTCCCTGCCACTCGAAGAAAGTGCTGAGCCGGCGGAGCGCGTACTCGTTCAATGCCACCGCCGGGTTGAGCGTCACCCGCCCTTCGGCCGGTCCGGGGCCGATCTCGAGCCACGCCTCGGGCGGATACGTCGAACTCGAGACGATGCGGTCGTCGCGCGCCTCCACGTTCAGCGCGTTCGCCGGAGGCCCGGCCGGCGCACCGACCCCCGCATCGAGGCTCGCGTACGGATCTGCCTCCAGGACGAGCTCGTCACCCCGAGAGCTGTTGAAGCCGACGTCGGACGCGGACGGCGGATCGTACCGCGGGTAGTCCGACGACGTGCCGAAGCCGTGTGCGGTACGCGTTTCTGGCGGCGGGGGCAGGGCGGAGGGCCCGCGGCCGGAGGGCCACCCCGGATGGGTGCCTGCCCCGACGGAGCGCTCTGCGGAAGCGGCGGGCGCCACTGTCAGCCGGGAGACCCGCTCGGAAAGCGTGTTGAGGTCGTCCTGCACGCGTTCCAGCGCCCCCATCACGTCGGTGATCTTGCGGTACACCGTGCCAATGCTGCCCTCCTCGGCATTGGGAACACGGGGAGCGGAGGGTTCATCCCCCTGGGCCCGAGACCTCAAGGGCAGCCGCGGGAGCAGGCGCGGGAGCCGCTGCGGGAGCGCGGCCGCCACGATCCCGCCAATCAATCCTCCGGCGAACGCGGAGGCGAGCACGCCCAGCGCGCTCACGCGTTCCCTCCCGGAGCGAACAGAACGTTCATCAGGTGATCCAGCATCGCCCCGGCCTCGACCACGAAGAGGCTGCCGGGGACACCGCCGGTCTCGCGTACCAGCGCCTCGAGCTTCGTGCGTGTGGCCTGCTGCAGGGCGGTGCCGGAGAGGTCGCGGAAGCCGCGTTGCAGCCGCGCCGCTGCCGAGCTCCACGGACCGCCGAGCGGTGCCAGGTGCAGACGGGTGGCTTCCACCAAGGCTTGGTGGAAACGTTCGATCTCCATCTCTCCCGCTTCCCAGCGGATCCCGCCGACCACCCGCTCGTCGGCGCTCATGTGCGAGGGGAGCCGGGAACTGGGAACGTAGCTGCGGGGCTGGGCGGTCTCGCGCTCAATGCGGATGCGCTCGCCGACCACCGAACCCGCGGCGTTGGGTGCCACCTGCAGTTGCGCTGCACCGCCGGAAGGCGTTACCAGCCCGCGCGCCACCTCCTCCTTCGGCCGTGGGCTCAGCACCACCTGGGGTGGCGCGATCTTCGGCTTGCTGGTGGCGGGCTCCGGCGCCGGCTTTTCGGTGGGTGCTTCCTGTGGAGAAGCCCCGGTCGCCGCTGCCGGGGGCTCGGAGCGCCCTTCGGCGGCTGTGGACGACACGTCTGGCGGGGATGCTACGGGAACCGGCGCGGTGCTGGAGCGCGTAAGCACATCCAGGAGCGCCGTACGGAACGGATTGTCGGCCACCACGCTCCAGTCACGTTGCAGCCACTCCAGGAACCGGCTACCGTTCCCCGCCAGCACCACCTTGGTCAGCGGCTCGTCGACTCCGGCCGCGCGTACCGCGCGGTGCAGGAGGCCGGTGTAGTGGAAGAGGGTGGCGAAGAAGTAGAGGACCAGGAGCCGGAAGGAGCCGTGCTCCGGCGTCTCGCGGAAAAGCAGCGCCCCCCCGTCGCGGTACCAGCGCGTGCGCAGCAGGTACGAGAAGGCGAGCGCGTCGTGCCCCTCCTCGCGGTACTTGAACAGCGGCTCGTGCTGCGACCCAGGCAGCCCGTGCTGCAGCGCCCACTCGGCGAACGCGCGCACGAACGGGTTGGTAAAGCCGGCCAGCCCGTCCTGCCGCACCCGCGAGCCGGTGAGGTCGCGGCCGCCCCAGCGCAGCGAGTCGAGCGCCACCGCCCTCGACTGTGCATAGGCCGCCAAGTCGGTGGTCCCGCCCCCCACGTCGAGCATCACCGAGAGCGCGCCAGAGGTAGCCAGGTCGCGCCGCGAGACGAAATAGCGCAGCGCGCTGCGCCCCTCGTCGAGCGGCGGGGCCAGCTTGGGCACGGCGATGTGCGACGTGCCAGAGCGCGATTCGGCGAAAGCCTCGTCCGGCGTTCCCGGCGGTGCCAGCACGCCCTTCCAGCGCCCGCGGAGCGTCTCCTCGCGGTCGCGCTCGAAGGCGCGCGGATACGCGTACGCGAAGGTCACGTTCTCGGCCGCCACGCCGGCCTGCCGCGCGTGGGCCAGGGCCAGCGCGCTGGTGGTGCGCAGGAACGCGGCGGCCAGGAATTCCTCGCGCTCGCTGGACGACCACTTGAGGTCGGCGGCCACCCGGTTGCGGTCGTTGGTCTTCACGAACCCCGAGAAGGGGATGTTGATGTTGACCGCGACCGGCTCGCGGGGATTGTGGTAGTTGCGGATGGCGGTGAAGTAGACCACCGCCGTATTGAACGGCTCCGGCTCGATAGTGTCGGGGAGGAAGAACGACTGCTCGAAGAAGGGGAGGTCCGCGCCGGGGCGCGTGAGCGCCAGCAGCACGTCATCGTGGCCCAGCACCTCTTCCTCCTGCTGCCCCTCGCGGTACAGCGCGACCACCGTGTTCGAGGTGCCGAAGTCCACGCCCACTCGCCACTTCTCCGCGTGCGGTGGAGGCACCTGGCGGTAGCGCGGCACCAGCACGCCCAGCGCCTGCTGCGGCAGCCCGGGGGCGGTCTCGGCGCGTAGCTCCAGCACCTCCGGCGCGCGGTCGTACGCGTAGGTGGCGGCCACGTCGGTGCGCCGCGTGTGGTCCAACGGAGCCAGCCGCTCGCCCGCGACGTAGGCCTGCACCTGCAGCGCCTCGGCCGGGTGCACGGCGCCGGCCTGGCGGTCCAGCCGAAAGAGCGCGTAGTCCTTCCAGTCGTCGGCGGCGAACGCCGGCCACAGCACCAGCTGCGGGCCCACGTGGTCCTGCCGGATCTGCGCCCCCGTGTAGCGCCGCTGCACCCGCAGCGTTTCAGGGCGCGCGTCGCTCCCCACGGGAATGTCGAGCGTCACGCGCACCTCGCCCGGGCGCGGGACCTCGACCGAGAGCATCCGCCCCACGTCTTCGGGGCGGAACCAGCGGAAGAACTCGCCCTTCAGCGGCAGCGCCATCTGCGCCTGCCCGAATGGAGGGTCTGTGACGGAAGCGTCGGGGTGGTAGGCATCCACCCCGAAGACGTTGTCGCGCTCCAGCGGGTCGCTCAGGATCACCAGCGCGTCGGCCAGCCAGTCGCGCTCGGGGAGCGTCCAGGCACGCCGGTAGCCGGTGCCCGGGAGCACGGCGCGGTCCAGCCGCTCCAGCTCGGCCGGGAGCTCCACCTTGGGCAGCCCTTCGCCGTACACGCCGTCGAAGTGCCCGGGTACCAGCACGATGGGCGCCAGCGCGGCCGGGCGCGTGGGGCGCAGCGTCCAGCGGCTGGGGAGCTGCTCGGGCTGCGCCGTATACAGCGCCACCCCGGCGAACACGTGCGCCCCCGCCTGGCGCAGCCCCGAGCCGCGGAGCTGCGCGCGCCAGTCCTCGGGCGTGGCCAGCTCGGGCGCGCGCGCGCCAGCGGCGCGGCGGCATTCCACCACCACCCTGGCCAGGAAGTCGCCCACGCCGCGGCGCAGCGCGTCGGCGTCCACGTACTCGCCCGGCGCGGGCTGCGGCGCCTGCACCTGCGGCAGCACCACGGTGGCCACGTAGCGCTGGAAGGCGAACGGCCGCTCGCGCAGCGCGCGCGCGGGCGCGCCCTGCGCGTACCGGAAGAGGTACGGGTACGCCTCGGCGGCCGCGTCCTCGGCGGTGAACACCACCGTATAAGGTGACGAGGAGAAGACCGGCCGCCCATCCACGCGCGCCACCGTCACCACCGGGAGCGCGCTGGCCAGCTCGCCCTCGCGGCGCAGGGCGCGCGGCGCCAGGTCGGCCAGGGCGTCGGCGTAGTCGGCCGCGCGGGGCGACACGTGCACGGCCGCCTCGGCAGTGGGCACGATGCGGACCTGCTCGGTCTCCAGCCGGAGCGACTGCGGGCCGCTGGCCCAGGCCAGCTCCAGCGCGTCGAGGATCTCGTTCTCCACCAGCGTCCGCGCCGGATGGCTGGGGTCGAGCATGGCGTCGCGGAAAACGAAGAGCCGCGCCCATGGGCTGGGCACCGACTGCACGCGCACGCGGAAGCCGCTGCCGTCGTCGTCACGCGGCACCTCGAGCTTGGCCAGCTCCGTGGGCGCCTCGACCAGCGTCCAGCGGCCGGGCGGCAGGTCGGGGACGTTCGTGTTGGAGCGGAAGGCGGGAAGGAGCCGCCGCCCCCGGGTGCGCGTGGCCATCTATTTCTCCTGGGTGGCGGGCTGCTCGGCCTCGGGAAAGCGGTCGCGGGCGAAGTGCTCGCTCCCCACGCGCATGACCTCGGCGAAGGCGGCGAACCCGCCCTGCTTGCGGCCCGCGGCCTCGGTGTTCCAGAAACGGAAGACGTGGTGCACGTCGTCGGCGCGCCGTCCGCGCTGCCCGGCACGGCCGTAGCCCTCCACCAGGTTGTGCACGGACACGTCAGTGGGCCCTGCGTTCACCGCGGCCAGGCGCAGCGACGGGGTGGAGCGGCGCAGCTCGCGCAGCCATCCCCAGGTGTCCATCCAGAAGCGCCCCATGGCGTCCAGCGCGTCGGAGTGGCGGGTCCACACCTCCGGCTTCAGGCGCAGCATCTCCACCCAGGTCACCCCCTTCAGCGCCGCCTCCAAGTCGCGCGTGGAGCCGCCGTTGGGGCGGAAGAAGGCCAGGAACACGTGCATGGCCACCAGCGCGCCCTTCAGCGCCGTGCGGGTGTCGCGGCTCACGGGAAGGTCCGCCCACCCCGGGTCCTCGCCGGCCACGCCCAGGGCGCGGTAGACGGGGAGGCGCGCGTCCCTCGACTCGCCGCCGCGCGAGGCGAAGTCGAGCGCCGCCAGCGCGGCGAAGAGTTCCACGTAGTGGGCGGCGTTGGCCTGCCCCTCGCCCCCCACCTCGTTGCGCTCCTGCTCGCGCGGCAGCCCGTCGCCGAGCAGGTAGTAGCCGCCGTAGCCGGGGTCGCGCTCGCGGTCCAGGTAGCTGGGGAGCGCGCCGGCCGCGTTGTGCGCGAAGAGCGCGTTCTCCGGCCGCGGGCCGTCGTCGCCCGAGGCGGGGCTCGCGGCGGGAAGGGAGAAGTAGGGGAGGAGGAGCGCCGCGCCGATCCGCTCGCGCGCCGCGCCCTTCACGTCCGTCTTCCCCTCCGAGGCCACCACCCCGTCGCGGAGCGCGCGCCCCACCACCGGGAGCGCGGCCGCGCCGGTGCCGCCGAATACCGACCCCGTGGCGAAGAACACGCTCCCTGCCACGTTGGCATGGTGCTGCGAGAGGAGCTGCGCGAAGAACGACTCGCCGCGCAGGCGGTTCATGAACACGGTGCCGACGGAGGGCACCCCGCGGAAGCCGAGCGAAAGGTCCATCTCCCGCACCCGCTCGGCGTTCAGCAGGTCGAAGAGCGTGCCCAGCTCCGGCGCGCCGGTCGCCATCACCTGGCGGTCCACGCTGGCGGCGAAGCGCGTGTCGGGGAGGAACTCGTCGTCGGCAATCGGCGACCAGAGGAGCGAGTCGGGAAGAACGTCGAGCACCTCCGTGCGGAAGAAGCCGTCGGTGGCGCCGCCCTCGGCCAGCCGCGCGCGCGTCTCGCGGTACTGGTCCAACAGCCGGCGCGCGCGGGTGACCGCCGCGTTCGCCTGGTCCGGATCGACGATCAGCACGCGCAGCTGCGCCGGTCCCAGTCCCAGCGCGCACAGGTGCAGCAGCGGCTCCAGCGTGCGTGCCCCGCTGCCGCCCAGGGCGAAGAACACCAGCGAGCGCTGCCGGTAGCCCTCGGAAAGGAGATCGGTCGACATCGCCTCAGCCCTCCAGCGGGTTCCACCGCGGCCAAGGGCAGCCGCGGTAGTGGAAGAAGCCGCCCGCCACGGGGCCCGCCCCCCGGGCCAGGATCTGCGTGAAGAACACGGAGAATACGATGTAGGCGACGAGGCCCCACAGCGCGCCGGCCAGCATGCGCGGGAAGAGCAAGTCGAACGGGAGATGGGGGATCAGGTACGCCGCGGGCCGCGTGGTGCAGCTTCCCGCGCGGGCGGTCACCGGCGACAACATACCCACTACGTACGGCACGGCGAAGCAGAAGAGCATCGTGCCCACCAGGCATGCGTACCACCCCTTCACGAAGCGCGCGCTCAGGCTGGCGCGCGGCACGAGGTAGCAGGCTAATACGATGACGAGGGTGCCGATAAGCGAGATCCAGAAGATCGTCGACCAGACGTCCTGCACGCGCAGGGCGTCGTAGAAGCCGAACGGGTCCGGAGCCTCACCCGCGCGAGGCGGGGGGCAAGGCTCGATGCGGGCATCGATCGGGGGGAGCGCCCAGAGATGGAGAAGGTAGCGCCACATGAACGGATACCGGGGTTGAGACGAAAGGCGGGTCGCGCGGGGCGCGACCGATCGGGGCTCAGCGGACCATCAGATACGCACGCGCGAGCGGCGGCGTGGCCGCGGCATTTGCCCGGAACGGCTCGAACAGCCGCCCCAGGCCAAAGGTGCGCTCCACGTCGGACGCGTCGCGCGCCTCCAACTCCGCCAGCCATGCCGGCGCTCCGGTAGGGTACAGTTCCAGCCGGTAGAGGGTGCCGCAGGGCTCGCTCGGCGGAGCGGCACGGCAGTCGTCGCCGCCGGGGCTGAACACCTCGAGCGTGCGGCCCGAGTTGAGGAACCGCACGGCGCCCGTGTGGCCGTCCTGGCGCATCCAGTCGATCGCGACCGAATCCGAGGTGACCCCGCGTGCGGCCAGCTCGGCGCGCGTGCCCGAGGCCAGTAGCGCCGCCACCAGCCGGCCGGCGGGCGAGTCGGTGTCGGGCTGACGGAGATGCAGGCGGAGCGGCCGGGTGGCGGGTTCGGTTCCCTCGACCGCCGCCACGGCGGCCGAGTCCGCGGCCAGCAGGCGCTGGTGCTCGAAGGTGGCGGACTCGCCGGGTGTCGCCGGGTCCTGGTCGAGCACGAACGTCTTTCCCGGCGCCGTGGGTGCGGGGTACATCCAGACGTGGTCGAAGAGCTGCGCCAGCGTCGCGCCCACGCGCATTCCGTCTCCCGGCGCGGCGAAGGCGAACACGTAAAGCGGGCACTTCAACCCGCCGCCGCCCTCCGCTCCCTCGGGCTCGTCCGCAGCCCCTTGGCCGCGCTCTCCGCGCTGAACGTGGCATCCGGACGGATCATCCTTCACCGGGGTGAACGGCGCGAGCGACACCGCCACGACGAAGCTTCCGCCCGCGCGAATCCAGCCCTGCGCCACGTCGCGCATTCGCTCGAACTGCCCGTACCCGCGGGTGGGGTCGCTGCGTCGACCGTCGGTGACGATCAGGTGTGTCCGCGCGTGCGCCGCGTCGGCGGCAACGCTGTCCAGCACCTGCTCCGTCTCGGTGTTGCGGTCACCGTACCAGGCGCGGTCGTCCATCACTCCCAGGTCGGGACGGAGCTCCCGGCGCACCGTGGTGCCGAAGCCGTACACCTGCTGCGGCGCAAGGCGCGCCTTCAGCCCGTCGATCACCGAGCGGTAATCCGTTCGCGTCGGAAAGGCCGGGTCCAGGAAGCCGGCCATCGAGCCGCTGCGGTCCGCGTAGACCGTTATGGGGTGCGCGGGCGCGTCGCCCTTCCACGGACGCGGATCCGCGGCGGTCACCCAACTCCGGATCACCTGGTCCGTGCAGCTCTCGCGGTCACCGCACCTGTGATCGGGTGTGCAACGCGGGGCACAGAGCACTATAGCGAGAAGGACGAGCTTTCGCGGCAAAGCAGGAAGCCGGGAGAGGGAAACCACGCGGAACAACAATCTTGCGCCAAATGACCGTATATAGCTATGGCGCCCAACCTTGATTGGCAAGAGACGTACGTTCAGGTCTCGATCATTCAAGGGTATCGCAGGCAAGCAGTCACGCCGGCTAGCGCTAGCGGAGGCGGATGCGCGTGGGATTGCCCTGTATCAGGCTGACGCTCGGATCGGACTACTTAAGAGTCTATCCGGAAAGTGCATGGAGGCGCCGCAACTTCCGGTAGATGATCAGCGAGGCCGCCAGTTGTACGAAACCCAGGTACAGTTTCGCGCGCTTCTCCCAACGGATGAGCACCCTGCGGAAGCGGTTGAACCACGAATGGCAGACCTCAACTACCCAGCGGTGCGCCGGATGCCGCTCCGGATCTCCGGGCGGCGGCAGCGGCGTGGCCTCGCTCACCGGGGGCGGGATATACACGGTGTATCCTCGCGCCGCTGCGATCTCGCGGCACTCGTGGTACGCGTAGCCGCGATCGAGCACAGGTGGAATCCCTCCTTCGGAGGCTCTTCCGGCCGTGCGATCACGCAACCATCGAGCAAA
Organism: Longimicrobiaceae bacterium; assembly: GCA_045803205.1. Lineage (GTDB taxonomy): Bacteria > Gemmatimonadota > Gemmatimonadetes > Longimicrobiales > Longimicrobiaceae > Longimicrobium. Next base: position 16,593 of record JBJMPM010000388.1, read on the forward strand.
GTGTCCAGCATCTTCACGTCGTGGCGGTTCGCCCCGGTGAGCACCACGGACAGCGGCAGCCCGCGCCCGTCGGTCAGGAGGTGGCGCTTGGTGCCACTTTTCCCCCGGTCGGTGGGGTTGCGCCCGGTCGCTTCCGCCTCGCCATCAGCCCCCTTTTTCCCAGCGGGGCCTTGACGATGCATCCGTCGGCGGCCTGCCAGGTCCAGTCGATGCCTTCGAGTCCGTCGAACTCCTGGAGCAACAGCGCCCAGGCTCGCTCGAACACGCCGGATTCGACCCATTCCTGGAAGCGGTCGTGCAGCGTCGACTTCGGTCCAAACTGGGCGGGGATCGCCGACCACTGCGAGCCCGTGCGCGCCAGCCAGATCAGTCCGTTGAGGATCCGCCGGTCGTCGCTGCGTGGTCACCCCGGCTTCTTGCGCACCTTTTGGATGACCAGCAACGGCTGGATGCGCTCCCAAAGCGCGTCATCCACTTCCCAGATCGTCGGATCGTCCTTCGGTTTGGGCTTTGTCATCCGATCAGTGTAGCACTTTGTACACTTTCCGGACAGGCTCTTAGACGGATTAGACCGAACTCAACAAAGATTTTTTTCACGACGCAGCCGCGCCTGCTTCGGCCCACGGCACAGATGAGCGATGCTGTAGCGACGGCCGTCCCGGCGTACGCCGTCGCGTACTCGGCCAGGGTTCGGTCGTTCTCGGCCGCGACCAGCTCGTCCAGCACCGTCGCATCCAGATCGGAGGTCGTCCGCCTGTATGCGGCCTGGGCGCGAGCGAGTTCGTGTCTCGCAGCTTTAGCCACTCGTAAATCGTGCTCTCGCCGACGTTGTGCAACTCCGCGATCTAATTGCCGTGTTTCAGCCGACCCTCGTGGCACGACGCGATGACGCGTTGCCGCGGGTTCAGTGAGTTCGGGCCAGGTATGGCGCACCCTCCACTCGGGGGGAACCGTCAACCAGCACCGACTCGCATGATAATCACGGGACCGCCAGGTTCGGTACTCTGGACTGAGATGAAACCGCTCTAATGGCGCGGAGTAGACACGGCGTCACCGTCCCCCGGAGCGATCCTCCGCCTCCGCCCAGACCCGCAGCGGTGACTTGCCGAAACGGGGGTGGGGCGCCCGCTCCCACGCGCGCTGCCGCGCCACGAGTTGCGCGCGCAGGGCGGCCGGGGCCACGTGCCCCTCTCGGATCGCCTCGTCCCGCCATACCTGCCAGTGCCGCAGCAGCTCCTGTGCGAGCGCCGCCACCTCCGGCGACGCGGGAGGGTCGAACCCGGTGTGCCTGCCGGGAAACCCGCGGTCCGGGAGCATCACGCGCGCGTCCAGGTCTTCGTGCAGCGGGGCCAGCCACACCCGGATCTCGTCGCGAGCGCGGGAGAGCGGCGCAGTCTCCAGCCGGTCGAGGAACACGGAGCGCTCCCGCAGCACCGCGGCCGCCCAGGGATAGGAGATCCCCTCCCGTTCCGCGAGAAAGGCGAAGTACCGCCTGAGCGAGGCCGCGACCGCGCGCGTGGCGTCGTCGTCGTCGCGGGTGGTGCGCGGATACCAGTCGTAGAGGAAGGTCCGCAGATCGTACTCGGTTGCCGCCGCGGCGGTCGTCCGCGCCGTGCCTGCCAGGTATCGCGTCCACTCGGACGCATGCCGGACGTTTCTCGCGGCCGACCAGGGACGCGGACGGGCGGCTTCCAGGTGTGCGGCGAAGCGCCCGACGCGCTCCTGCTCCGAATGCTCTAGCCCCTTGGCGCTCCCGCCCGCCGCGCCCGGATCGGCGGCGGCGCCCGTCGCGCATCCGGGACACGCCCGCTTCATGGCCGGCCAGCGCGGGCGGCGGGCCTCGCTCTCGACGCGCAGCTCCACCCCGTTCTCGGCCATGAACCGCAGCTCCCGGGACACCCGGATGCGAGACCTCCCCAGCTCGGCCAGCGCCGAGAGCAGGGCGGAGACCAGGTCCAGTTGCGGCGTGGACGGCTCGTCCGAACCCCTGCCCTCCAGCAGGAGAGGGTACGGCCGCGGACCCGGGTGGGCCGGCGTGACGGGAAGGTCGAAATCGAGCAGCCGGGCCGTACGGGTCCGGCCGGTGAACTGCACGCCGAACACCGGGTGCGCCGGCTCGATCTCCTCGGGGTAGTCCGACGCGCTGGTGTAGATGGTCACCGCGTGCCCGTGGCCGCGCGGATGGGTGAGCACCACCACGGCCTCCCGGTTGCCGCGCCGGGCCAGGAACGCCTCTTCGTCGTCGGCGAGCTCCCAGGGACGCGCGCGCCAGAAGCGGGCGGCGGACCGGAAGTACTCGTCCAGCGCCGCCGGGCCCACGTCGCGCCACTCGTGCACGGGGGCGAGGTCCCACGCACAGTCGGGCCGGTCGAGGAGGCGCGCGAGGTCGCGAACGATCCGCGCGGTCTTGCGGAGCGCGGACACGCGTACGTCCACGCCGTGCGAGTCCAGCTCGGCGCCGAGCAGAGTGGCGGCGGCCCACTCGCGCACGAGCACGCGGCGCGGGTACCCGCCCGCCTTGCGCGCGACCCGGTGGACGGCGCGGGCGATCACGCGCGCCGCGCGGTCCGCTTCGGCGATGGCCGCGACGGGGAGGAGCTTCTTGAGGACGACGCTGCCTTCCCCGATCACCACCAGCATCGCCCGGGCGGGTTCGTTCCGGCGCCAGGGCTCGTCGAGCGGAACGACGTCGGCGCTCCACCAGGGGGAGTGCACGAGCCAGCCCAGGTCGTCGTCGTAGTCCTCGCCCGGACCTATGCAGAACATAGCTCGCTACCGAGGATGGAGGGGTCACGACGGGGATGCTGTGAATTGCGTGAGGCTACATCTCTTTGGGGACAATTGCAAGGGAAATGCACGGAGGTGAAGCCTCGGTTTCCCTTCGCGAGAGCTACGCGCAGTCGGCAGGGTGAGCGTGAGCCCGGCGATGCGCCGAGTTGCCGCGCGGCGCCGGGCGAACCACGATGATGCGTAACGCCGGCGCTGCAGGGTGGCGGCCGAGGGTGCGTGGTCGCGAGAGGAGATCGGATTCACTTGAGCGCTGACGACCGCGGGGACGAGTGGCTCTGGGGATGGGACCCCACGCCGGGGATCGTCTCGGTGTGGGCCGAGGCGGACGGGCGCGCGACCGTGTGGCGCCGCACCCCGGAGACGGGCGAGCTGGTGCGCGAGGAGGCGCGCTTCCGCCCGTGGATCCTCCTCGACCGGCTCGACGACCTGGTGCACCTGGGCCCGCGGCTCGCGCCGGAGGGCGACCCCGGCGCCCTCGTCTGCCACCGCGAGCTGGAGGGGCCGGGCGAGCTGCGCTTCCTCGTCTCCGCCGGAGACGGGCGAGCGCTGGTGGCGGCGGTGCTGCAGGGCGCGTCGGACCGGCTGGGGCGGCGCGTGGGGCACCTGCGCGAGCTGGGCGCGGCCTCCGTCCTCGCGCTGCCGCCGGAGGAGCAGTACCTGGTGGCCACGGGGCGGACCTACTTCCACGGGCTCGCCTTCGACGACCTGCGCCGGCTGCAGTTCGACCTGGAGACGACGGGGCTCGATCCCGCGCGCGACCGCATCTTCATGGTGGCCGTGCGCGATCCCTCGGGCGCCACGCGGGTGCTGGAGGTCGAGCGCGGGGGCGACGCGGGCGAGGCCGACCTCATCCGCCGGCTGGTGGAGGCGGTGCGCGAGGCCGATCCCGACGTCATCGAGAACCACAACCTGCACGGCTTCGACCTCCCCTTCCTGGCCCGGCGCGCGCGCACGGTCGGTGTGCCGCTGCCGCTCGGGAGGATCGGGAGGCTGGGGCTGCGCGAGCGGGCGGCGCGGCGCGGCACCGCCCCCGGCGAGGACGCGAGCCGACGCGTGCGCTACGTGGCGCCCGGGCGCGAGCTGATCGACACGCTCGACGCGGTGATGCGCTACGACTTCTCCACGCGCGAGCTGCCGGGGCACGGGTTGAAGGCCGTGGCGCGGCACCTGGGCGTGGCGGCGCCGGACCGCGAGTACGTGCCCGGGGCGCTCATCTTCACCACCTGGCGGCGCGACCCGGAGCGGGTGCGGCGCTACGCGGAAGACGACGTGGAAGAGGTCGCCGCCATCGCCCGGCTGCTGGGCGGGGCGGCGTTCGCGCTGGGGCGGATGGCCCCGCGCCGCTACGAGCGCCTGGCCGACGCGGGCCCCGCCACCGGCGTCATCGACCCGCTGCTGGTGCGCGCCTACCTGCGCGCCGGGGCCGCGCTCCCCGCGCACCGGCGCGGCGACGGCACCCCGCACAGCGGCGCGGCGCTCCACCTCTTCGCCACCGGCGTGGCCTGGCGCGTGGTCAAGGCCGACGTCGCCAGCCTCTATCCCTCGCTGATGCGCGCCTTCCGCATCGGCCCGGCGCGCGACCACCTGGGCGCGCTGCTGGCGCTGGTCGACCGGCTGGTGGAGCGGCGGCTGGCGGCCAAGGCGGCGGCGCGCGCGGCGCCCCCCGGCTCGGCCGAGCGCCACACGCACGAGGCGCTCTCGGCGGCGATGAAGCTGGTGGTGAACTCGGCCTACGGGTACCTGGCCGCCGGCGGCGAGCTCACGCGCTTCGCCGACGTGCACGCGGCCAACGAGGTCACGCGCCGCGGCCGCGAGACGCTGGCGCTGATGTGCCGCGAGCTGGCCGCGCGCGGAGTGACGCTGCTGGAGGCGGACACCGACGGCGTCTACTTCGCCGTGCCGGAGGGGTGGTCGGAAGACGACGAGCGGCGGGTGGTGGCGGAGGTCGCCGCGCTGCTGCCGCCGCTGGTGCAGCTCGAGCTGGAGGGGCGCTACGCGGCGATGCTCTCGCACGAGCCCAAGAACTACGCGCTGCTGGGGTACGACGGCACCCTCACGCTGCGCGGCGTGGCCTTCCGCTCCAGCCGCGCCGAGCCTTTCGGCGAGGCCTTCCTGCGCCGCGCGCTGCTGCGGCTCTTCGCGGCCGACGTGAGCGGCGTCCGCGAGGCGTACCTGGCGACGCTCGACGCGCTGCGCCGCCGCGAGCTGCCCACGTACGACGTCTCGTCGCGGGTGCGGCTCACCAAGTCACCCGCGAAGTACGCCGAGACGCGCGAGACGCGGCACGAGTTCGCGTACGAGGCGCTGCTGGCGAGCGGCCGCACGCACTGGCGCGCGGGCGACCGGGTGCGCGTGTACCGCACGCGGAGCGGCACGGGCGCGGTGGCCCCCTCCTCCGACGACCTGGCCGCCGGCGCCGTGGACCCGCGCGACTACGACGCGGACCACTACGCCCGCGTGCTGCGCGACAACTTCGCCTCACGCCTCGCGCGCGCCCTCACCCCCTCCGACTTCGCCGCCGTCTTCGTCGACCCCGACCAGCTCTCCCTCTTCGCCCCGCCCACGTCGGCGATGCGCCCGGTGCTCACGGTGCGACCGGGGCCCCGCGACAATGGGATCGGCGTGTAGTCCAAATCGGGAGTTTTGTTGTGCGCTTCGCACGCTATCCCGAACATGTCATCCTGAGGGAGCCGCCGCGCTAAGCCACCGTCCCGCAAGAACTTCTGGCGGCAACCGAAGGATCTATAACATCGGCAGCGACACAGCCGGCCGTATCGCTCCCGCTGCGGAATGCGCTCGGGGC
>JBJMPM010000421.1:0-2773 GCA_045803205.1 Longimicrobiaceae bacterium
CGCGCCGCGGCGTTCGCCGCCTCGAGCCCCGCCAGGAAGAGCGCCAGGAAGAGCACCAGCAGCAGCCATCCCCCCGAGACCATCGCCTCCGCCCAGAAGTTGTAGGCCGTGCTGTGCCTGGTCGCGCCGGGGATCAGCCGCTGCTCCACCAGGTCGTTGAACTCGCGCGACGGGTGCCCGAACATGGAGGGCGCCGGCCAGAGCTGGTAGGCCACGCCCACCAGGTGCCCGGGGCCGATGTACAGCTCCTGCCGGACGGACTGGTTCAGCAGCGCCTGGGTAAGGAAGGGCTCGGAGTTGACGGTGAGGAGGCGCAGCGCCCGCGGGTCGCGCACCAGGGTGGAGACCTTGCTGAAGTCGTGGCGCCGCACCGACTCGCGGATGGCGATGTGCATGATCTTCCCGCCCCACACCAGCACGACCGCCACCGCCAGCGGCAGGATGAAGCGGCGCGCCGCCCTCAGCGGCGGCACCCCCTGCCGGCGCCCCACGATCTCCAGGGCGGCGGCCGACGCCGCCATCGCCACCGCGGTGCGGTCGGAGGCGAGGAACATCAGCAGGAGCCCCGCGGCCCCGCAGAGGAGCACCCCGCGCCTGCGGGTCAGCACCCCGTAGAGGAGCGCCAGGCTGGCCAGCACCCGCCAGGCGATCCAGCCGGCGATGGGGAATTCCTGCTGGAGCTTGGGGACGAACAGCATCCCCACCCCGCTCTTCGCGAGCACGTACAGGATGGCCGCCACGCTCAGCGCCGCGGCGAGCTGCGGGGCGTACCCGTACAGCGCCCGCACGGGGCGGTGCGGACGGGGGGGGCGGGCCACGCCGGCGGCCAGCAGCCCGCCGAGCACCAGCAGGAACACCCCGTAGGTCTCCGGCTCGAGCGGGTCGCCGAGGATGTCGAACCCCGCCAGCCCGGGGGTGAAGTAGATGGCCGCCGCCACGAAGGCGAGGGTGTAGAAGTCCACGCCCCGCCGCAGCGCCAGGAAGTAGAGCAGCCCCGACACGAAGGTCGCCACGAACAGCGCCTTCATGCCGCGCCGGGAGAAGCGGGGCGCGGCCCACCGGCCGGCCGGCGCGCCCGGTGGAGGGTGCGGTGGCGGAGGAAGCCGCTCAGGGGGCACGCCGGGAACCCCGCCCCGGTACGCGCCGGGATGGGCAAGGAGAAGATCGCCCGGCGGGCGCGGAGCGGCCGCGGCATCTCACCCCGCCCCACCGCCGGGGCGCCGGCAGACCCAGAGCACCCGCTGCGCGAAGAGGCGCAGCAGCGGGCCGCCGGCGCGATCCAGCACCAGCAGCGGCCGGAGCGGCGGGTAGCCGTACCCCCGGGTCGCCACCACCTCGAGCCCCGCCGCGCCGATCATCGCCCGCATCCGGCCGATGCCGTAGTAGCGGGTGTAGACCTTCCTGTGGCGCAGGCGCAGCGCCTTGAGCACCGCGTCGAAGCCGGCCGAGTTCCAGAAGTCGAACACCACCGTGCCGCCGGGGCGCACCGCCTGGGCCAGGAGGCGCAGGATGCCGCCCGCGTCGGGGAGGTGCGGGAGCACGCGCATGGAGACGGCGCAGTCGAAGGCGCCGTAGCCGGCGATGGAAGGGAGCTCGGCCGCGTCGAGCACGGTGGTGCCGAGCGCGGCCGCGGCGGGGAAGCGCGCGCGGAGCTGCTCCAGCATCCCCGCCGAGACGTCCACCGCCTGCAGCGCGTCGGCGTGCCCGAGCAGCAGCTCGGTCACCCGGCCGGTGCCGGGGCCCAGCTCCAGGTAGCGGCCGCGCGGGAGGAAGCGCTCGAGGTACGCCAGCTCCATCCCGGCGGTGGAGCGGTCGTACGCGCGCCCGTAGCGCAGCGCGTCGTACCGGGGGGCGATCTGGTCGTAGAAGCCGCTATTCGACATGGAGCGCGTGGCGGTAGGTCGAGACGATGCGGTCCACGGTGCGCGCGGGCGCGAACTCGGCGGCGCGCGCCAGGCTGGCGCGCACGGAGCGGGCGTACAGCTCGTCGTCGGTGAGCAGGGCGCGGAGCGCGCCGGCCAGGGCGGCGTGGTCGCCCTGGGGGTACACCAGGCCGCACCCCTCCACGATGCGCGGCATCTCGCCCGCGTCCGAGGCGACCACCGGGGTGCCGTAGCTCATCGCCTCGACGATGCGCAGCGGGAACGACATGCGCGTGCCTCCCAGCCGCGGCACCACCAGCACGTCATGGCCGCGGTAGAGGGCGGGGACGTCGGCGTCGCCCACCTGCCACTCCACCCGGTCCTCGATCCCCGCCCCGGCGATCTGCGCGCGGATGGCGGCGTCCCAGCCGGGCTCGCCGAAGCCGTTCCAGGCGATGGTCAGGGTGAAGTCGCCGGCCGCGGGGTCGCGGCGCAGCAGGCCGAGCGCGGCCACCAGCGTCTGCACCCCGCGCACCCGCTCCATCGCCCCCAGGAAGAGGACCCGCCGCCGCGGGCGCGCCGGGTCGGGGTCGCGCGGCCGGGCCGCGCCGGGCTCGGCCACGTGCGGGGAGAGCGGGGGGATGCTCTCGGCCTCCGGGAGGTAGCGGCGGAGGTACTCGCCGCCCACCAGCACCCGGTCGGCCGCCATCAGCCAGCGGTACCCCACATGGGGGGTGCCCACCCCGGTGAAGTGCGCCACCACCGGGAGCCCCGAGCGGCGGCGCAGCAGGTGGAGCTTGAGCCCCGCCACGCTGGTGATGCTGCACATCACGTGGATCAGGTCCACCCCCTCGCGCCGCGCCGCGTCGGCGGCGCGGCGCCAGACGCCGAGCTTGCGCGCCAGCGACCGC
>JBJMPM010000229.1:0-19229 GCA_045803205.1 Longimicrobiaceae bacterium
CGCGGAGGCGCAGAGAGAGATCGCCGCATCTCTCTCCGCGCCTCCGCGTCTCTGCGTGAGACTCATACCATTTCGACAAATTGACTGTGCATTCAGTCAAGCAAAGCCTCACACGGAGTCAACGGAGTCAACAGAGAACTACCCGTCTTTTCTCCGTTGACTCCGTTGACTCCGTGTGAAATTCTTTCGCTGCAAGGATCTCTGAATGCACAGTCAATTAGCGGAATCGGTATCAGTCGTTTTCCGGGTTCGCGCGCTTGCGCGGCCGCTTCGCCTCGCCCTTCCGTCGCCGCTTGCGTACGCCGAAGCTGTCCAGGTAGCGCCGGCCCCAGTACTCCCCCTGCACCTGCAGGTCCATCCACTCGTGGACCTGGTCGGCCGAGGGAGGCACTTCTTCGGGGAACCGCTTCGCCAGTTCGAAGATCCGGGCGAGCGCGTCGCGGGCAGCCTCTTCGCCGGGCGGGAGCAGCTCGATCAACTGCACGCGGAGCTGCCACGCTCCGTCTTTCGACGTCTTCCACATGCTTCCGCCGGGGTGGGTTTTCAGGAACAGCTCGCCCAGCGTCTGACGGGTGGAGCGGTTGGGAGAGCTTTGCCCTTCCACGAACTTTCGCAGCGCCTCCTTCGACAGCCCCGTGGCCGCCTGCGCCCCGCGGTAGGTCAGCGCGGCGCAAAGCCCGGAGGCGAACTCCCGCAGCGTCTCCAGCCGGATGCTCGACCAGTGCCGGTCGAACTCCCGGTCGTCTCCGGCACGCTGTCCTGTTTGTCCCCTTGCCCGGTCTGTCATGGGCAAGGCTAGGTACTGGACGCCTCCAGAGCAAGGGGAGCCAGTGCTTACGCCACGAATCCGCCACCGCTGGAATAAAATGGACGCAAATGAGAAGCGTCCGCCTCAGTCTTCCGCGACCTCCAGGATCGCGGTGAGCCAGGCGGGCGGCCGCTCGCCCTGTTCCGCGTAGAGAAGGGCCAGGGCCCGCGCCATTCGCAGCCGTGCTTCGCCGCGCAGGGCCACGGGGAGGGTCGCGGCGACGACGGCGAAACCCAGGTTTCCGACCGGAGGGAGCGCCTTTTCTCCCTCGATCCGGCGCGCGTGGTCGGTGAGGACGCGCCAGAGCTCCGGCGAGGGGTCGGCGCCGGCGAGGAAGCGGCGGAGGGGACGCGCGTCGATGCCGAGGGTGCGGGCCAGGGCCGCGGCGGAGCCCGCCCTCGCCGCCTCGTGCTGGACGACGCAGCGCAGCGACTCGAACCCGATCGCGTACTCCGCGGTGGTGAACGGGTCGGGCGGAGAGTTCACCGCGTATCCCATGGAGCGCCCCTCGAATTGGCGTCTCAATCAAAGAGCCGCGAGTGCGCTCGGCGCACCCGCAGCTCCTGTGGCTGTCGTTCCTGTCCTCTCTGACTACTTCTCGAATCTAGGCAAATCGCGGCGTAATGGCAATAGTGGTCGAAAAGGAAAGGAAATGATCAACCTCACGCAGAGACGCGGAGGCGCAGAAAGACTCGGCGGTCTCTCTGCGCCTCCGCGTCTCTGCGTGAGACGATCGGTTCAGATGTCGAGGTTCTTCACGTAGCGGGCGTTCTGCTCGATGAAGGCGCGGCGCGGCTCCACCTCCTCGCCCATCAGCCGGGTGAAGATGGAGTCGGCCTCCACCGCGTCTTCCATGGCCACCCGGAGCAGGGTGCGGGTCTCGGGGTCCATGGTGGTCTTCCAGAGCTGGTCGGGGTTCATCTCCCCCAGCCCCTTGTAGCGCTGCACCTGGATCCCCTTCTCGCTGGCGCCGTCGCCGTTGCCGCGGAAGCGCGCCATGATCTCGTCGCGCTCGGCCTCGGTGTAGGCGTACTGCTCCTGCTTCCCCTTCTTCACCAGGTAGAGCGGCGGCTGGGCGATGTAGATGAAGCCCGCGTCGATCAGCTGCCGCATCTGCCGGAAGAAGAAGGTGAGGAGCAGGGTGCGGATGTGGCTCCCGTCCACGTCCGCGTCGGTCATGATGATGATCTTGTGGTAGCGCGCGTTCTCCAGGGAGAACTCGTCCTCGCCGATGCCGGTGCCGATGGCGGTGATGATGGCGCGGATCTCGTCGTTGGAGAGCACCTTGTCGAAGCGCGCCTTCTCCACGTTCAGGATCTTCCCCTTGAGCGGGAGGATCGCCTGGAACTCGCGCTTGCGCCCCTGCTTGGCGCTCCCGCCGGCGCTGTCGCCCTCCACGATGTAGAGCTCGCCGATCTCGGGGTTGCTGCTGGAGCAGTCGGCCAGCTTGCCGGGGAGCACGCCGGTCTCCAGCGCGCTCTTCTTGCGGGTGAGGTCGCGCGCCTTGCGGGCGGCCTCGCGGGCGCGGGCGGCGCTGATCGCCTTTTCGATGATGGCGCGGCCCACCCCGGGGTGCTCCTCGAGGTACTCGTTGAACTTCTCGTTCACCGTGCTCTCGACGGCGCCCTTCACCTCGCTGTTCCCCAGCTTGGTCTTGGTCTGCCCCTCGAACTGCGGCTCGCGCACCTTCACGCTGATCACGCAGGTGAGCCCCTCGCGCACGTCGTCGCCCGAGAGCCCCTCCACGCCGCCCTTCTTGAAGAGCCCCACCCGGCGCGCGTAGTCGTTGATGGTGCGGGTGAGCGCGCTCTTGAACCCCGTGAGGTGCGTGCCGCCCTCGTGGGTGTTGATGTTGTTGACGAAGGTGAAGGTGTTCTCGTTGTAGCCGTCGTCGTACTGGAAGGCGATCTCGATCTCCGCCTCGGGCTTCGACGCCTCCACGTGCACCACCTCGGGGTGCAGCGGCTTGCGCGAGCCGCGCAGGTACTCCACGAACTCCCTCAGCCCGCCCTCGTAGTGGTACTTCTCGAGCCGCACCTCGCCGCCCTCCTCGGCCGCGGGGCGCTCGTCGGTGAGGGAGATGAACACGCCGCGGTTCAGGAAGGCGAGCTCGCGCAGCCGGTTCGACAGCGTGTCGAAGGAGTAGCTGGTCTCCTCGAAGATCTCGCGGTCGGGCCTGAAGCTGACCGTGGTCCCCGTGCCCTTCGCGGTCCCCGTGACGGTGAGCTCCTGCGTCTTGTCGCCGCGGGCGAAGGCCATCTCGTGCACCTTCCCCTCGCGGCTCACGCTCACGCGCAGCCACTCGGAGAGGGCGTTCACCACCGAGACGCCCACGCCGTGCAGGCCGCCGGAGACCTTGTACGACCCCTCGCCCTCGTTGTCGAACTTGCCGCCGGCGTGCAGCACCGTGAGCGCCAGCTCCACCGCCGGCACCTTCTCGGTGGGGTGCAGGTCCACGGGAATGCCGCGGCCGTTGTCGACCACGGTGATGGAGTCGTCGGGGTGGATGGTCACGTCCACGCGGGTGGCGTGGCCGGCCATCGCCTCGTCGATGGAGTTGTCGACCACCTCGTACACCAGGTGGTGCAGGCCGCGCGCGCTGGTGGACCCGATGTACATCCCCGGGCGCTTGCGGACCGCCTCCAGGCCCTTCAGGACCTGGATCTGACCTGCGTTGTACTCGTCGGCTGCGGAGCTCGAAGCCATGACTCCCCGTCTCTGTTTTTCCGGTGGAACATCCGAGCCCAATGGTACCCCGTGCCACCCCGGATGTTCGCGCGCCGCCTGCGTTTTCGCCCTCTCCGTCAGGCCGCCATCACGAACACGATGTGGTCGATCCGCCCTTCCTTCCGCCCCGTGTTCACCCGCTTGATGAGCGCCCCCTTCATCAGGTTCAGCTCCATCATCCAGGCGCTGTTCGCGACCGCCACGAAGAGGGTGCCGTCCTGCACCCCGGTGGCGGTGGTGACGGCGGCGATCTGGGGCCCCACCAGGGCCGGCCACTCGGTGACCACGGTGGCGGCGGCCACCTTCGGCGCGAGCCCCGAGCGGTCCAGGAAGCGCGCGACCAGGTCGCCCACGGGCTGCGGCGCGGCGTTCGCTCGGCGGGTGCGGCTCACGTCTCTTCGGAAGGGTGCGGACGGCGAAAATCGGGGGTGCGCGGCGGACCTCAATCTAGCACTCCGCGGCCCGCCGCGAAACATCCCTGAACCCTCGATATAGGTGATACGCTACTGACACGCCCCAACATGTGGCGGATACGGCAGATCTCACGCAGCGCCGCGGAGGACATGGAGAGACGTCGCGGATGCCACGCGCGCTCCCGTGGGTTATCGTATCGCCGGACCGGCTTCGAAGGAGGGAAGATGCATCGTCTGATGCTGCTCGTGCTGGCGATCGCGGCCTGTGGGCGGCCGGATGCGAGCGTGCCGCCGGCTGTCGACTCGCCCGCCGCCACGGTCGATTCTCCGTCGGGCGTGGAGTGGCGCCTCACCGAGGCGGGGATCGGGCCCGTGCGCGTGGGGATGACGGTGGCGGAGGCGGCGGCCGCGCTCTCCGGCGCCGCCGCGCAGCCGGACACCCAGGCGTGCGCGTACGTGGGGCTGGCCGGCCTTCCCGAGGGCGTGTCGCTGATGACGGAGAGCGGGCGCATCGTGCGCGTGGACGTGGACGACTCCTCGCGCGTGGCGACCACGCGCGGCGCGCGGGTGGGGTGGACGGAGGCGCAGGTGCTCGCCGCCTATCCGGGCGCGCGGGTGGAGCCGCACGAGTACGAGGACGGCCACTACCTGGTCGCCCTCCCCGGCGCGCCGGCGGACACCACTCACCGGATCGTGTTCGAGACCGCGCGCGGCGTGGTCACCCGCTTCCGCGGCGGCGTGGTCCCGGCGGTCGAGTACGTGGAGGGCTGCTCCTGAGAGGGTGTTGCTGAACGCGCACATTCCGCGGCACCACGAGTGTCATCCTGAGGCCCGGCCACACGGGCGCTGGCGTCAGCGCTGCAGACGGCAGGGCCGTGAGGATCTGGCCGAGGAATGCGCAGGAGCCCGCCGCGGAAGCTCGCACAATCGACGCGTCCACGCCGGCCCTCGTCGATGCTCGCCTTTTTCCTGCGTGGCATCGACGAGTGAACGTGAGGCCGTGGCTTCCGCGCGAGCTTCCGCAGCAGGCTCCGGGGTGGCCGCGATCAGATCCTCACGGCCCTGCCGCCATCGGAGTGAACGCCTATTCCACGTGGCCGGGCCTCAGGATGACACCCCAGGGATGTCCGAAGAACGGGTTCAGCAACACCCTCTGAGTCGTTCTCCGTGTCTCCGCGTCTCTGCGTGAGCGAATTGCTTTGGGCCGCGCCGCCGGACATCTTCAATCCCCATGACGAACGAGACGGAAGACCTGGCCGCGGCGCTGCAGCGGGCGCGCGAGGGGGAGAAGGAGCAGGCGCTCTTCTACCGCGCCCTGGCCGCCGCCGCCGAGGAGCGCGGCGACGCGGCGCTGGCCGAGCGCTTCAACGAGCTGCACGCCGACGAGCAGCACCACCTCTCGCGCCTCACCGCGCGGCTGCTGGAGCTGGGCGCCGCGCCGCGCGAGCTCTCCACCTTCGCGCCACCCGTGATGCTCGACGGATGGGAGGAGGTGGCCGAGGCGCGGGAGCGCGGCGAGGTGGCGCGCTACGAGGCGCTGCTGGAGGTCGGCGGGGTGGACGGCCACACCGGCGCCCTGCTGCGCGAGATCCTGGACACGGAGCGGCACCACGCCGCGGAGCTGGGGGGCAAGTGGACGACGGCGTGAGCCTGGGGCTGGCGGGGAAGCGCGCGGTGGTGAGCGGCGCCTCGCGCGGGGTGGGGCGGGCGGTGGCGCTGCTGCTGGCGCGCGCCGGCGCCGACGTGGGCGTGGGCTACCGGGCGCGCGAGGCCGAGGCCGCCGCGGTGGCCGGCGAGGTCCGCGCGCTGGGGCGCCGGGCCTACGCGCAGGCGGGCGACATGTCCACCCCCTGGGGCGCGGAGCTCCTCTTCGAGCGCGCGCTGGTGGAGTTCGGCGGGATCGACCTCTTCGTGGGCAACGCCGGCGTCTGGGTTCCCGACGACGTGCCCATCGCCGACCTGACCGACGAGCAGTGGCGGCGCACGGTGCAGCAGAACCTGGACTCCATCTTCTACTCGGTGCGGCTCGCCTCGCGCTTCCTGGCGCCGAACGGGCGGATCGTGCTGGTCTCCTCCACCGCCGCGCAGCGCGGCGAGGCCTTCCACGCCGACTACGCGGCTACCAAGGCGGCGATGGTCGCCCTCACCAAGTCGGTGGCGGTGGAGCTGGCGCCGCGCGGGATCACCGTCAACTGCGTGGCCCCCGGCTGGATCGACACCGAGATGGTGGCGAAGCCGATGGCGGGCGGCGGGCGCGAGCGCATCGAGGCGCAGATCCCGCTGGGGCGCGTGGCCACGGCCGAGGACGTGGCGGGGCCCATCGTCTTCCTCTGCTCGGCGCTGGCGCGGCACGTGACCGGCGAGGTGCTGAACGTGAACGGGGGGAGCGTGCTCTGTGGTTGAAGGCGCCCTCCCCCGCGTCCTGCTGCTGGCCACGGGCGGCACCATCTCCATGAAGCAGGATGCGGGCGCGGGCGGCGCGGTGCCGCGGCTCACCGGGCGCGAGATCCTGGAGGCGGTTCCCGGCGTGGAGCAGGTGGCGGCGCTGGAGGTGCGCGAGTTCGGGCGCTACCCGGGGCCGCACATGACCATCGAGCGGATGTGGGAGCTGCGCGCCGCCGTGCTGGAGGCGTTCGCGGCCGGCTTCCACGGCGTCGTGATCATGCACGGCACCGACACCGTCGAGGAGACGGCGTACCTGCTGGACCGCTCCCTCCCGGCGACGGTGCCGGTGGTGATCACCGGGGCCATGCGCAACTCGTCGGAGCTGTCGTGGGACGGGCCGGCGAACCTGATGAGCGCGGTGGAGGTGGCCGCGAGCCCCGAGGCGCGCGGCCGCGGCACGATGGTGGTGATGGACGAGGAGATCGTGCAGGGCGCCGAGGTGGTGAAGACGCACACCGAGCAGGCCGGCACCTTCCGCTCGCCCAACTGGGGCCCGCTGGGGATCACCGACAAGGGGCGTGCCCTCTTCTACCGCGAGAGCCGGCGCAAGCGCGCGCTCGCGCCGGAGCGCCCCGTGACGCCGGTGGACCTGATCAAGATCGTCGCCGGCGCGGACGCGCGGCTGGTGGACGCGAGCCGCGAGAGCGGGGCGCACGGGGTGGTGATCGAGGCGATGGGGCGGGGAAACGTGCCGCCCGCCGTGGTCCCCGGCCTCCAGCGCTGGATCGACGCGGGGAAGCCGGTGGTGGTCGCCAGCCGCTCGTCGCGCGGGCGGGTGCTCGACACCTACGCCTACGAGGGCGGCGGGCACCAGCTCCGGGAGATGGGGTGCATCTTCGCGGACCACATGACCGGGCAGCAGGCGCGCATCGAGCTCATGCTCGCCCTGGGCGTCCACCGCGGCGACGTGGCGAAGGTGCGAAAGACGGTGGAGGCCGGGCGGTACGAGGAGTAGACGGCGACAACCGCGCAGGCGGCGTGGAAGACACTATGGCTGCATTCATTCTGGCCGACCCCCTTCAGGAGAGACGGTATGCTCTATGGAGACGTGTTCACACTGCAATCCAGTGGGATTGTGTGTGGTCCTAACGCATTGCTCCCGGTCGGGATATTCGATCAATCGGTCTGTTGGGGTGTGTGGGTGGCAGACGCGTCGGTAAAGATGCGAGATCCCACGCCGCATCTTGTGATCTCACCTGTTCACCCGCAGTTCTGGCCTTACCTCTTACGATTTGAGCTCAAGCTCGCGGAGCAGCCAGGGTCCATGGCCGCCGCGGCTGAGTTTCTAGTCGATTCCGACTTCAACATCCAGTTCGGGGAGAGCTCGCCGTCCGGGCATCATCACGCAACTTGGAATGTCGTCTGCGAGGCCGTGGACGTGCGGCGGAAATTCGAAGATAAAATCAAGCGTTTCCAGCACAGCAGGCGGCCGGGTACCGGACGTGCCAAGCTTCACACCCTTGCGACCGAACTCGCGACCGCGATGTACCAGAAGGCGGTCACGGTGAAGCAGCAAATGCTGCAACGCGGGGACTTCCTGCACCAGCGCCTTGTGAGGCCCAAGTTCTATCTCCTGCACGTTCCGGCCAAGATCCACGATCAACAGGCGCGGGACGCCGCGGTTGAGGATTTCCCCCAGGCCGTGCGGGTACGCTGGATCCAGAACCTTCCGGTTTTCGCGTTTTACGGGTCCGACGCCTTCGATCCCATCAGGCTGAAGTTTCGCGCTGAGCATTCCATGCTGCAGCCCGAAGCGCCCGGCGTGAGCTGCGCCGACATCTTGGCTAAAGGCGGGATCCGGGAGCTGCCGACGAAAGCCATCGCATCTATCTACCCAGAAGAACACCACGTACGGCTACTCCCAGTTCCAACCCGCGACGAGATGGAAGGCTTGGTCCAGATCGACGTCAAGTATGACGCGACCTTCCCCCGTGAGCTTGGCAGGAATCCCGCCCCTACCTGCGATACGACCGTTGGCCTCTGGTCGGGGGTGTGCAAGTGCGTGCGGGATCGCGGGATCAACCTGAGACGGGTGACGAACACGACGACGCGCCGTGAGCCTCGTTCGGAGGGTGGGGTACTCACATTCATTGGCGTGAAGAATCAGCCGTTGAGCGACACCGATCTGCACATACTCAAGTCGGAGATATCAAGCCTGGAGGAGGGGGAGAGTCATCCTCAGGCCAGGAGCCTCCAGGTCACACCGACCGCTTCGCCGTTGGCGATTCACAAGGTTTTCATCTCGTGGCGGGCGAAGGTCAAGCGGGGTGTGGAGTTGCGAATGCTGGCAGAGGCGAGCGCGCGGAACTGGGGGCTGGAACCCGTGTTCGTAGACGATCCTGAAGGTAAGATTTTGGAAGACGAGGTGAACACGAAGATCGGTCAGTGCGATGCGCTGTTCCAGATCCTAAGCGTAACGGATGACGAGCTGTTGCGGTTGCGCAACCCGGACTCCGCCAAAGAGGGACCCAAGCTTGGCTGGATGAACCATGAGTACGCGTTGGCCGTAGCCAGAAAGATTCCAACAACGCGCAAGGTCGACGTCTCTAACGTACCGCTGAGCGAGTGGAGGAAGTACCTGGGAATTGGTGGTGAGTTCAAGACCAGCTTTGACCTTCGTGACTCGGATGAGAAGGTCAGGGACGATCTCGACAGGTCGATGCAGCAACTAGCCAAGCAGGTGCGCGGCCGGGCCTCTTGAGCGTTTAAGCATCTGCACCGGATGTTGGGAAGGCGTGGCTTCCAGTGGGAGCGCAGAGGAAGTGGAATCAGCGAGAACGGAAGGGGGCGATGGTGAGGCCCAGGATCGACGAGGGTGACCTGCTGAAGGGGCGATACGAGGAGTAGCCGGAAGGATCGTCTCACGCAGAGACCCGGAGACACAGAGAGAACCACCCGGCCTCTCTGCGATTCCGCGTCTCTGCGTGAGACGATCTTTTTCCCAAGTCTTCCGCCGGACCGGGTTCGATCACAATGTACACCTGTTCTGGAAAGGCCCCCGCGGAACCGCGGCCCAGGAGGCGCGCGATGGCGAAGATCCGGATCGGCGAGGGCGAGCTGCTGATGGCCTTCGAGGGCGGCGACGGGACCATGCAGTGGTACCTCGACCGCCAGATCGGCGAGGTGATCGGCCTCGGCGACGACTTCGGGTTCGACCTCGATGACGACGAGGACGATGCGGGGGATGAAGACGACGCGGAAGCCGGGTGGGAGGCCGAGGAGCGCGCGCTCCGCCGCGCGATCAACCGGGACGAGGAGGGCCGCCGCTATCTCCCGGTGCCGTCACTGGAATCGCACGAAGGCTTCCGGATCATGGAGCGCTTCGCCGCGTCGCAGGACGGCCGCGTTCGCGACGCGCTCTTCGACGCGCTGGACCGCCGCCGGCCGTTCCGCTCGTTCAAGGACGCGCTGATGGCGTTTCCCGACGTCCGCGAGCGCTGGTTCGCCTACCACGAGGAAAGGTTGCGGGAGGAGGTTCTGGCCTGGTTGGAGAGCGAGGGAATCGAGGCCGAACTGACGCGCTCGGCGACGACTGACCGGGCAAACGACGGTCTCGCCGGCGATGGGGAGCGCCGAGATGGCTGAGGAGCTTGTGGAGGGTGCCGATGCCAGACGCGAGCGCGTGTTCATCGGCGCTCACACCGATTCCGCCCTGCAGGTGGTGGGACTCCCGCAGACGCACGACCACCTGCGCATCATCCTGAACCTGTTCGCCCTGCTCTACGAGGAGGTCGTCACGACCGACTCGGTGTTCCTCGACAACCTTCCGCTTCGTGACCTGCTGATCGGCAAGGACCGCTGGGATCTTGGTTACGACCGCATGCTGCGGGAGGGCGTGCTGGTGGCGGCGCTCAGGGACTCGAGCACCAGCTTCCGCGCGCGATTGGAGGAGATGCGGGAGCAGCAGCTTCACGCGTCGTTCCTGCATGGTGCCGCCGATGCGCGCGAGGCGGACGAGCGCCGGGCGCTGCAGGAGGGCTGGGCCGAGTTCGTCGACTCCGCCGGGCGAACGGAGGCGCGCTACGAGGGGCCTGTTCTCGGCGCCGGCTTCACGGAGGGCATCGAGGCCCTGTTCCGCGATCGCACCGCGCTGGTCTCGCTGGGCCTGGCACCGATCGCCGGCACCGTTCGGAAGCGCCTGGACGAGCTCAGGAAGGAGACGGGCGGGCTGATCCTGCGAACCCACCTCTGGGAAGTCGCGAAGACCCAGGACCGCGAGGCGGCGCAGGCGATCTACAGGGCCGCGAGCGTGATCTACCACCGGAACGCGGCCTGGCACCTGGGCCTGGATCCGGCTCTCCCGACACAGTTGAAGGGCGCGGATCTCTCCGCCTGGCTCGAGGACGTGGATTCGGCGACCCGGCCGCTCCGGTGGAACGTCGAACACGAAGAAGAGATCCATCCGGCGCTCTCGCCGTCGGTGCTGAGCCGGGTCCCCTACGATGTGATCGCGCACATCCGCGGGACCTCCGCGTTCGCGGCGTACATCGACGAAACGCGCAAGGCATCGGCCCTCGCCGACCTGGACCAGGCAGAGGCGGTCCGCCGGTACGCGCTGCGGGAGTACGTCGCGGCCATCGAAGAGGAGCTGGCGCTTGCGTCGCGCGGGAGGTACTGGCAGCACCGCGACGCCGTCGAGCGGCGCAAGCTCGTGAAGGCGGTTTCGACACTGGGCGACGTGGTGCTGATGATCGCGAACGGGCCGTTCTTCGGCACCACGGTGCAACTCGTCCTCTGGCCGATCGAGCTCGCGTGGTACTTCGGGCATCGATGGCTGGAGCGGCGGCTCGGCAGGCGTGAGGACGACACGATGCGCGAGGCACGGAACGCGCTCCATGAAGCGAACGTCAGGGGCGCGCTCCCGGGAGGTGAAGAATGACGGCATCGCACACCTACCTCGACCAGCTTCCCGCGGCCGCGCGCTACGTGGGAGACGCGTCTGCCGGGGAGATCGAAATCACGTCCAGGCCCGGGTCTCCGGCCGGGAACGGCGGCTCACGCGACACGGGCGTCGTCTACGAAGACGAGTACATCCTGGTGGTGCGCGATGCGGTGCGGTTCCCGAGCGGGGCGAGCGGCACGTACCTGCGGATCTTCACGCGCTCGGCGCTCGACGGTCCCGCCGGGGTGATGATCCTGGGGAGCCGGGGCGGCTCGCTCGCGCTGCGGCGGATGTTCCGGCACGCCACCCGGCAGTGGGAGCTCGAGGCACCGAGGGGCGCGCGCAGCAACGGGTCGCCTTCGCAGGCGGCAAGGAAGGAGCTGGTCGAGGAGATCGGCCTCGACGCCAGGGCCCTGGAGCGCATCGGGGAGGTCTGGCCCGACACCGGCCTCCTCTCCGCCTCGGTGGTCGTCTTCTGGGCGGAGCTGGACGACGGCCATCCGGTTCCCTCGCCCGAGGACCGCGAAGCGCTCGGAGAGATCGTGTTCCTGGACCGCGACGCGCTGCGCACCGAAATCGGGGCGGGGCGGCTGCGGGACGGGATCACGCTCGCGGCGATCACGCTTGCGCAGGTCGCGGGCAAGCTCGCCCTTTAGCGGGGACGAGACGGGGTATGGGCGCCGCCTGTCGGACTGGCCCGGACGTTGCCGCTTCCCTCCGCCCGCCGGCCATGGAGGGCGGCGCGAACGGAGGTGAGGCGATGCGGTACGACAACGGCTACGGCAGGGACTACGGCGGGTGGATGGGCGGGATGCCGCGCTACGACGCGATGTTCCGCGGGCGCGAGCGGCACCTGGGCCCGCCGCAGGGGCGGCGCGGGCGCGACGCCGGGCGGATGGGGTGGCGCGACGTGGGCGCGGGCCCGAACCCGGAATGGTACGAGCACCCCGTGCAGGGAGAGACCGACTTCCTGGGCCGCCCCTACCCGCGCGCGGCGATGGACGACCGCCCGTGGGGGCTGATGGAGCAGGACCGCCGGCAGGCGCGCTACGCCGGCCCGGCGGGGTACGACCGCGGCTACTTCCGGGGATACGACCGCGGGTACGACCGGGGCGGCGGCTTCGGTGCGCGGCAGCGGTACGGGATGGACTACGGCCGCCCGGAGGAGTCCCGCGCGCGCTTCATCCCCGACAGCGACGAGGCGGGGATGGACGTGCACCGCCACGGCCGCGGCGGCGACATGCGCTACACCAGCAACTGGACCCGCTGGTTCTGATCACGCGGAGACGCAGAGAGGAACCGAGAGAACGCAGACCCGCCTCTGCGTTCTCTCGGTTCCTCCGTGTCTCTGCGTGAAATGGCCGTTGCTCAGCTCTCGATCACGACGACGCCCGGCTGCTTGTACGCGGCCAGCCGCTCGCGGCAGATCGCGCGCACCGCGGCCTCGTCGAGCTCTTCGCCGGGGGCGGGGACCACGGTGAGGACGATGTCGTGCTCCTTCGCCGGGTCGGGAACGGCGCGCACGCACGCCTGCGCGATCCGCCCGTCGCCCTCCAGCGCGCGCTCGACCTCGCGGGGGTAGACGTTGTAGCCGCCGCGCGTGAACATCTTCTTCGTCACCCCGCGGAAGCGCACGGCGCCGTCGGCGTCGGCCGAGCCCAGGTCGCCGGTGCGGAAGGCGTCGTCCCAGAAGTACGCCGGATCGCGCCCCTCGTCGCCCACGTAGCCGGCGAACACGTTGGCGCCCTCCACGCAGATCTCCCCCGTCTCCCCCGCCTCCAGCGACCGCCCGCGCGCGTCGCGGATGCTCACGTCCACGCCGGGAAAGGGGTAGCCGAGCGTCCCCGGCCGGTTGGGGCGGTCGACCCGGTTGAAGAGGCAGACCGGCGCGCACTCGGTGACGCCGTACCCCTCGCGCAGCGGCACCCCGAAGGCTTCCTCGAAGCGGCGCGCCACCTCGCCCCCCAGCGGCGCGCCGCCGGAGACGGCGATGCGCAGCCGGTGCTTCGGCGCGCCCTGCTTCTCCGCCGCCGACACCAGCGCCACGAACATCGCGGGGACGCCGCAGACCACGGTGGCGCCGCTCTCCTCCAGCGCCGCCAGCACGCGCCCGGGGTGGAAGCGCTCCACGGGGACCACGCGCGCGCCGCAGGAGAGCGGGGCGGTGAGGGTGCCGGTGAGCCCGAAGGCGTGCACCCAGGGGAGGAGGCCGAGCACGCAGTCGTCCGGCGTGAGCTGCATGGCCTCGATCACCCCGTGCAGGTTGGCGGCGAGGTTGCGGTGCGAGAGCCGCGCACCCCGCGCCCACCCGTCCATGGCGCTGGTGTAGATGACCACCGCCTCGCGCTCCGCCCCCTCGCCGCCGTCTTCCGAATGAAACGGGAGCGGGGCGAACTCCGTCTCCACCGCGCCGTCGGCGGCGTCGATGCAGAGGGTGGGGACGCCGGCGGGCACCAGGTGCTCCATCGCCTCCACCGTCACCACGCCGCGCGCGCGGGAGTCGCCCAGGTACTCGGCCGCCTCGCGGGTGGAGAGGAGCGGGTTCAGCATCACCACGCTCCCGCCCGCGCGCAGGATCCCGTAGAAGGCGGTGGGGAAGGCGGGGACGTTGGGAAGGAGCAGCCCCAGCCGCCCGCCCGCCGCGCCCATCTTGCCGAGCGCGTCCGCGAGCTCGCGCACGCGCCGCTCCAGCTCGAAGGCGGTGCACGGCGCGTCGCCCGCCAGCGCCAAGCGGTCGGGCGCGGCGCGGGCGGTCTCGGCGAGGAGCTGGTCCAGCGGCTGCTTCATCGGGCGTCGCGGTGGCGGCCGGGCGGGTGGGTCCGGCGCGGCCAACCTACCATGCGGCCTTGCGAATGCAAGTCGAGAACCGATCTTGCGGAGCCGCCTGCCACCGCCGCCATCCGTTCGCTTGACGGCGCGGGCGGCGGCGACGACATTCACCGCCCGATCGCGCGCCCCGGCCCCCCAAGCCCGCGGCGCGCCTTTTGTCCCCGGCACACCAGCGATTTCAAACGCAGCGGGATGATCGACACGCAGAAGCTGATGGTGAGCGTCTCCGGCGTGCGCGGGCGCGTGGGCGACGGGCTGACCCCGGAGGTGATCGCCCGCTTCGCCGCCGCCTTCGGCGCGTACGCGCGCGGCCGCGGACCGGGGAAGACGGTGGTGATCGGCCGCGACTCGCGCCTCAGCGGGGCGATGTTCGTGCGCGCCGCCACCGCCGCGCTGCAGTCCGTGGGCTGCGACGTGGTGGACGTGGGGATCGCGCCCACGCCCAGCGTGCAGCTCGCGGTGGAGGAGCGGGGCGCCGCCGGCGGGCTGGCGGTGACGGCGAGCCACAACCCCATCGAGTGGAACGCGCTGAAGTTCATCGGTCCCAGCGGGATGTTCCTGGACGCCGCCGAGGGCGCGGAGATGCGCGCCTTCGTGGAGGGCGAGATCCCCCGCGCGGGGGTGATGGAGCTGGGGGGATGGACGGAGGACGGCGCCGCAGTGGAGCGCCACCTGGAGCGCATCCTCTCCCTCCCCTTCCTGGACGTGGAGAAGGTGCGCGCGATGCGGCTGCGCGTGGCGCTGGACTGCGTGCGCGGCGCGGGGGGCACCATCTTCCCCCGGCTGCTCGAGGCGCTGGGGTGCACCGTCGAGGCCATCAACCTGGAGACCGACGGCCGCTTCCCGCGCGAGCCCGAGCCGGTGGCCGAGAACCTGGGCGAGCTGGAGGCGCTGGTCGCCCGCACCGGCGCCGCCGTCGGCCTGGCGACCGACCCGGACGTGGACCGGCTCTCCCTGGTCTCCGAGCAGGGGAAGGCGATCGGCGAGGACTACACCCTGGCGCTCGCCTCCACCCTGGTGCTGCGCCACCGCAAGGGGCCGCTGGTGACCAACCTCTCCACCAGCCGGCTGATGGACGACGTCGCCGCCGCCGCCGGGGTGCCGCTCTTCCGGGCCGCCGTGGGCGAGATCAACGTGGCGCGGCGGATGCAGGCCGAAGGGGCCACCGTGGGCGGCGAGGGGAACGGCGGGGTGATCCTCCCGGACGTGCACCTGACGCGTGACGCGCCGGTGGCGGCCGCGCTGGTGCTGCAGCTCCTGGCCGAGACGGGACAGCCGCTCTCGGAGCTGGCCGCGGGGATCGGGCGCTACGAGATCGTGAAGGCCAAGCTCCCGCGCCCCGCCCAGCCGCTGGACGCGGTGTACGAGGAGCTGGAGCGCCGCTTCCCCGAGGCGGCGGCCGACCGGCAGGACGGGCTGCGGCTGGACTGGCCGGAGCGCCGGGCCTGGGCCCACCTGCGCCCCTCGGGGACGGAGCCCATCGTCCGCATCATCTGCGAGGCCCCCACCCGCGACGAGGCCGAGGGGCTGGTGGAGACGCTGCGGGGCGCGCTCCCGGCGTAGGGCGAGCAGGGCGAATGAATTCGCTGCAACAACCACACGAAGTCCGCCTTCGCGGACTGCTGGCCGTGGCGGTGCCGTGGTCTTGCGGCGCGCGACCGGCCTCGCGATAGCCGAGGTTTCGCGGACTTCGGCTGCGGTGATGCCCGTCGCGTGCTCCGCGACGTCGGCGACACGGGCGGTGGTAGCCCGCGAAGGCGGACTTCGTGTTTTTGTTGCAGCGAATTCATTCGCCCCTCTGCGTCCGAGGCACTCGTGTTCGAGAGAAGGACCGGCGGGTGGCAGTCACGCGGTCGCGGACCGGCAGTTGCAGTAATCGGCGTGAGGGCAGGTTCCGCAGCAGGGTGGTTCCGCAGGCGCAGGCAGGAGCACGACACACAATCCACACGGGATCGACCGACATGTGCGGGATCGTGGGATACATCGGCGACCAGCAGGTCGCGCCGCTGCTCATCCAGGGGCTCAAGCGGCTGGAGTACCGCGGCTACGACTCGGCCGGCATCGCCGTGGCCAGGAACGGGTCGCTGCTGGTGCGCAAGGAGGCCGGGAAGATCGCCGAGCTGGAGAAGCTCATCATCGCGGACCCGGTGGAGGGCGTCTACGGGATCGGCCACACCCGCTGGGCCACGCACGGGCCGCCCAACCAGCGCAACGCCCATCCGCACGTCTCGGAGAACGGCGACTTCGCGGTGGTGCACACCGGCATCATCGAGAACGCGGCGGTGCTCAAGCGCAAGCTGCAGGAGCGCGGGCACACCTTCGCCAGCGACACCGACACCGAGGTGCTGGTCCACCTGATCGAGGACCTCTTCAACACCGGGCTGTCGGAGGACGGCGGCCGCGCCGGTAAGCTGGAGCGCGCGGTGGAGGCGGCGCTGCAGCAGATCGAGGGGACCTACGGGATCGCGGTGATCTCGTCGAAGGACCCGGGGAAGATCGTGGCCGCGCGGCTCGGCAGCCCGCTGCTGGTGGGCGTGGGCGAGAACGGCGAGACCTTCGTGGCCAGCGACGCCGCGGCGGTGATCGCCCACACCCGCGACGTGATCTACCTGGACGACGGCGACATGGTGACGGTGACGGAGAAGGGATACACCGTCCACCGCCACAACCAGGGCCCGGTGAGCCGCCCCATCAGCCGGGTGGACTGGGACCTGGACGAGGTGGAGCGCGGCGGGTACGACCACTTCATGCTCAAGGAGATCATGGAGCAGCCGGAGACCCTGCGCGAGACCATGCGCGGCCGGCTGCTGGAGGAGGAGGGGAACGTCAAGCTCGGCGGCCTCACCGGGATGGACCACGAGCTGATCGAGACGGAGCGGATCATCATCCTGGGGTGCGGCACGAGCTGGCACAGCGGGCTGATCGGCGAGTACATGCTGGAAGACATCGCCCGCATCCCCACCGACGTGGAGTACGCCAGCGAGTTCCGCTACCGCCGCCCGGTGGTGGAGCCGAACACCCTCACCATCGCCATCTCCCAGAGCGGCGAGACGGCGGACACGCTCTGGGCCATGCGCGAGGCGCGGCAGCAGGGCGCCACGGCGCTGGGGATCGTGAACGCGGTGGGGAGCACCATCGCGCGCGAGACCGACGCCGGCGTGTACCTGCACGCGGGGCCGGAGATCGGCGTGGCGAGCACCAAGGCCTTCACCAGCCAAGTGGTGGTGCTGGCGATGATGACCATCCACCTGGGGCGGCTGCGCGGCACGCTCACCGCCAGCCGCGGGCGCGAGATCGTGCGCGCGCTGCAGCAGCTTCCCGAGCAGGTGGCGCGGCTGCTGGAGACGGAGGAGGAGATCAAGCGGCTGGCGGAGGAGTACAAGGACAGCCGCAACTTCCTGTACCTGGGGCGCGGCTACAACTTCCCGGCGGCGCTGGAGGGGGCGCTGAAGCTGAAGGAGATCAGCTACATCCACGCCGAGGGGTACCCCGCGGCGGAGATGAAGCACGGTCCCATCGCGCTGATCGACGAGCAGATGCCGGTGGTGGTGATCGCGCCGCGCGACGCGGTCTACGACAAGGTGCGCAGCAACATCGACGAGGTGAAGGCGCGCGGCGGGTGCATCATCGGGGTGATCAGCGAGGACGACACCGAGCTGGAGCAGGTGGTGGACCACGTGATCCGCATCCCGCGCACGCACGACGCGCTCACGCCGATCCTGGCCAGCGTGCCGCTGCAGCTCCTGGCCTACCACATCGCCGTGCTGCGCGAGACCAACGTCGACCAGCCGCGCAACCTGGCCAAGAGCGTAACGGTGGAGTGAGGCGGACACGCCAACTCCAGTGTGCTGTGGTGAACCAATAATGGTGGCTAGTGAGGAATAGAGTTGGCTAGTGGGAAAGAAAGCTGGCTAGTGATGAATAAAGCCGGCTAGTAGGAAACAAAGTTGGCTAGTAGAATGGCTCCGTGCTTCCACAGCGCGGAGCCGTTCCACTTTCAGCCCCCCAGTATACCGGTGCCAGCGTTCTTTCCAGAGGCGCTCCCGGACGAGCTGTTCTACAGTCTCATGGCGCGCTACGGCACGATGAGTGGCCTATCGGGCGTAGGTGTGCGGCTCGATCTCTTCGGGCACAACAACTACCGCGTTACCTCACTGCCGACCGCTCTCAAACCTTTCCTCGGACGCCTCCCGCCCGGGCACCCGTTCACGTTTCTAAGCTTGGTCGAGGAGCATACCTCATTCCCGTACCACCGGCCGTTCCTTCCATCCGAGCGGGTGCAGAAGGCCATGCGCCTTATGCGTTACGGCGGTCGAAGCCCTAGAGCACTCGCCACCGGGACGAAGAACCCTCGGCTGAGACACCCCGGGATCCTTCGGTGGTGCGGTGAGTGCGTCATCTCAGACCAAGCCACATACGGATTACCCTACTGGCATCGGGTTCACCAGCTACCGGGGGTCCTTGTATGCCCAATGCATCGTTGCAACCTCACAGCCAGCTCGATTCCGCAGTGGAGTCCATACCTGATGGACCTTGTACCGCTTCACGAAGCTTTGATTTGTGGAGGGGTGCCGGTTGAACATCCCGAGAACTGCGCCGAGCTCGTGTATGCAATCGCTGCGGACTCGGACTGGTTACTCAACCATAAGCTCAACTCACGCAGGCGCAGAGTCCTGGTGAATCGGCTCCACGGCTTCGGCGCGGCCGCTGGATGGGCGCAACGCACTGCGCAGCCGCGGTCACGGAGAGACGCTATTTCCACCGCACTCGTGGAGCGCGTCGGAGAGGAAACCCTTGCGGCACTCGGGGCCCCGCTGATGCCAAGGGGGGATGGTGAAGACTGGGTCTGGCTCGCATTCCGACAGTGGGGAGGGAATCCACCACCGTTGCACTATATCATCCTGCTACAGTTCTTCGGGTTTTCTATTTCGGACTTCTTCACGGGCTGGCTGGCGCCGCAGCCGCCGATGACGAGGCGGGTCGTACTCAGGGGCCCCTGCGGAAATCGACTCTGTAACCGATTTGATCCCCCGGTCCCGCGAACCCTTCCGAGCAGTAAGGTGGGGAGTGCCATCTGGGTACGCGTTGAATGCCCGGCGTGCGGGTTCGTCTACGGACAGCGCGC